>NZ_CP171148.1:1770384-2091346 GCF_043099725.1 Nostoc sp. C110 | reverse complement strand
TTTTCATCTAATATTTTCAAGTCTATATATGCGCCATAAATCTCGCCTAAAAACTTTAATTCCTGCTCAATTAAATTTTCTACCCGACTTTCATAAAACCGATCTACTAAACCTCTAATTCCTGGTTGTTTATGTATTTTTAGTAAACTACGAAGAATATGATCCCTAGTTATACCCCAGGATGCCTCCAAGTTTTCCCATAAAGTCTCTAATGCTTCCTGAGTGCCAATTTGAGCAATGGTACGCCAAGCGTACATCCGCACTACTTCTGGTTTGTAAATATTGGTAGCTAACCGCAACAGCATCTCTATGGCTTCATTTTCTAGTCGCACTAGGGATGACATTGCTGTAGTACGGGTTGATTTGTAATAAAGTGCTGCAATCAGCGCCGAATAGTATTCCTCTAAATGGGTTGCTGCAATCATTTCCAATACGGCACAGCGCACCCGTAACGACTCATCTTGTAATAAATTCGGGATGTGAATCCGTAACGCTTGTAAATAAACTGCCTCTCTAAGCGCTCTGACTCCATTCACCCGTTCCCGTTCTTTCTTATGAGTCAACATCCGCCGCATAGTTTGGGTAGCTGCTACCTTTTGCATGGGTGTTCCCTGACGTAAGACTAAAGCGGCGGCGGTAGCGCGGATGAGTGAGTTTTGGCGGGGGTTGAGATATTCTTCTAGGATGCTTAAATTGGGATTTGGTTCAGCTAGCCAAACGTAACGTAGCGCTAGGGCGAAAACTTCGGGGTTAGTTTCTTGGGGTTGTTCTAACAAAGGACGAATGGCGGATAGATAAGCGGGATTTGCACCTGCTATCAGCATCACTTCCAAACTTTGACGCTGCAAATCTGGGGTTAACTTAACTAACAGGGGTGCTAAAACTTCCGCAGCTCCTTGAGAGTCAATTTGGGCTAAAAGTTCAATACAAGAGCGTTTATCAGCCTCGCTGCCTTTTTCTCCCAAGGCTTTGACTACACCTTGCTTGAAGAATCGTAAGCCGACATTGGTTGCACTCAACTGACCCCGTGCCACACTCAAGACTAACAGTTCAACGTAACGCGATCGCAATTCCCAAACTACTTTTAAACAGGTGCTAGCTATCAGCATTGTTTCTGCCACCAACACCCACTTTTGCAGGGATACGGGTACAAAGCGGTTACAGAACAATAGAGTTGCAAAAATTAGTACTCCTGTCAAACCTGTAGCGATCGCTTCGGCGGTTCCTCCAGATAAAGTCTGCATCCGGCTGCGAATTGACTCGGGAATCGGTTGGTACAGGATGGGGCCGCTACTCATGACAAAGGTATAGCGCAGAAGTTCATCGCAAAATTTGACAATTATCAGGCCCCAGAAAAAGCTTTGTGATTGTATGGCTGGAATTAAATGGAAAAATACCAGCACTCCTGGTAGTGAAAAGCCTACGGTGATTGGTAAAAGTGTCGCTGTGAAAAACACGCCCATCCGTTCAATAAGTCGGCTGGAAATAAACCACTGCAATAACAACTCACACAATCCCAACATCCCACCAAAAAGACCCAAGAAACTGGCGAGTTCTCGGTCGCTCATATTGGATTTGAGTTCGCGCAGATATTGAAAATCTATTAATAACCCAATGACTTGCAATAGACCAACAAAAGCAAATAATTGCCAAACATAGCGCTTCAACGGACTTTTAATGAAACGCTCTCGTGAAGCTTGTTCTTCAGGAATTAGTCTTTGTGGGGTTTCAGGAAAAGCTGCTCGATAGTGATTAGTTAAATACAATAAAATCCCCGATCCTAATAAAATCACTAAACAGGCGATGAAGATGATCTTATTCAGCGAGGTGTATTGCACTAGCCAAGGCAAACTAAAGCCACTAATCACATCTGCTACCAAAAGTCCACTACTCACCAGTGGGTAAGTCCGCTTAATCTCTCGAATGTTAAATATTTGGTTAGCGACGATGGAGGTGTTGAGATCGTTGACTACATAAAGGGCATCTACCCATAGCCGCAGTAGAAAGGCCGAAATAACTACCAGGTAAGAAACATGAGATCCCCAACGTAATAAAACTAGTAGAAGTAATGGCATCAACATGCAAGGTGCGATCGCTACAATCACCTGGCGTAACGGAAAAATCCTTTGCAGCCAAGAGTATAAAAAAACCAGTGCTGCGCTCATAACGGCACTGGCAATATACATCCACGGCAATAGATGAGTCCCATATTCATCCAAAAACAGCGCCACCGTACTGTCTTCTGCCCACCGCAATCCTACACATACAGTTGTGTAAAAAATAAACATTAGTTGAGTTCGTTCACTCTCCTCTGGCCGGAGATTCACCCACTGTAGTAGTCGTGGTAAAACAACTTTATTTACAGCAAACCAGTGATTTTTCAGTTCCATGCAGTTTTATTTTCTGGTAGTATCACCGCGCAATCGGGGCAGAGGGGGGCAGGGGAGCAGGGGAGGCAGGGGAGACAGGGGGACAAGGGGACAAGGGGACAAGTCCTTGTCTCTTCTTCATGCCCAATGCCCAATGCCCAATTCCCAATTCCCAATTCCCCTGGAAATAGCAAAAGTCCTGAGCAACTGAGTATTATGTTTCCCACTCAGCCTTCAAGACTATCGATTTGAGATAAATTTAAACGACCTCAAAGCTTTGGGCGTATCTTGCATCCAAACGAAAAAACCCCTGCTTAGAAGTCAGGGGTTTTCAAACTTGGTCTATTAAACAGTTAGAGGATTATTTTTTGGGCGAGATAAGCATCATCATGTTTCGCCCTTCTTTTTTAGGCGCTTGTTGAAGCTCACCAAAAGGCTCCAAATCCGTTGCCATTCGCTTGAGCAAATCTTCTGCTAGGTCGCTGTGTTGAATTTCTCGACCCCGGAACATCACAGTCGCTTTGACTTTATCGCCATCTTTCAAAAAGCGCTCTGCTTGCTTAACACGCACGTTGTAGTCGTGTTCTTCTATTTTGTAACGCATCTTAACTTCTTTGACATCAGCCGTGTGCTGCTTTTTCCGGGCTTCCCGCGCCTTTTTCTCCTGCTCAAACTTATATTTCCCGTAGTCCATAATCCGACAAACTGGCGGGTCAGCTTTGTCACTTATAAGCACCAAATCTAACTCTTTCTCTTCTGCTAGTTGTAGTGCTTCCTGTGGGGGCATAATTCCCAATTGGGCACCGTCAGTATCAATGACCCGAATTTTCGGGAAGCGAATTCGTTCGTTAATTTGGGGCAGATCGCGAGTTCTTTTCTTCTCAATCACAGGCATTATGATTTGTGGGAGCTCTTAATGAAGGATTTGGTGTGGTCTTGATTGGTATGCCTCAGAGGCAAAATACGGAAATAACTCAGGACTGAAAACATAGTCTACAGTTCTAGAGTAACTAATCCATAAAATAGTTGCGTCGTTGTATTTGTCATTTTACTAACTCTGAGAGAATTTCTCTGCAATAGTTAATCTAAATTACACAACCTAGACACATGTTAAATATTATTACAACTTTTGCTCAATAGTGTTGACAGTCGAATTAAGCACTGTTTTTCCAGAATACCAAGCTTACAGTATGTAGATACATCTAGTAAAACTTATGTAACACATTACCTTACATTAAGTATTTTAGCATTTAAAAGGGCAGTTAGAAACCGTAGCTACACTAGGTTTTACCCACCTGCGTGGGTTGCAAACCCCTCATTTTCCTGAGACTACCCTGCGGTAAGGCTTTGTTGAGGTTTGTATAGCTGCTCATAGAACAAGGTAGTAATCAGATTGACACTCTCAGGTCTAAAGACACGCTCGATTCTCCAAGTCAAGTTCCCCTTCCCTCTTTAGCTTTGTGAGCGTTCTCAAGGTTAGAGGAAAAGCAATAATGTACAGGCGGACTTCGTTTATATGCAAGATGAACCGCGATTTGTAATGACCAGGTATATTGATTTACAAAGGTGAGGTGCTTTCATACATCTGTTTATGCTTGGCTAAAAGCTCTTGATATTTCTCATTTGTCTTTGCTTGTATCCACTTGGCTTTAAAAATGACTGCTGACTCGGCTTTAACAGGGTCTTCTTCGTAAGGAAGAATCTCTTTTTTATAACCTGAAGTTTCCGAATTTTGTTTATATTTTCTGCCTGTTTTATGATTAGCATAAAGGCGAGAGCGAGTATAACCCATTTGGATAAACTTTCGTGCCATATCTGCGCCGATAAAATCATCTTGTTTTAGATAATCAAGAAACATTTCATAGATTTTTTCACTTGATTCTCTAGCAATCTCAGGAGTTTTGAACCGCCAGTAGGGAAGAATTTCTGATTTGTATGGTTCTACCAAAAGTACGCCCTGTTCACCCTTGCCAACGCGATATAGTTCAGGATGTTGGCGAAAATCGATATTTTTAAAGTCTAAAGAATAATCAAATGGCATGATAGATTTTTATTAGGAATAGTAAACTTTAAGTAAAAAGTTCAGCTTCTATCCTAGTAAGGAGATTTTCTTCTACTATGCTATCTAGCACCCAATCTGTGAACAGTGTCCTTGCGCCAGGAAATTTGCGTAAAGTGCATCACATTGCCCTCAATGTCCAGGATATGCAAGCTTCCCGTTACTTTTATGGCACAATCTTGGGTTTACACGAACTTACAGGCGACGAAGTACCCGCAACTCTGACGGAACTTGTCGCATCAGGGAAAGTAGCGAACTTTATTACCCCGGATGGGACAATACTGGATTTATTTGGGGAACCAGAATTATCACCACCAGATCCCAATCCAGAGAAGACATTCACCAGAGCCTACCATTTGGCTTTTGACATCGATCCGCAGTTATTCGATCGCGCAGTGACAGTGATCGGAGAAAATAAAATAGCGATCGCACATGGCCCAGTCACTCGTCCTACTGGTAGAGGTGTGTATTTTTACGATCCAGATGGCTTTATGATTGAAATTCGTTGCGATCCAGAAGCTAGTTAACTTAGGGGTAAAAACAAAAGTATCTACCATGACCGCGAAACTCATCCAAATATTTAAAGTAATTGAAGACACAATCACAAAACCGCCAATTCCACACGAACCATACAAGCAATCATTGAAAGCCTGGGCGATGTATTGTTTACGAGACAAAGGTTTTATAGTCTCTTATGCTCAAAATGCTGACTTTGCCATTGAAAGAAAACGTGAAGAAAAGCTATATTTTAAAGTTTCAAACAGCCCCGATGATTTAGATAATTCTTTTAACTGGATTGTTTGGGATAGTGTAACTAAAAGTGCTATTCTCATTCCTCAAAAAATAGACTGATGGCAAAATAGCGCTATAGTCATAGAATTTTATTCCCCTTCCCTACTATTGCTGCACAAATATTTGATGTTCTGGTGAATTTAATCCCAACTGCAACACAGCCAATACTTGCTGCATATTGCCAGCAAGTAAATTCGACATTGACAACCACAAACCAGGAAATATTTTGCTTTTAATAATTCCATCTGCGTCCGCTTCTAAGGATACATATTCTCCTTGTTGCAGGCTAAACCAATCTAATTGATTTTCAAATATTTGCCAAACAATATATTCTTTTATCCCATTACGACCATAGACTTTTTTCTTGTCATGTAAGTCAATAGCAACACTGCTAGCTGCTATCTCTATTACTAGTTCTGGCGCACCTTCTATGTAGTCATCATCGCTCAAACGAGATTGTCCTTTAGCTGCTGGTGTGATTAATAACACTCCATCTGGTTGGGGTTCATTGTCTCGATCTAAGCGGACTGTTGGCTCAATTCCCAATCTCACCCCAGGAGTGGCAATTTGGTAAGTCCACAACCAGCCGATTAGATGACCATGTGGTTCAGCATGACTTTCAAAGCGTAATGGGGATGCCAAATATACAACTCCTTCAATTAATTCTGCCTTTTGATGACGGGACATTGCCTGATAGCGTCGTTCAAATTCGTAGCGAGTGAGGCGATCGCCATTTTCTAAAGGAGGAATTCGTTGCTTGAGTGATAAGTTGACCATGATTTTCTGCTCTGGCAAGGAGTCTTACTTTATTATCGCTTGAAACCTTAATTACGAATTACGTTAGCGTAGCGGGGCGTAGCCCATTACAAATTACGAATTAGTGTTGGGTTTCTCAAATACCATTAAATGCTGTTGAGGTAACAAGTTTTTAGTTTCACGCCAAACCAGACCAACGGCTTGCATTTCTTTGCGGACTTGCTTTTGAGTCATTTTGTGCAGACCTTTAATCATAATAAAGGGATTTTCACCCCGGTACTCAACCAGGACTACCCGACCACCTGGTTTTAGTGCTTTCACAACTCCTTGCATCACTTCTTGAGGATACTCAAGTTCATGATAAGCATCTACCATCAATGCCAAATCGATACTTTCAGATGGTAAGTTTGGGTTATCAAGGGTTGCTAAAACAGGCTCAACATTGATGATATTTTTCTCTTTTTTGAACAACTCAATTATTTCTAACATTTCTGGCTGAACATCTACAGCTAACACCTTACCTGCTGTTAATAACGGTGCGATGCGAAAGCTTAAGTAACCTGTACCAGCGCCAATATCAGCCACTACATCGTTAGGTTTCAAGTTGAGAAGGCTGACTATCTTACTTGGCTGTTCCTCTCCCTCTCGGCTGGGACGTTCTAGCCAGCCAGCGCCAGTGTATCCCATAACTTTGGCGATTTCGCGCCCCATGTAATATTTGCCAATACCATCTGGACTGTGGATTATCCGTTGTTCGTAAACTGCGCTCGCACCATTGGCGGCTTGTGCTGTCAAGGTTGGGTTCAGCAGCGAGTAACTCAGTATTACAACAAGAGATACTATAAAGTGGAAAAATTTTGACATTTTTTTATGACTGATCTGGATAATTATAAGCAGCAACTAAAAGAATTTTATGGTAGTAGAACGACTTATGACCATGAGAAAGGTACTCGCCATCCTCTAGAAGCCAAGCTTCTACTTGAATTTGTTCCACTAAATTCGGGGCAAAAAGTTCTTGATGTGGCGACTGGAACAGGTTTAGTTGCGATAGCCGCAGCTGAAAAAGTTGGTTTAGAAGGCTACGTGATTGGGATTGATATGACTCCTGAAATGTTGCATCAAGCAAGACTTAAGATTGCAGCAGCAAAATTACAAAATATCGAGTTGGTTGAGGCGGATGCAGAACATTTCAACTTTACTGATAGTAGTTTTGATGTTGTCTTTTGCTGTGAGGCAATTGTACTTTTTCCTGATATACTTGCTATTTTGCAAAAGTGGTATCGCTTCTTGAAACCCGGAGGCTTTGTGGCATTCACCTGTCCTCCCGAAACTGCTTTTATGGCCTCTCTTCAGCAGAGGATTTGCGCTAGAGTTTTGGGTGTATCGCTACCACATATCCTTGAACCTCTGGGAACTCCAGAAAAGTGTCGGAATTTGCTTAATCAGGCAGGTTTTAGAGATATCGAAATTAAAATTGAACCATCAGGACGTTATCGCCCTCTTAGGGATAACAGATTATCTGAGATAGTAATTAATATAAATTTTAAAGGTAATCCCCTGTTGTCAAAATTATCACAAGAACAATTAAATCAGTTGCAAGTTGAGTACAAAGCAGAAATTGAGAAACTAGCAACCGAGCAAGGTATTTGGGAAGATACTACAAAGTTGTTTGTTCGCGCTCAAAAATAAATTGATGAGCTTTGCTGCTGAACTGACAATTTAGTGCGATCGCGCATGATAATCTTGCGGTTAATAATGACAATCACAGTTTAAGCTTCTAGGCCGATGTGAAAATAAACATTTTCAGGATTTACTTAAACAGCCCGTTTAAAAATTTGTAATCCAACCCTTTGGACGCTTATATGCAAAACCTGCCCCTAATGTTAGTGCCTGTACTCGCCGTACAGAAAGTAGTAGGTGACGGTGTAATTAAACCTCTCGGTCATCATGAACTGCTGTTGGTGCTAGTACAAATTTCACTATTGCTGCTCGTAGCGCGGGGATTAGGTGAGTTAATGCGCCGGATTAATCTACCGCCTGTTGTTGGGGAATTATTGGCGGGTGTGCTGCTTGGCCCCTCTCTATTTGGTTTGCTCCTTCCAGACTTACAGGCGCATATCTTTCCCAAAAGTCAAGAACAGTCTAATTTACTTTCGGTGATTTCTTGGTTAGGTGTGTTATTTTTGCTGATTGTAACTGGGTTGGAGACGGATCTCAAGCTGATTCTTCGTAAGGGTAAAACGGCTCTTTTGATTTCACTGGGCGGAATTATTGTCCCGTTTATCACCGGCTTTGGATTAGGTTGGCTATTGCCAGATAGTTTTTTAGCCAACCCAGAAAAGCGACTAGTATTCAGTCTATTTATCGCTACAGCAATGAGTATTTCGGCAGTACCAGTGATTGCCAAGGTGCTGATGGACTTAAACCTGATTCGCCGTGACATTGGTCAAGTAACCTTAGCTGCTGGGATGACTGACGACACCATCGGCTGGATTTTACTTTCTGTGGTTTCCGGTCTAGCTAGTAGCGGCAAGTTTGACCTTGGGACAATTTTCCATTCTGTGAGTGCAGCTATATTGTTTTTAGCGATCGCTTTCACAATTGGGCGTACCATCGTAGATCAGATTTTGCGGTGGGTTGATGACTACGTTGGTGGAATTTCAGCTAGTATATCGGCTGTGCTGATTCTTTCGCTCTCGGCAGCAGCACTTACCCACGCATTAGGTCTGGAAGCAGCATTAGGTGCTTTCGTGCTGGGGATTCTGGCAGGTCAATCCCGCCGCTTTAGCAATGAAGCTGGACACATGCTAGAAGTCTTCACAGCAAGCTTTCTAGCACCAATTTTCTTTGCTTCAGCTGGCTTGAAAGTTAATTTGCTAGCTCTGTTAGTCCCCCAGACGTTGTTATTTGGCTTGATTGTTCTTGCTGTCGCCTGTGTTGGCAAATTTACAGGTGCTTACCTTGGTTCTCGCGTCGGTGGCTTGAGTCATTGGGAAGGTTTGGCGATGGGTTCCGGGATGAATGCTCGCGGGGCAATGGAAATTGTCGTTGCCACGATTGGTTTATCTTTGGGAGTGCTGAATCCCCAGATGTACTCAATTATTGTTATGGTGGCGATCGTCACTTCCCTAATGGCTCCACCCCTTCTGCGCTGGACTTTATCAAAAGTGGTTATGAGTGAGGAGGAAGCTCAACGGTTGGAACAAGAAGAGCAGGATAGCCGCAGCTTTATCAAGCAAATCCACCGTGTCTTAATACCTACTAGCGGTGGCCCCAACATCCAACTCGCAGCGCAACTAGTGGGCTACATGGCTCACCAAAACTCGATAGAAGTCACATCTCTATATGCCCTGAGTGACAAGCAGCCCCAAAAGAAAGGCCGCCGGGCAGCAACCCAGGTTAAAGATACCGCCGCCGAGGAAGCTCTGGCTTCTGTTGCTGAGGAAATGCAGCTACCTGATAATACGACCCTGCAAACAAAAATGGAGTCTGGGCGTAGTAAAGCGGAGGTAATTTTGAATGAAGCGAACAAAAACTATGACTTGATTGTATTGGGAGCTTCTGAACAGATACGTCCTCAGAAAACATTGTTCAATTTGCTTGTAGATCGGGTAGTACAAGAAGCGCCATGTGCAACGATGGTGGTCAAATCGCACCTACCCCAAGCTAAAGGCGAGATATGCAAAATCGCTCAACAAAAGCTGACAAAGATTCTGGTGCCAACTGTGGGGACAGAATATAGTAAAAATGCTGTAGAGATGGCAAGTACGATCGCTGCTCAAACGGGAGCATTAGTGATGATCGTGAACGTGATTAATTTGCCACAAGTTGAATATATTCTATACGAACAGCGATCGCTAACTCCAGTGAAGGAAATTGCTCACGATCTGCTTGAACAGCAAGCAGCAATTGGCCGCAATCTAGGTGCTGATGTCAAAACATATATTCTTCAAGGAACCAGCCCAGAAAGGGAAATCCTCAAGTTTGCCCAAACCAAAGAAGTTGACCTAATTATTTTAGGGAGTAGTATCCGAATGGTTACGGGTCGCGTTTTCTTTGGTCACAGAGTGGATGCAATATTAAGTAAAGCCCATTGCCCAGTAGCAGTAATTACTACGCCATAGGCGTTCTCAGCTTTAGCTAGATTACGACTGATACCAATTCTTTATTAACTTGCACTTAATAGGAGGTGATGATATAATCCCATCCACAAATAGAAGCGTAGTTTACCGCCGTAGCCATCCCTTCTGCTGAGATGGAACCCTTGAACCTATTTTAACTTCCGTCTTAATTCATCATTAGGCCCTTTGCTTGTTCACCATCAAATTTTCTTAGCACCTTGGTATCAAGAAATGGAAAAGTATTTAGTCACCAAAGAAGAGATTGAGTCTTATGAAGGACTAGAAAAAACACATTTTCTCAACTCCAATGCTCGCAGACTGAATAAGTCTTTAGGAGATTTGACAGGTTTAAAAAATATCGGTTTCCACATCATTGAAGTAGAGCCTGGATGTGAATCAACGGAGCTTCACATGCACTATCACGAAGAAGAGTGCGTATACGTTCTTGAGGGAGAAGCTGAGGCAACAATTGGAGAAAGCATTTATCCAGTTAAAGCAGGAGATTTTATTGGATATCGCGCTGGTGGTAAGCCGCATAAGCTGACAAACACGGGCAATTCTATATTCAAATGTATAGTAGTTGGTCAAAGGCTAGACCATGATATCGGTGACTATCCAAATTTGCAGAAACGTATATATAGGAGTAAAGGTTTAAAATGGAATCTGGTCGATATGGAAAATATAGCTGAACCAGTAGCAGGTAAGAAAGCATAACAGGTAGAATGCATTTCCTTAATGGAAACTCCGGCATTCTGTCCGTGGCTAATACCAATTCTCTATGAAGTTGTACTTAATAGCGGTGATGATATAAACCTATCCCCAAATAGAAGCCCCAAAGGGGCTGATCTTAGCGCGATCCTCTAGAAGTAACTGATCTTTGCAAATTAGCTAGAGCGCGATTGTAATCCAAAATAGCTGTGACTCGATTACCTTCTGCTCTTGTCAGGTCATTTTCAGCAGAGATCACCTCTGTTTGAGTGCCCACACCAGCTTGGAACCTCAGCCTTGCTAAATTTAGAGCTTCTCTGGCTTGATTTAAAGCCACACTAGAAGTCTGCACATTATTTAAATTAGATTGCAATTGAGAATAGAATTGTTCTACATCAAAGCGAATTTGGTCACGCTGGGTGGCAAATTGACTCTCTGCGATCGCAATATTTGTTCTCGACTGAGCCGCCCTTGCTCTTGCTGCTCCTCCATCAAACAAAGTGAGATTTCCTTGAAGCCCCACCGAATAGCCATCAGTAATGCTGACACCATCATCGTAGCGATCTAGCAGGTTGTAGTTGCCTACCAAACTAATTTGCGGCCCTAACTGTGAAAGTGCTTGCCGTCGCTGTTGCTCACTAATATTTCGTTGTGCTAATTGCTGTTGCAATTCTGGACGATTTTGAAACGCTTGGACAATACTTTGTTCTACGGTCTGCGGCCAAAGACCCGCTAACTGTACAGGATCTGCGGTACTGATATTAACTGACTGCGACAAACTTAAGGTAGTGGCAAGCTGACGACGGGCAATTTGCTGCTGCGAAATAGCATTAGTTAGTTGTTGTTGGGCGTTTGCTAAATTCACCTGAGCTTGCAGCACATCGAACCGCGTACCCACTCCCGCCTGTTCTCTGGCTTGAGTATCCCGCAAACTAGCTTGGGCATTCTCCACAGCAGCTCGGTTAATTCTTACTTGTTCATCTGCTTGTTGCAAATCGTAGTATTGAGTCGTGGCATTCAATCTAATTATCAAAGACTGGCTTTCAACATTCAATTCATCTACACGTAGTTGTTCTTCAGCTGCTTGGATTGCCGCTTGTCGATTACCAGAGGTATAGAGGTTGTAATTTAGTTGTGCTGAACCATTAAAAGAGGTGCTGGATTGAGATGAATTATTAGTAAAACCATTACCACTATTAGTCAAATTACTGTTGATTCCCAAAGTAGGAAATAAGGCAGCTTGAGATTCGCGTAGGGCTGAACGACTGCGTTCTAGCTGTAATATGGCTACTTGTAAATCTCGATTGTTGCGTCGTGCTAATTCCAAAGCTTGTGCCAAAGTGATTGGCACAGTTCCCTGAATCTTTACTTCCTGGGGTTTAGTAGGAAATTGCAGAGGATTGGGATTAGGGTTGAGGTAATCAGGAACCTGCACAGAGCTTGAGTTATTCTGCGGTTTTGGGGGAGTTACTGCACTTGCTAAAGCTGGAAAAAGAATCGCAAACGCAACACAAACCCAGGTAGAATGCACAAATAATAAGCTAAAATTCATAATCTAGATGTAGTCATTAATTAGGTTTTTTGAGGACACAATCAAAATTTTTTATCCTGATTGACCTATAGAAATTTAAATTTGAAATTCCTCCTCTAAGAGGTTGTTTGAAAAGTAATTGGCTGTGGTTTTAGGCACTCATTGATCCCCCCTAACCCCCCTTAAAAAGGGGGGAACTGGAGTCAAAGTCCCCCTTTTTAAGGGGAGCCACTGCGGTCTTGGGGTCTCCCCAAGTGGAGCATGTGGCGTGGATTTAGGGGGATCTAAACGTTTTTTTACCGAGAAGAGGACTTTTCAAACATCCTCTAAGAGTTGATATTAACAAATTAGCCAACAATCAAGCCATCCTGAACTCGAATAATCCTTTTGGTTTGAGCAGCGATATCTGGTTCATGAGTGACAATTACAATTGTGATTCCTTGGTCATTAAGTTCTGTCAGCAAATTCATCACCTCATGAGAAGTTTCAGTATCTAAAGCTCCTGTTGGCTCATCTGCCAAAACTAATGCAGGTCGGTTGACTAAAGCACGAGCGATCGCTACTCGTTGTTGTTGTCCCCCAGATAGTTGACTAGGACGGTTAGCTATGCGTCCATGTAATCCTACCTTTTCCAGGGCTTCTAATGCCCTTTCACGGCGTTTTGGCTTGGGTAAGTTAGCGTAAACCATTGGTAACATAACGTTTTCCAGTGCTGTTGCCCTCGCCAAGAGGTTAAATTGTTGGAAAACAAAACCTATCCTTTGGTTGCGGATATAGGCTAATTCATCATCATCAAAAGTCGTCAGGTTTCTCCCTTCAAAAATATAGTCTCCAGTTGTAGGACGATCCAGACATCCCAAAATATTCATCAGCGTGGATTTGCCCGAACCTGACGCACCCATAATCGAGACATATTCCCCTTCCTCAATAGAGAGTTGAATTCCCTTGAGTATTGGAACACTAACTTCTCCCAAGTGGTAAGTTTTAGTAATAGATTCCATCCAAATCATTGTTGGCATAAGATGAGTGCTGAGTAGTGAGTGCTGAGTGCTGAGTAATGAGAGTTCATTTATAGCCGTGGTCACATAGGTTAGGACAGTGTTGATTGCTCAAAAACTTGAAAAAACTGGTTTTTTACTCAGCACTCAGCACTCATCACTCAACACTTTTCTTTAGTGGTGGAGGCTGAGTTTTTTTGATGTTTTTGTTTACTAACTGAGATACGAAGACCACCAATAATTTTGCCTACTTCTTCTCCTTGATTTAAAAGTTGGCTGAATTTGACTTGATCGAGGTAGCCAACATCTAGAGCTACATAAAGTTGAGAACGCAATTCTGCACAAGATGACTTGGCTATCGAAAGAAACTGATGAAATTATCCTAAATAACTTCTTTCAAAACCCTCCGCAATGTTAGACATGATAGACACTGCTGCCCTTTGTATTTGTCCCGATAATCCAAAGTCTTTAGCAAATGCGCCCTGCTGAGTAACCTGATAAATATCTCTAGTAAGGATTCTTGCTTTTTGCCAAGCAATCAAATCTTCAAATCGCTCAACTTTACTCATTTTACTGACCTCTCAAATTTGAAAATTAACAACTAAATAACTTCCAACTGGGCACTTACTTACTACTCAGCACTCAGCACTCAGCACTCTTACGCTTAGTCGCTTCTTAAAGCATTAATTGGATCTAATTTAGATGCGTTTCGTGCTGGAATTACCCCAGCGACTAAGCCGACACTCAATGAGAGTACAAATCCAGCGATAATCGACAAGAAAGAAATAATAAAGGGAAATTTGAAAATGCTTGAAGCTATAAAGGCTAATAAAATCCCAGTGGCCATCCCAATACCTCCGCCGACAATAGAAATTACGATCGCTTCAGCTAAAAATTGATTCAGGATTGCCGAATTGGTTGCTCCTACAGCTTTGCGAATCCCGATTTCTCGCGTCCGCTCAACTACGGAAACTAGCATAATGTTGGCAATACCAATTCCACCAACCACTAACGAAATGCCAGCGATCGCTACTACCATTACTGTAAATAAGCCTACAACACTAGTAAAAGTACTAACAATATCAGCTTGATTAGTCAGCCGAAAATCATCAGCTTGTGGCGGATAAATATTGTGACGCAGACGTAAGAGATTGGTAACTTGAAACTGAGCAGCTTCTAACTCCTCCTGATTAGCGCCTTTGACTAAAATTCCATTTACAGAAACGCCTACCAAAGCATTGTTCCCTACTAGTCTCTTCGACATACTAGTTAGAGGAATGAAAACCTGGTCATCTCGATCCATCGGCCCCTGAGAGCCTTTAGGTTCCATCACCCCAATTACTTGATAAGCCTCTCCCTGAATGCGAATTTTCTCGCCAATAGGATTTACACCCTGTCCAAAGAGCGTGCTTTGAACTGTAGGGCCAAGAATAGCTACCTGTGCGACAGTATCTAGTTCTTCTTGAGTAAAATATCTCCCTTGCTGGGGGTGAGTATTTCTGACTTCTGGATAGTTTAAATCTGTGCCATAAATGGTTGTTGAAGTGTTCTGTCCTGCATACACAACTTGAGCAGTCCGTTGGAGATAAGCAGAAACCATCTGTGCTGATGGTGCTTGTGTAGCGATCGCTTTTGCATCTTCCCAGGTCAAGGTGCTGCTAGAACCGACTCCTTGACGGACATTCCCGCTTCTTGCAGCACCCGCTAAGATTTGGATCACATCTGTACCCAATGCTTGTATCTGTTGCTCTACGCCCTTTTGCACTCCCTGACCGACAGAAGTAATGGCAATGACTGAGGAAATCCCAATAATCACGCCCAACATCGTTAGACCTGTGCGTAATTTGTTACTCCACAAAGTCTCTGCCGCCATTGTCAAGATTTCCAGCAACGGTACTGTGCGGGTCTTCTTAGCTTTGTAAAAGCCCTTAAATATCTTAAACATAAGGTTTTATTTAAAGAAGAATGCAGAATTCAGAATCCAGAATTCAGAATCGATTAGTGGGGGAATTAAACCCACATATTTATCCGTCAGTCAGGCTCGAATTCATACTGTTAGCGGATAGCTAAGGTTTAGCCCATTCTGACTACTGACTCCTGAATTCTTTCTTGTTAAAACTCACTTTAAGGGGAACCACCACCGGAACGACCACCGCCGCCACCGGCTCCACCGCCTCCTCTTCCACCACCGCCACCGCCAGTTCCACCACCTCCTCCTAGACCAGGGAAAACTCCTCCTCGTGGTGTTGATTGCGGACGCGACCCTGGTGGGAAACTGAGTAATACTCTCTCGTCTCCTGTCAATCCAGACTTAACTTCGGTAAAGTTATTCGCGGTAACGCCAGTCTCGATGCGAGTAAAGACAGGTTTGTTATCTGCTCCAGCCACAAACACACCTGTGGCATTTTGTTGCCGCACAACTGATGCGGTTGGTACTACTAAAACATTTTCAACCTGACCGACTTGAAAATCTACTTCCGCATTCATCCCAGACCGCAGTAATCTTTGAGGGTCTGAAAGTGATATTCTCACTTCAAAACTGGTAACGTTTTGTTCTACTATTGCTTGGGCTGCGATTTGGCTGACTTTACCTTCAAAGGTTTTTCCTGGGTAGGCATCTGCTGTAATCGAGACTTTTTGACCAAGGCTGATTTTGGAAATATTTGTTTCCGCTAAATTTGCGACAACTTCATTGGTTGAAGCTAGAGACAAGATCGAAGAAGAAGATGAAGAAGCTACTTCACTACTAGCAGTTGTGGGTGTCACGAAAGCGCCTGGATCGGCAAATTTCTTTGTCACCACCCCATCAAAAGGGGCGCGAATAATTGTGTCATTGATTTCGGCTTGGATGTTTTGCAGCGAACCACGAGCAGATGTTACCTGGGCGCGGGCTGCATTAATATCTTCTTGGCGCGTTCCTGCTTTCAGAAGTGCCAAAGCTTGCTGTCTCTGCTTCACTACAGCTTGTGCTTGCTCGATGTCTTCTGGACGTGACCCGGCTTTTTGCAATCCAAGTGCTTGCTGTGCTTCATTTACACTAGCTTGGGCGCTGTCACGAGTGGCACGGTTTTGGTTAAGAGTCTGAAGGGATATACCGCCTGCATTGTAAAGCTGTTGATTACGAACAAAATCATCTTCTGCTTGGCGGAGGGTGGCTTGAGCGCTTTGCAAGCGTGCCTGTGCTTGGGCAATATCTTGAGAGCGATTGCCTGCTTGTACCTTTTGCAGATTCGCCTGGGCTTCGTCTAATACTCCTTGTGCTTGAGCAATATCTTGAGGACGATTACCTGCGATCGCTTTTTGCAAATTCGCCTCGGCTTGTGCCAATTGCCCTTGAGCAGAGGTGAGTTGCCCCCGCAGGTTGGAATCATCCATGTAAGCGACAATCTGTCCTTGTTTGACGAGATCCCCTTCTTTCGCTAGCAGTGTTTTCAAGATACCGGAATTTTTCGGGCTGAGGTTGATTGACCGCTCAGGCTTTACTGTTCCGTTCGCTGAAACTGTGATTGTTAAGCTCTGCCTTTGTACGGGTCTTGTCAGCACCCGACGACTAGCTTGTTGCTGGGAAACAACGGCTACTTGGTAATAAACTGCATAGCCAATTCCACCCAAAAGGCAAAAAGCAATTAGCCAAGAAAGCCAATTTCGTTTGCCCTTTTTTTTCTTTACCTCTGGAACTAAAACTGATGAATCTACGGTATTTTGTGTATCAATTTTCATATCCATTTTGTCTATAAGGAACGGCTACCGAGCCAGTTATTCACGGCTAAACTATAGCCTGGTAGCCCTATACTGACAATGATTTTGAGTATTTAGTGTTTTAAAGGTTTATTTGCAGTACCAACCCACTAGGAAGTCTGAAATAATCATCACGCACTCTCACTAATCTTCCAGCAGGAACAATTTCCTGACTGGGAAGAAGAATATCTCCGTTGGGAAGTCTGAAGTAACCTTGGTTACGCAGTCTAACTATGGATCTAGCAGGAATAATTTGCCCATTGGGATATCTAATGTCACCATTACCAAGTCTGACTACTCTGCTATAGGATTGGTTGTCGCGGTTCCAATTATTATCCCGATCTCTAGAGTTTCTGACTTCTCTAGGGTAGGATCTGCCGTCGCGGTTCCAATTATTATCCCGATCTCTAGGATTTCTGACTTCTCTAGGGTAGGATCTGCCGTCGCGATCCCAATTATTATCCCGATCTCTAGGGTTTCTGACTTCTCCAGGATAGGATCTGCCGTCGCGATCAAAATTGGGATCGCGATCGCCAACAACGTAGACTTTCGTCTGGGCACTTGCAGGCGCAGTCAAAAGAGTGGGAACAATTATCAGGGCAGCAGCAGCTAGGACTATCGATACACGGTTTGGTTTCAACATGAAATTAACTCCTTATTGGTATTAAATTTCTATTCTGCTGAGGTTTAGATTCAGCAATACTTAGATAGTTGCTTTTATTTGGGTATCAATATGTTTTATGTTTGCCTCGTCGTATAAATTCATACATAATAATTATCGATCAAAAAGTTGAAACCAATGTATGACGAAAGTCATTAGTAATTCGAGACTTATGTATGACCAAAGTCATCAGTTTTTAATGGGGAGATGAGGGAGAATAATCAATATTCAATGCCCAATCTTTTTAAATTTAATCCTGCATTGGCGAAATTCCTTGCCAGATAATATCCACAAAATTTTGGATAAATGCTGATACTTCTGTACCACGATCTTTAGGATTTAAGTAATTTTTTATAGGAAAAACGTCTGTTTTTATACTTTGCTGAGACGAAATCTGCTCTAAGAAAACATAGTTCATCAACGATCCGAGTAAAATATGAGCCACTGTCTGGGGATCGCAAGGGCGAAGCCGATTTTGGTTGATTTCATACTCTAGAAAAGCGGACAGTGCTTTGAAATCTTGTATGGGTCTTGGTTCTTTACCTCCAAGTTCTGGAAACGCATTGCCTCGCGATCGCAGCATCACGATCTGAGGCAGCACCTCACGATAAAATTCCGTAATCTGGAGGCAAATATTGATTAGGTTTTCTTTGAGATTGCCTTTGCCACAAAGAGATTCCAACTCGCTCACCCACACTGGTTTTTCTGGAATTCCCATCGCCGCAAAAAATAATTCTTCTTTGGTTGAGAATCGCTTGAAAATTGAAGCTTCAGAAATACCTGCCTGTTGAGCAATTTCTAAGGTTGAAGCACCAAATCCTTGTTGCAGGAAAACTTGACGAGCCGCTTCTAATATCTGCTGATTGGTGATTTTGGGTACACGAGCCATAAATAAGTGAGTAATTACTTATTAATGTATTGCCTTTGTGATGGGAATGTCAATAACTAATGACGTAATATTTTACTGCCGTCAAGAGCGGAGATCGTTTAAGCTAGCTGAAAGATTCTTTGATTAGTGGCTTAAAGGCGGTAATGTGCCTAAACATGTTCGTTTGATTTCTTTGCTAGTGGTCTGTAGTTTGTGGAGTATGCCAAAAGCCGCTAACGCGCAGGCATTAATACCCCATACACTGCAACTAGATGGGACAAAGTTAGAGAAGCAGGGGTTGAGCCTGGCACAAGAGGCGGCTCAACTAGCTCAGTTTCAACAGGTTGAATTAGCTTTGCCACGAGCGCGGCTGGCTAGTCAACTGGCTCCGAAGAATGATAAAGTATGGTTGCTTTTAGGTGGATTGCAACTACAAACCAAAGAGTTTGACGGGGCGATCGCTAGTCTGAAAAAAGCGCAATCTCTCAACCCCAAAAATGGTGATATTTTGTTTGCTTTGGGTTCAGCTAATTTTCAGCAGAAAAATTACCAAGCGGCGGTTGTCAATTACCAAGACGGCTTGAAGTTAAAACCCAACGATCCAGAAGGGTTATTTGATTTGGGTAATGCTTACTATCTACTGGGTAAATTGCCAGATGCAATCGCACAGTACGATAAAGCAGTCTCTCAAGATAAAAAATTCTGGCCAGCGCTCAACAATATTGGCTTAATCAACTACGAACAGGGTAATACCTCTGAAGCGATTAAGCGATGGCAATCTGCTGTAACCCTTGATAAGCAAGCCGCAGAACCTTTATTAGCTTTGGCAGTAGCACTGTATACGAAAGGCGATCGCCAACAAGGTCTAGCAATGGGAGAAGCTGCACTCCGCATCGATCAGCGCTATGCTAATTTGAATTTTCTTAAAGAAAATCTCTGGGGCGATCGCCTACTGTCTGATACGAAAAAATTCCTAGAATTACCCCGTATTCAAGCAGCTTTACAGCAACCAGAAAACTCATCATCAGCCCCTGGAAAACAGCCTACTCAATAGGAGCAGGCGAGACATGGGGACAAGGGGACAAGGGGACAAGGGGGAATTATTGAACAAGTCCTTGTCTCTTCTTCATGTTCAATGCTCAATGCCCAATTCCCCATTCCCCATTGTCAATTGACTTTCCTATTACCACTTGCCTAATAGTACCTTTTCGTAGTACATCTATACTAAACAAATACAGGAAATAGTCGCCCAAAAACCTTTGCGGGCGAATATTCCTGGAATCAGTCGTCAATTATGATTGGCCGTCTGTGGGTAGAAGTGCGAGGATTTGGTCAACAAACTGTTGATGGTCAACAACTGGCTTAGAAATGTAGCCATCAGCGCCGCTTTGCTTGAGAAAATTCTCGCGATCGCCTTCCATGGCATGTGCCGTCACCAAAATAACAGGTAAGTTCGCTGTTTTTGGATCGGATTTTAACATCTGTGTAATCTTGATTCCATCAACAGATTTCCCTTGGTAAACACTTCTGGATAGAGAAACATCCATTAAAATCAGGTCGGCTTCTCCTGATTGGGCAATTTTTATTACTTCTTCCACATTTTCAGTATGTTTCACTCCCAAGCCGCCGCGCTTGGACAAAATCTTGGAAAAAACGCGAGCATTAATTAGATCGTCTTCGACAATTAAAACAGTTTTCATGAGAATTTTAGTTATAGAGGTAGAGGTGAGGGGATTAAGCAATTCAAAATTAAAAATGAGAAAATGCAGTCATGGCAGGTATCCTGGCTATAAAGCCTATACAAATTAAATGTTCAGCAGATTATTATTCGATTAAAACAGCTACCTGCTATCTGTTTCCTTTTTAATAGTGTATGTACCTCCTTGTCATCAAGGATGATACTACTGCTTTTTCTTCTATCACTATCAATATTTTGTTAGGAATCCCATTTCATCCGTTATGCTGTGGTTGCTGCAATATTGAGTTCCGCCGGCTTTTGTGTAGTTAAATTTCAGGGAAAAAACTCATGGCAAAACAGTTAAACCTTCTCTCAACGGGACAGGTAATTCCAACAGCCCTGCACACCGAGATGCAACGGTCTTATCTCGAATATGCCATGAGCGTGATTGTCGGGCGAGCGCTACCAGACGTGCGTGATGGCTTAAAACCAGTGCATCGGCGCATTTTGTATGCAATGCACGAACTCGGTTTAGTACCAGATAGACCCTATCGAAAATGTGCCCGTGTAGTGGGTGATGTGTTGGGTAAATACCATCCCCACGGCGACCAATCAGTTTACGATGCCTTAGTTAGGCTAGTGCAGGATTTTTCTAGCCGCTATCCTTTGCTAGCAGGACACGGTAACTTTGGTAGCGTCGATAATGACCCGCCAGCAGCGATGCGTTACACAGAAACACGCCTCGCACCCATCAGTCATGAGGGAATGCTGACAGAAATCGGCGAAGAGACGGTGGAATTTGTCGGGAACTTTGATAATTCCCAGCAAGAACCAACAGTGCTACCTGCTCAATTGCCGTTTCTGTTGCTCAATGGCTGTTCTGGGATCGCCGTGGGAATGGCGACAAATGTACCACCCCACAACTTGGGGGAAATTGTGGATGGGTTAATTGCCTTAATCGACAATCCAGATTTGCCAGATGAAAAGTTATTCGAGCTAATTCCAGGGCCAGACTTTCCCACCGGTGGAGAAATAATTGGTGAGACTGGAATTCGGGAAGCATACACCACAGGTAAAGGTGGAATTCTGCTGCGGGGAGTTGCAACTCTAGAAGAAATTCCAGCCAGTAGGGGAAGCAAGCGGCGAACGGCAATTATCATTACAGAATTGCCATATCAAGTGAATAAGGCCGCCTGGATTGAGAAGGTAGCGGACTTAGTAAATCAAGGTCGTTTGCAAGGAATTTCTGATCTGCGGGATGAGAGCGATCGCGAAGGGATGCGAGTAGTAATTGAACTCAAACGCGATACCAATCCCCAAGAAGTCCTCCAGCATTTATATCACCAAACTGCTTTGCAAATGACGTTTGGGGCAATTCTCCTAGCAATAGTGGATGGACAACCCCGCCAGTTAAGTTTGCGTCAACTTTTGCAAGAATTTTTGAGTTTCCGAGAAGAGACGCTGAACCGTCGCTACAATTACGAGTTGGGTAAGGCTCAAAGTCGCGTGCATTTGGTGGAAGGTTTGCTGAAAGCGCTATCTAATTTGGATGAGGTAATTCAAATTTTGCGACAAGCTCCCGATGGGAGTACGGCAAAAATAAATCTTTGTAGCCGACTGGATTTGAGTGAGGTACAAGGAGATGCAATTTTGGCTATGCCATTGCGTCGCCTCACAAGTTTAGAACAGGAAAATTTGCAGCAGGAATTTGAACAGATAAGCGGACAAATTAGTTTGCTGGAGCAATTACTCAACGATCGCCGCGAATTACTCAAGGCGCTCAAAAAAGATTTGCGATCGCTCAAGCGCAAGTACAGCGATCCCCGGCGAACAAAAATTGGAGAGGAGCAAAAGTCTAGGGCCGAGGAGCAGAAGTCTAGGGCAGAGGAGGAGGAACTTAAATCTTCTGAACCGGCAGAAGAAGCAATTTTAGAATTTACCCAACGGGGTTATGTCCGCCGCACCCAACCATCTGGGAGAAAGTCAAAAGCTGAAAATGGTTTGCACGATAATGACTTTATTATCCAAACCGTGTTGACTGACACCCAAAAAGACCTGCTAATACTAACCGGTGGCGGCAAAGTCTATCCTGTGAATGTAGGGGAAATTCCTCCAACTACTGGGCGTTCTCCACGGGGAAAACCTTTGATTACTATGCTCAGTAATACTGCTCAAGGCGCTCAAGAAGCTGTAGTCAGCCGCTTTTTGCTGCCGGACAATCTCGAAACTCAGCAGATGATTCTCTTAACAAAACAGGGACGAATTAAGCGTCTGTCTCTGGGAGAATTCACAAACTTGACGCGGCGCGGAATCACGATTTTAAAGCTCAAAGACGATGATGAATTGTCATTTACCCAGTTCACAAAACCAGGGGAACATCTGATTTTAGCTAGTTCCGGTGGACGAGTATTGCGCTTCGCAACCAATGATGAACAATTACCGATCATGGGTCGCACAGCGATGGGTTTACAAGCGTTTCGCTTATTGAAAAATCAGCAAATGGTTGGCTGTGTGACTGTCGGTAAAGATGACCATCTGCTGCTAGTTACTCAAGAAGGATATGCCAAGCGCATGGCTGCGAGTCAGTTAAGAGCGGCTAATCGCGGCGATTTAGGGACGCAAGCGCTAAAATTTGCTAGCAAAACTGATAATTTAGCTGGTATGGTCATAGCGATCGCATCTGGTGAGGTAGCTTTAGTGACTAATAAAGAACGGGTAGTGCGGATACCTGTGGAAACAGTGCCGATTTTAGGCCGGGATGTCAAAGGTGAAAGTATCATCCAACTCAACCGCGATGAAAAAATTATCACTGTGGCTGAAGTGCGATCGTAAATCAGAGTGATGTTCAACTTGCGACAAGCCAACTTGCAGGATTTAGAGGCGCTAATCCAACTGCGTCTCGAACTCCTGCGGGAGGCTGGCAATATTAAAGGTGACTCTGACACCACAAACCTAGCAGAAGCAACTCGAAAATATAACGCAATACAGTTCAGATAAGACCAAAACACTTGTAGAGACGGCGATTTATCGCGTCTCAAAAACCTAAAATTTTTGTCAGTGACCCTTAACTGAACCTTATTGCCTTATAACAGCAATCTCTCAGGCTTAGAAGCCTACATTATGAACGTTTATACAATTCCGATGTGGCGAGGACAGGGAATTGCAACAGCTTTATTAAAAGAAATTATCTGCTTTGTGAGAGAAACTGAGGCAAAACGGCTCTGGCTTCACACCACTGAGGATGGTAAACGTATCTACGAGCAGCTTGGTTTTGTCTCAACTTCAAAAGAAATGGATATGGTCTGTAATGATTTAATCATCAATAAATTTTTATTTTAAAATCCGAAAACTTTAGCGAATAAAGCAATATAACTAAATTACTTGATAATTAATCTTAATAAGATTTATTGTCTATAAAGGTAAAAGTCTAGACAACATTTCTTTGATCTGTGTAAATCTTACTGAAGGATGATGTTTTAATCTGTATAAATAGCTATTTCTATTTATGTCAAGGTATGGAAACAAAAGTATAAAAAATGTTGCCTTTCTAAAAATATTTGTTATATTAGTTTACATAAGGCAATAAACCTTAAGAATTAACTTTGGAGTCCGAACCATGACAAATGCAAGCACAACAAAAGTCACTACTCCTGTAATTGAAGATCGCAACGCTTGGCGCTGGGGCTTTACCCCACAAGCAGAAATTTGGAACGGTCGCTTGGCAATGATTGGCTTTTCAGCAGCTATTTTGGTTGAAGTTTTTTCTGGTCAAGGCTTCCTACACTTTTGGGGCATCCTATAACTTTTAATATCTAAGATGACCTATAAATAAAAAAACCTGGAGTGCTAATTCACTACCAGGTTTTTTATTTTTTTGTCATTAGTCAGTTGTCATTTGTCCTTTGTTTATTTACTAATGACCAATGACCAATGACCAATGACCAATGACTGTTAACTAATTGACTACCGAATATACTCTTTGAGAACGCTGTTACGATTTGGGTGGCGTAACTTACGAAGTGCCTTCGCCTCAATTTGACGAATCCGTTCGCGGGTGACGTTGAAAATCTGGCCGATTTCCTCAAGGGTCTTCATCCGACCATCATCCAAGCCGTAACGTAGTCTGAGGACATCGCGTTCACGGGGGCTGAGACTGTCGAGAACTTTTTCCAGGTCTTCGCGCAGAAGATTTTTGGAAACTTGGTCTTCTGGTGTCTCACCATCGGATTCAATAAAATCGCCCAATCGAGAATCTTCTTCTTTACCAATAGGCGTTTCTAGTGAAATAGGTAACTGGGCGGATTTAGCAATGAAGCGCAACTTCTCAATGGTCATTTCCATCCGAGTGGCGATTTCTTCCTCGGTGGGTTTGCGACCCATTTCTTGAGACAGTAACTTGGTAGTTTTCTTAATCCGAGAGATGGTTTCGTAAAGGTGAACTGGAAGACGAATTGTGCGGGATTGATCTGCGATCGCGCGGGTAATTGCTTGACGAATCCACCATGTCGCATAAGTTGAGAACTTATAGCCTTTTTCGTGGTCAAACTTTTCAGCGGCACGAATCAAACCGAGACTGCCTTCCTGAATTAAGTCTTGGAACGACAAACCACGATTCATGTACTTCTTAGCAATTGAAACCACAAGACGGAGGTTAGATTGCACCATCTTATCTTTCGCTCTGCGACCAACATGCAGGCGATAACGAAAAGCTGGTAAGGGCAGTTGTACTGCTTCTGCCCATTCACTATCTCGAGGATCGCGATCCAACTGTTCTGAGAGTCTTTCCCGCACCCTCTCTAATTCCAGTAAATCGGCGATTTTCCGCGCCAATTCGATTTCTTCGTCTGCCCGCAACAGCCGAATTCTACCAATTTCTTGCAAGTAAAGCCGAATGGAATCTTCTGTGTAATGCTTTTTCTTGCTTTGTGTCCGACGACGCGATTTAGCGGCTTTTCCAGACTTTGCGTCGTCCTCATCAGACTGAGGCTCTAAAAATTCATCGTCACCTTCATCGATGATAAGCAAGTCCTCTTCATCATCTATTAAGAGTTCTTCTAACTCGAGCTCAGGCTGATTCATTATTTCTAGGTCAGGCTGATATATGCTTTCGAGTACGTTGTTAGCCTGGTTCATGCCGCGTTCCTCATGCTCCTTGCAGAATCAATTACTCAAGATGTGTTTACTGCTCTTTTAAACGAGCCAATTGTCAACCGAAAATAACCTTTTTGGCAGATTTGCCAGAAATATTTTCGGATCTTTTGCACCTCCGGTAGGAGGTTTTTTTACTTTAGTTTAAGCCATTCCTAAAAGTGATTTGCTCGCCCTAGTAAATGTTATATGTGTTGCTATCACATACTGCTTTCAACTAACTGGTCAAAAAAAATACTCGTCTTTCTGAAAAAATTTGCCACTCTATACTAATGAGTTCAGACTGCTGGCAGATTTTCTTATAAAGACTCTTCCGATTGTAGCCTGTTTCACAGAAATTGCACTCTTTTTGTGTATTAATCATGAACTCCCAGAGTAATTATTAGCCACCATTACCAAAAAGACATTAAAAACAAGAGTTATACCCTGAAATTTTTCTCCACTTTTCGGAATTGCAGTGACGTTCTTATTACATTACAAAGTAAGTACGCTTGCTCCTGCTCGATTTCATGTATTTTACACAACATTAATTACTTAGGAAGAGTGCATTGTATGTTAACTCAGACGACAAGTATTAATCTAGCCATTTTTACATTTCCTTCATAAATTACGCATTCCTGAGATTAAAGCTAGTCTCTCGATTGGGTAAATACAACCAGGGTGGCGGTGCTTGCCTTAAAGAGTTAACCTTCTGCTTACTAATTACCTGAACTGAGGAGTTGAGGCTGTAGCATATCGACCTGATGGCAGATCAATTTAGGTTTAACTAATTCGGCCTTATTCACACGTTAGCGCACTGTGGCGATTTCAGCCCTATGAAACTTGACAAACTCTTCTTATTGTATACAAGGATATTTTAATCAATTCAAAAACAATTTGTCCTGTGGATTTGCCAGTATAGTCCTATTTCTGGCAAAACTTCATTAGATACATACGATACAATCGCGATCGCTACGGCAGTACATGAAGATATTAACAAGTTTTCAGCCAGATGGTGTGTGCTTCCAGTAGCATTATCTGAAGCCGAGAGAACCCAGAAAATTACCTGATAATTTTAGTTACAAAGCTGGATTGCGTAACTTAATTGTAAATTTCAATACTTATATTTCGGTAACTTTCTGTCATCTTATGATGAGAAATCCTCAAAATACTTATTAATTGCTGTTTGATAGATGATATTCAGTGATTTTCTTAAAGCATAACAAATGTGTTTCTAGTTGGTGGACAAAATTAATTAGCTAGTCAGTGCAAAAAGTATTGTGCCAACTAGCTTTCCAGTAAAGTTGGTAGTTTTGCTAACACTAGAAGATTGAATTTTCGTCAGATATTGACAATAAGCAAATTATATGAATTATCAAAAATTTCAAATTTACGTAAGAGTTACGGAATAACATAGACGGTTGGCGTAGCCTCTCGTAGAGAAGCGGCTTGACAAAGGCTACCACAGAGGTGCAGTTGTATAAAGCATTTATGAAATCTTGCTTTGTCATCACCCAAAAGAAGTATTTTTATAGAAGCCTAGGAAATAAAAAAGGTAATGGGTGAAAACGTATCACTCATTACCAATGTCACAAATTATTAGAGTAGTGGTAGGGAATTGATATTAAATATCTAAATCGGTGAAGTTGAGTTTAGAACCATAAGTTTCGATAAATTCTCGTCTGGGTGCGACACGATCGCCCATTAAGATTGTGAAGATGCGATCGGCTTCGGCTGCATCCTCAATTTCGACTTGCTTCATTTTGCGGGTTTCTGGGTTCATTGTGGTATCCCAGAGTTGTTGTGGCATCATTTCACCCAAACCTTTGAAGCGTTGGATGGTATAGTTGGCGTTAGCAGGGAATTTGGCGATCGCTTGATTCTTTTCGCGATCGCTATAGCAGTACTCATGATTACGTCCCCGTTCTACTTTAAACAGTGGGGGACAAGCAATATAAATAAAGCCTTGTTCGATGAGCGCTCGTTGATATCGATAGAAGAATGTTAACAACAAAGTACGGATGTGCGCTCCATCTACGTCAGCATCCGTCATGATGACTATGCGGTGATAACGCAGTTGGTTGGAATCGAATTCATCACCTTTGACACCTAAACCGAGGGCTGTAATTAACGATTGAACTTCGTTATTTTTATAAATTTTAGCGTCGTCGGTTTTTTCAATGTTAAGAATTTTACCACGTAGAGGCAAGATAGCTTGAGTGCGGCGATCGCGTCCCTGTTTTGCACTCCCGCCTGCTGAGTCACCTTCCACGATGAATATCTCAGATTCGCTAGGGTCACGAGAACTACAATCTGCCAATTTACCAGGTAATGGCGAAGATTCTAGTACAGATTTGCGTCGAACTAATTCCCGCGCATGACGCGCTGCTTCTGCGGCTTTAAAGGCTTGGATAGCTTTATCTAAAATTGAATCTGCGATCGCCGGATGAAATTCTAGATATTCAGTGAGGACTTCTCCTACCAGAGAATCGACAATCCCCCGCACTTCGGTGTTACCGAGTTTGGTTTTGGTTTGTCCTTCAAATTCTGGGTCTGGGACTTTAACGGAAATTACCGCAGTCAAACCTTCCCGGACGTGTTCGCCACTGAGGTTAGGTTCATTCTCTTTAATTTTATTGCGCTTGCGGGCGATCGCATTTAATGTCCGAGTCAAAACCGCCTTCAACCCTTCTAAGTGCGTACCACCATCTACCGTACGAATATTGTTAGCAAAACCTAACACATTATCCGTATAAGCATCAGTACACCATTGCAAAGAAACTTCCACTTGTACGTTGTTGCGTTCGCCCTGTACATAGATAATTTCTTCATGCAGAGGTTGCTTTTCACGGTTCATGTAAGCAATGTACTCTTTGATCCCACCCTTGTAATTGTAGGATTCTACCTTCGGTGTATCGCTTTTTAGTAGTTCTAGCCGGTTATCGGTAAAGGTAATTTTTACACCTGCATTCAAATACGCCAACTCCCGTAGGCGACCTGATAAAGTGATGTAATCAAACTCAATGCTAGTTGTAAAGATTTGGGTATCTGGCTTGAAAGTGACAGAAGTTCCAGTTCTCTCTTCTTTGTAAGGCTTGGTTTGCAGTTCGGTAACTGGGATACCGCGTTCATAGCGTTGGAGATGAACCTTTTTATCTCGCCAAACTGTAACTTCTACAACTTCAGATAGGGCATTAACAACAGAAATACCAACCCCGTGCAATCCTCCAGAAACCTTGTAGCCACCGCCGCCAAACTTACCACCAGCGTGTAGTACCGTCATCACGGTTTCTAAAGCTGATTTCCCGGTGCGCGAGTGAGTATCAACGGGAATACCGCGACCATCATCTGTTACAGTTACGGAACCATCAGCGTTGATATCCACCTCTATATGAGTGCAATGACCCGCCAAAGCCTCATCGATTGAATTGTCCACCACCTCGTAAACTAAATGGTGGAGTCCTCGCGGCCCGGTGGTACCAATGTACATTCCTGGTCGTTTGCGGACGGCTTCCAGACCTTCCAGAACTTGAATCTGATCGGCACTGTAACTGCTCGTCATGTAAACTCTCCTGATGCGTGGGGTTAAACTCGCCTAAAAATAAATAAAAGCAAAAACACTCCAAAATTGTAACACAAAAGCCTTGCTAGCGTCTGTAGGGCATTTTCAAGAGAAGTTTATACTAGGGTTGCACTACCATGCAATAAGGGCAAACGTGGGCATGGGAGAAAGAGAAGAAAATTAATGACTAATGACTAATGACTAAATTAATTGTGATTTGTGGGGCGACGGCAACGGGTAAGTCGAGTTTGGCTTTGGCTTTGGCGATGCGGTTTGGTTCTGTAATTATTAGTGCCGATTCTCGTCAAGTTTACCGTAAGTTTGATATTGGGACGGCAAAACCAACTGTGGCTGAACAAAAATTAGTGCCGCACTATTTAATAGATATCTGCGATCCCACAGACACGATGACAGTAGCAGACTACCAGGAACAAACACAAGCGTTAATTGCTTCTGTTGATGTTACGCCACTTTTGCTAGTTGGTGGTACTGGTTTATATATCCGTTCTATTGTCCAAGGAATGAAAATTCCGAGAGTTGCACCACAAATGGAATTGCGATCGCAACTTGAATCTCTAGGTCAGCTTCAACTCTACGCCATGTTACAACAAGTTGACCCCGTTGCAGCACAAAAAATTCATGCTAATGATTCAGTACGAACTCTAAGAGCATTAGAGGTATATTATGTTACTGGATGCCCGATTTCCGAACAACAAGGGGAGAATCCGCCGAATTACCCGATTTTGCAAATTGGTTTGGATTGCGATGTTGAAAAGTTGGGGAATCGGATTAAACAGCGTACTGACCAAATGATAGCAGATGGTTTGGTTGCGGAGGTGGAATATCTTTGTCAAAAATATGGCGCTGATTTGTCTTTGTTAAATACTTTGGGCTATCAAGAAATCAAGCAATATTTAGCTGGGGATATTTCCTTAGATGAAGCGAAAGAATTAACAATTTTGCATACACGACAATTTGCCAAGCGACAACGCACTTGGTTTCGCGCATATCCCCAAATTGAATGGTTTGATGCGAATAATCCTGATTTATTAGATAAGGTTTGGCATCGGATAAATGAGTTTACAAATTGCGCTCATTCTTCGTGAGATTTTTGCTCATATTATAAAGACGCAAAATTTTCGCGTTTTTACATGAGTGTCCTAGAGAGTTTCGAGATCGATGCCCATAGCTCGTAGCCGTTCTGCTAAAATTTGGGTGCGTTGTTCAGCTTGTTCTGCGCGTTCTTGTTCCTGTTCTGCGCGTTCATCTCCAGTTAGCAAAACAGTACCATCTTGGTGGCACCAGCGTAACCAAGTATCCTGTCTATCTTCAAATTTACCTTCCCATAGAGTTATACCTAAACCAACTTGTTCTAACCAAGTTTCTGAAGTTTCAAAGTAGCGTGTTCCCCTTAGTTCATAAACATACAACGTTTTTTCTGCTAATTGCTGATTTGGGTCATATACGATGTAGTAACTAGCCCGCATGTGTTCATAAACTTGCAGTTTTTTGCCCAGTTCATCACCTTCTTTATTAGAGACAATTTCGAGGACAACTTCTGGAGGTTTGCCAAAACGCCAAACCATATAACAACGATTTTGTTTTTCCCACAAATTTTCAGGTACTTGGACATCTAAGCTGAGAAAGACATCAGGAACAATGGGTGGTTGAAGGTCTGTGTAGTAAATACCTACATTCGCTTCAGCTAAAAAAGTTTGGTTTTGTAGAGAACTGTAAAGAGAGCCAATTAAAAGGCGTTGTTGTTTGGCAGATGCGAAATTGTCCACAGGTGTATCATTTTCAGTAACTAGCTGGTTGGCATCTGGCACATAGTAATCATCATCATTGATTAGAACTTGCTGAACCATGACTTTATCCAGTATTAAGAGCGTTATTTCTAGGTTAATTGATTAGGGATAGAAGAGTGTATTGACTCAATATTTTATACTGAAAAATTGTGAGGATTAGTCATAAATGGAATCTTTTTCAGAACTTGTGAAGCTTTCTAGGCTATTAAATGATTTCAGACAACCCTGGTTTGTAGCAGGTGGATGGGCGATAGACCTTTTTATAGGAGATGTAACTAGGGTACATAAAGATATAGAAATCGCAATATTTAGGAAAGACCAAAGCAGGTTGCGAGAATATTTATTTGGCTGGGAATTTACTAAGGTTGTTAATGGAAAAATAGAGCCTTGGAATCAAGACGAATGGTTAGAGTTACCGATACATGAAATTCATGCTCATCCTAAAAATATTTTATTCTCGGAACTAGAGATTCTATTGAATGAGTCTTCAGAAAGCGAATGGAGATTTCAGAGAAATCTTGATATTGCACGTCCATTATCAATAATTCGGTTGCGTTCTGATATTGATGTACCATTCCTAGCTCCAGAAATTGTACTCTTATACAAAGCCAAGAATCCCAGGTCTAAGGACGAAGATGATTTTCATCGTGTATGCAGCTTACTGGATGAAGAACGTCAAGTTTGGCTTAAGCAAGCAATAACAGTGTGTCACCCTGGACACCATTGGCTTACAGAACTTGATGCTAGTTGAAGATGGGTGCGATCGCGATCTCAGCCCATTAAATCTGTGTTTTTGCTCCCATATCCTTTGAACTAGATATTTAGAGAAACGTATCGGGCAAGTATCTGTTGTTTGCTCAATTAGAAATAGACTAATTGACTTAAAAAGAAGGCGAGGGCTGCACTACCCAAAGGGACTGTCAAATTATCAATACCCAAAAAAGAAAAAGCCTCTAAAACTGTAGCGATAAATGCAACCACGAATGATATTACCCAAGTTTGCCAACTGTTTCCTTGAGTTCCAACTAAAATTAAAATACTGATGAAATAGCTAACAAACATCATAGTTAGGGAGCCTTCCCAACTTTTTTGTGTGCCAAAGACTTTATACTTGTGTGTACCAAAGCGTTGTCCAATTAAGGCTGCTAGTCCATCTCCCCAAGTCATGATCAAAATTCCTAGTGCTGCGTACTGGGGTTGTTGTAAGTACCAGAAGCTGGCAACTAAAATACCGAAACTAACAGAGTAAAAAAATGTCCCGAAACTTTGCCGCCCAACGCTATTAATACCAGGAAGAATAGGCAATCGGTAGGATAATAAGGTGATTGCACTAGCTAAAATAGAAGCTGTAATCCCTACACTGGCGGGGATATCGAGCCACCAAGCGATTAAAATCACGTTTCCAGTGCCAATATGAACTATCTTCCGCACGATTTCTGGCTTGTCGGCAAAGCGGTTTACCAACCCTGCAATCAGAAGGATGAGTAACACCCAAATTGCAGTAATCGCAATTTGCAGCCATAAAACCGGAATTGAGGTTAAGTCAGAAAATGTAATCAACAAAGATGTAACAAAATGAAAGATTTTACCTCTGTTACTAATTTATAAGATTTAGGTAACTGCAATGAAACTATTATTTATTTGGCTGATTCGGGGCTACCGAATGTTTATATCGCCGTTGTTTCTCCCGACTTGTCGCTTTCAACCAACTTGTTCGATGTATGCTATTGAAGCTATTGAACGATTTGGAGTGTTACGTGGTAGCTGGATGGCAACTCGGCGGATTTTGCGCTGTCATCCGTTTCATCCAGGTGGTTACGATCCAGTGCCGGAGGCGGTGGAGAAGGTGAAGGAGGAGTAGTTTTGTGCAAAGGGTGGGGAATTGAGGTTGGAGTTTAAACGCAAAGGGGCGCGGAGGGACGCAGAGAATGAGAAGAGGGGTAAATTATTAAAGGATGTATTCGTGGGTATAGGTATTTGGGGAGATGTCAACAGATGAGGTTGTCATCTAGCGTGGGAAGGTTGAATAATTTAATTTAGACTTACGATGATTAATTTTACTGCGATTTCTATACCTGAACCACAAATTCCTACTCCTGGCCCGAGTCCGCTACCTAGCCCCAATCCTGAGCCGAATCCGCTACCTAGTCCCGAACCTGTACCGGGGCCAGCGATTCCTCAACCCTTACCGGGGCCTGTACCAGAAACAGTACCTGCTCCTATTCCTCAGACGGTTCCAGGGCCAATTCCCCAAACCATACCGGAACCTGTTTAGATTACCTTGGTAATGTAATCCAAAATCTCAAATCTAAAATCCAAAATGCTAAGAGCCGGAATTGTCGGACTTCCCAACGTCGGAAAATCTACTTTATTTAATGCTGTAGTTGCTAATGCTAAGGCAGAAGCAGCTAACTTCCCTTTTTGCACGATTGAACCGAATGTCGGCGTTGTCGCAGTACCGGATGAACGGTTAAATGTTCTTGCTAAGATTGCCACTTCGGTACAAACTATCCCGGCGCGGGTGGAATTTGTAGATATTGCCGGTTTAGTTAAAGGTGCAAGTCAGGGTGAGGGACTAGGAAATCAATTCCTGTCCCACATCCGAGAAGTTGATGCGATTGTTCATGTGGTACGTTGTTTTGAAAATGACGATATTATCCACGTTGCTGGTTCTGTTGATCCAGCACGAGATATTGAAATCATTAATATAGAATTGGGTTTATCAGATTTATCACAAATTGAGCGGCGAATTGATCGCACTCGCAAACAAGCTCGTACCAACAAAGATGCACAGTTTGAAATCACAGTTTTAGAAAAATTGGCTGCGGCTTTAAATGAAGGTAAATCGGTGCGTCAGGTAAGTTTGAATGAAGAAGAAGAAGTAATTATTAAAGGGCTGGATTTGCTCACTTATAAACCGATTATCTACGCCGCGAATGTATCTGAAGATGAGTTGGCAACTGGTAATCATTTTGTGGAAACAGTGCGGCAAATCGCAGCAACAGAAAATGCCCAAGTTGTGATAGTTTCGGCTCAAGTTGAAGCTGAATTAGTGGAATTACCAGAGGAAGATAAAGCTGATTTTCTTGCGTCTTTAGGTGTGGAAGAAGGCGGTTTGAAATCGTTGATTCGGGCAACTTACTCGCTTCTCGGCTTGCGGACATATTTTACCTGCGGCCCCAAAGAAACCCGCGCTTGGACAATTAATGCCGGAATGTCTGCACCTCAAGCTGCTGGTGTAATTCACAGTGATTTTGAGCGGGGATTTATTCGCGCTGAAACTGTCGCTTATAAAGATTTGGTAACAACTGGTTCGATGAATGCTGCGAAGGAAAAAGGGTTGGTTCGCAGTGAAGGAAAAGAGTATGTTGTGCAAGAAGGGGATGTAATGTTGTTCCGATTTAATGTGTAGGGGTAATTAATTAAGTGGCCGTTATCAATCAGATAATGGTCAACTTATACCAAATTGCGATCGCCAGGTACGCCATCGCACTGTATACTTTGACACTCCTTAAAGAGTTGTTAGGCGATCGCAAATAAACGCAAATAAACCAGTAATCTGTTTTCAGATAGCAGTTTCCACAGGTTATTAAAGGACATATCGCTCAGTTACTCCCACCCACCATGTATACATAGGAACCCAAATTCTCATCATCCGTACCAATAATCACACCGCCTTCTGCACCGGGAACAAGTTCCATACCTTCAATTTTGTGGTAATCAGAGCGGTAAAGAGGAACAAGTTGAGAATTTTGCTGCCATACAATTTTGTGATCACGCAATCCCAGATAACCAGCGACATACACAGCTGACTGAAATGGGCCATCGTCTCCGGCATCATTTGCTGAGGTGATGTACACAATTCCTACAGGGTCTACCTTAATGTCTGATATATGACGTACATTGCCAGATGGAAACGGTACTTTCAGATTGGCAGAACCTGCGAGAGTAATTTGATATTTAGCCAAGTCAAACACTCCCCAAAATATAGTTGCTGGTTGTTCACCTTCGCCTCGATGTGCCCAAATAGCAACTAATTTTCCGTCTATATTTTGTAATCCAAATCCTTCAAAATTATTTCCTTGAATAATTTCTGGTAGATTGAATTCTTTGAGAACCAAGATAGTTTGATTGGCAGGGTTTAACCTGATAAAATAAGCTTTACCAGAACTGCTTAAAGCGATAAAAGAGAATTTTGTTTTCTCAGGAATAGATGTTAAAGCTTCTAAGTCGATGGGCAATTCTATGTTACTTGGCCACTTTAATGGGAAATATTCAGGTTGGTTTTTTCCTTTAATACTAATAATTGCTAAACGGGTTTGATTGGGTTTTTTGTTGTCATGGACGATCAGAAAATCTAGGGTATTGCTTTGCTGCTTTATCAAAGCCATACCACTGATCCCGAAAGGGATACCACCGCGAACTGGTCGCCAATCTTGCGCCCAAACTTGCACAGATATGAGTAACAATGCACTCAAGACTACTATATTTATAATTAACTTGAGAAACCGAGGCATATTAAAAGGGATTGGGCATGGGGTATTGAGCATTGGGTGTGGGGTTAAAAAAACTCTTCCCACTCGCTACACTCCGTAATAGAAGTGTGTTGGTCGATGCCCAATCATATCAAATCCGAAAAATTTTCACCTGCACAAGCAAGTAGTATTTTATCCCTATATTTAGCAGTGTGATTACGTATTTAGTTGGCTCCCGATAGTACTTTCTGTAAAGAAACCAATAATTCGTTGACAGTATAGGGCTTGACCAAAAATGTATTGACACCAATAGCAGCTACTGAACTGAGCTTATTTTCAGACATAAGTCCACTGCTGGCAATAATTCTGACTTTGGGGTTAATTTTTTGCAGGGTACGGATGGCAGTTAAACCATCGAGTGAAGGTAGCATAATATCCATCAGTACGGCACTAATTTTATCCCGGTTTTGAGCGTATACCGCGATCGCTTCAATGCCATCATTGGCAATTAGGGTTTTGTAGTTATGAGTTTCCAGTGATGTTTTGGTAATCTCTTGAATGGCAACTTCATCATCCACAATCAAAATCAATTCTCCATGTCCCGTCTGTGGTGGCAATTCTTCGGGAGTAAATGTTTCCATTCCTTCCACTGCCGGCAAGTAAACTTTAAAGCTGGTGCCACTTCCCAGTTCGCTATAGACGTTCACAAAACCACCGTGGCTTTTAATGATCCCCAGGACAGTGGAAAGTCCTAACCCTGTGCCTTTTCCAACATCTTTTGTGGTAAAGAATGGCTCGAAAATTCTATCTAAGATTTCTTTAGGAATCCCAACTCCCGTATCGGAGACAGTAATTACTATGTAAGGCCCCTCTTTGGCTTCCAGGTTCATGCGGGCATAATTTTCATCAATCAACAGATTTTCAGCAATAATAGTCAAATTACCGCCATTTGGCATTGCATCGCGGGCATTAACGCAGAGATTCATTAATACTTGATGCAGTTGGGTGCTATCTCCAGAAACCATCCACAAATCTTGCAGGACATCAGTGCTGATTTGTATGGATTTGGGAAATGTCTCTTTAAGAATCTTGGCAACTTCCACAATCAGATGTCTGAGTTGTAAAGTGATACGTTTCCCTTCTACACCCCGTGCAAAGGACAGCACCTGTTTGACTAAATCAGCCCCGCGTCTAGCGTTGATTTCCAAAATTTCCAGTAGATGGCGAGTCCGCTCATCTGCATCGGGAAATTTGAGTGGTAAGAGTTGCGCTCCTGCCAAAATCGGTGTCAGGATATTGTTGAGGTCGTGAGCAATGCCACTAGCTAAGGTGCCAATACTTTCCAAGCGTTGGGCGCGAAATAATTGGGCTTCTAGATGTTTTTTATCGGTAATATCTGTGTCAACGGTGAGAATCGCTTTAGGTTTTCCTTGTTCGCTGCACACCAAACTCCAGCGACTCGCAACAAGGATTTCCTTACCCATTTTAGTCAGTTTAGTTAACTCGCCCTGCCACTTACCTTTACTAGTAGCTTGTAAAAGAGCCGCTTCGATTTCTGGTGAAGGTTCGTCAAACAAAAGCTCAGTAGCATTTTTGCCCCAAGCTTCTGTAGCTTTCCAGCCGTAAAGTGTTTCTGCGCCTTTGTTCCAGAAAATAATTTGATTGTTTAAATCTCGCACGCAAATGGCATCTGTGGTGACATCTAGTAATGCTGCTTGTTCGCGGATTTTTTCTTCTGCCAATTTGCGTTCGCGTAGCGCAGCTTGTCGTTCGCTAATATCAATACTCGCGCATGTCACGCCCACAACTTCTTGCGACTCATTCCGCAATGGCTCAACTGTCAAATCGTAATATCGAGTTATATCTTTGATTGTAATTGATACTTCCTCTCGCGTTCCTATACCAGTGGTTAGCACCCCACGTTTAATTGTGGTAAGACGTTGAGCATCTTCACCTGGGATAATATCCAAGTCTTGTTTGCCCAATATTTCTTCAACTGTCAATCCAGATGGCGGATTGTAAACCCAGGTGTAGCGTAAATCTATATCTTGGTTGTAGACAAAGATGGGAGAGTTTTTGAGGGCCACCCGAAATCGCTCCTCACTATGGCGCAATGCGTCGTCTGCCCGTTGACGTTCGATGGCATAACGCATGGAACGTACCAGCAAGTCGCCAGTTACTTGCCCTTTCACCAAATAATCCTGCGCTCCTTCTTGCATCGCCCTAATTGCTAGGGTTTCATCATTTATACCCGTCAGCACAATTATGGGAGTAGCTTTAGCCTGATGGTGAGCGATGACAAAGGTTTCTAGCCCCTGGCTATCTGGCAGCGAGAGGTCTAGTAGAATCACATCAAAAATTTCCTTTGCTAAGTAGTTAATTGCTTCCGAAAGCCGCTCAACGGGCATCAAATCAACTACAACTGTGGTAACTTCCTTTAAAAGCTCCTGTAATAATAAAACATCACCAGGGTTATCTTCTACTAACAAGACTTTAATATTTTTACCTGCCATTTCCACTACTCCGGTGGCAGTTTTACGATCGCAAACCAAAAATTTTCTATTGATTGTACAATTTTAACGAATTGATCGAAATCTACTGGCTTAGTTATATAACAGTTTGCACATAAATTATATGCTTTGAGGATGTCTTCTTCAGCTTGGGAAGTCGTCAGAATTACCACAGGAATTCGCTTGAGCTTTTCATCTCCTTTGATTTCTGCCAGTACCTCCCGCCCATCTTTTCTGGGGAGATTTAAATCGAGCAACACAATATCGGGATGGACTGCTTTAACATATTTTTCTTGTTTTCGCAAGAATGCCATCGCCTCCACACCATCTTCGACGACGTTGAGGTTAATCGAGATTTTACTATCTTCTAGGGCGATGCGTGTAAGTTGGGCATCGCCAGGATTGTCCTCTACTAACAAAACCTCAATAGGCATAATCGCTGTTATAACGCTCACGATTGCTTACCTGCTCTATCTGGAATTGTGAAGTAGAAAGTCGAGCCTTGACCCGGTTTCGATTCAACCCAGATCCTGCCGCCGTGACGTTCTATAATTTTTTTACAAATTGCCAGACCAATTCCAGTACCAGGATACTTGTCTCTACCGTGCAAGCGCTGAAAAATTATAAAAATACGTTCTGCATACTGGGATTCCAAACCAATCCCATTATCACGTATCGAGAATAACCATTCATCTGCCAATGGTATAGAATTTAAACTTTCTTCGTCTGAGTTTGGATTTGGCTTGGCTACCCCAATGTGAATTTGTGGCTGCTGATTCTGGCAAAATTTGATCGCGTTGCCAATCAGGTTTTGAAATACTTGTGTGAGTTGGGTAGTATCAGCCATCACTTCAGGAAAAGAATCGTAAGTGACAATTGCCTGATTATCTGCGATCGCAATTTGGAGATTAGCGATCGCCCGTTGTAAGATTACATCACAATCAACTAATTTAAAGGGCTGTCCACGGGTGCTGACGCGGGAATAGTTCAACAAATCGTTGATTAGGGTCTGCATTCGCCGCGCCCCATCTACTGCGTAGGTGATAAACTGATCGGCATTGGCATCAAGTTGATTTTTGTATCTTCGCTCTAGTAGCTGTAAATAACTTGTTACCATCCGTAACGGCTCTTGCAAGTCATGGGAAGCCACATAAGCAAACTGTTCCAATTCCGCATTAGAACGGACTAGTTCTTGGCTTTGCTGGGTTTCTTTTTCTAATAGTTGCGCTTGAGATAAAGCAATGCCAATTTGGTTAGCTAATTGCTGTAACAACTCCGTCTCAAAGTTATTCCACTTTCGAGGTGCGGCACACTGATGAGCCAGCAACAAGCCCCAAATGCCATCTCTGACGAGAATTGGTACTACGAGATTAGCTCTGACAGCAAACTGCTGAAGAAATTCTCGATGGCATGGTTGAATGTGAGCAGCTTCAATGTCTTCCATCGCACTGACTCTGCCTTGGCGATATCTTTCTATATATTCTTCTTTAAAGCAGGGATCAAAAATATTTTCTCCTAGAATTACCGGCCAACCAGGTAGCACCGCCTCTTGCACTACTGTTCCCGAACCATCAGACTCTAGTCGAAAAATTAACACACGGTCAGCTTGTAGTAATTTTTGTACCTCTGTCACCGTGGTTTGAAGAATTTCATCTATTTGTAAAGATTCTCGAATTTTCAGGGTGATTTCTGCAAATAATTGCGATCGCAAATTCTGCCGCTTTAATTCTTCATCTGCCTGCTTGCGATCTGTGATATCTGTATAAGAACCCACCATGCGAACTATATCACCCAATGCGTCCCAAAGTGCTTGTCCTCGATCTAGAATCCATTTATAGCTGCCGTCTTGGCACTGGACTCGATATTCACAGACATAAAACGGTGTTTTCTTGGCAAAGTGGTCTTGGAAGGCTTGAAGTACCCAATCTCGCTCATCGGGGTGGATTCGTTTTATCCATTCGTCCCAACCGTTGGAAACTTCGTGGTCTTTATAACCGAGTATTTCCTTCCACCGAGTTGAGAAGAACACTTCATTAGTCTTAAGGTTCCAATCCCAAATGCCATCATTATTACCATGTAATGCTAATTGCCAACGTTCTTCACTTTCTCGTAGTGCTTCTACTGTTCGCCGCCGTTCAGTAATGTCTTGAAAATAAATAGACAAGCCGTCTTTTGCAGGATAGGCATGGACTTGAAGCCAGCAGTTTAGTGGTGGATAAAACTCCTCAAATTCCACACTCACCTGTTCTAATATTGCCCTGTGATACTCACGGTAAAATGTTGTGCCGATGATTTCTGGAAACACTTCCCAGATGTTTTTACCCAGAAGCTCATTTTGTTTTTTTCGCAACAGCCGTTCTGCTTGACCATTAATGTAGGTGAATCGCGACTTTTTATCCAGGGCAAAAAACCCATCAGTGATGCTTTCAAGAAGATTATTGATGCGGGTTCTCGCAGCTTCAGACTGGACGCGGGCTGCTTGCTCTTGGGCCATGAGCTTTTCAGTAACTTGAGATACCTCAGTTACATAACGCCTAAGTTCTAGTTGGTCGATTACCAAGCGACTCAGAGCTACAAGCGCCTCCACTTGTTTTTGGCTCAATTCTTTGGGAACTTGGTCAATTACACACAGAGTTCCCAGCATATCTCCTTTGGGAGTAATTAAGGGTACACCTGCATAAAACCGTACATAAGGATAGCCAGTTACTACCGGATTATTTGCTAATTTTTCGTCAGCTAGGGTATCAGGAACCACCACAACGTTACGCCGCTCTTGGCAAAGGTAAGATAACCCAATACTCCGGGGCATTTCTGATACATCTAAACCTACTTTTGCCTTAAACCATTGACGGTTTTCATCAATAAAATTTACCAAAGAAATAGAAGTACCACAAATAAATGCTGCTAACTGAGCAAGATTGTCGTAAGCTTCTTCGGGTTCAGTGTCAAGAATTTGATACTGGCGGAGGGCTTCTAGCCGCGCTATTTCTGTATCAATTTGTCCAGCTTTCATTAATTTTTATGAAAAATCTAAATGTAATATTTCAGTCAACAGGATGACTGTCTCAAGAGTAGCTTAACTTTTGTTAACAATTATTAGTCATTTCCCCGCCTTTGGCTGTTCAGGAAATTCTGTTTCAATTTTGTCGTACTTCTACGGCAGGCGGGTACGCCATCGCACTAATCCTAGTGTAAACAAATTTAGTCGGCATGATGAGATTTAATTGTTGCAGACTATCTGCTAGTCATTTGTCACTACATCAAAGGTTGTGGTGAGAAAAATCATGATTTTGTTGATGAAAATCATGATTTTTTTGATGAAAACCTTAGTTTTATTTCTGAATTCTGCTGTAAGTAAGTTGGCGCGAAAAAAGTCAAGTATGTTACGAAACGTAAATAGGCTTAAAACCCTTACTGATGACCAATGACAAATGACCAATGACAGTTAGCTTTAATTGCGCCGACCAACTTAACTGTTAAACCTCTACCAAAACAGCTTCCCGCAGCTTGGCAATTACATCACTCACATTACCTGTGTTCATACGGTAACTCAGAGGATGGGCAATCAACCGCGCTGTGCTTTCATACAGGGTAGCGATTTCAATTAAACCATTTTCGCGCATAGTCCGCCCTGTAGAAACCAAATCCACGATCGCTTCTGACATTCCAGTAATCGGGCCTAATTCCACTGAACCATACAACGGTACGATTTCCACGGGTAAATCTAGACTGTGGAAATATTCACGAGCGCAATTTACATATTTTGAAGCAACTCTACCATGCGGTGGTAAATCTAAAGGCGATCGGTAAGAACTTGATGCTTGTACCGCCACTGACATCCGACAATACCCAAACTGCAAATCTACCAAGTGGGCAACTTGCGGCTGCTTCTCCCGCAGCACATCGTAACCAACAACACCCAGTTGTGCTTGACCATATTCTACATAGACAGGCACATCCTGCGCCCGCACCAACAAAGCTTTTGCAAGTCCCTTAGTATCAGGAATTTGAAGTTGGCGAGTTCCTGAATCTAAAAAAGCGCTAAAATCTAATCCCACAGATTGTAGCAAGCGGATGCTATTTTTAAGGAGTTCCCCTTTTGGCAATGCAACAGTCAGCATTCTTTTTCTTAATATCCTTGGCGTTCTGGCAGTTGAATAATATCTCTATATGCTTACCACAGCAGCATGAGAATTTTATTAGTTGATGATGAAGTTGAACTAACTGAACCCTTGAGTCGCTTGTTGACTCGTGAGGGTTATATTGTTGATGCCGCTTTCGATGGCACAATTGGCAGCGAATATGCACAAGCAGGCAGTTATGACCTACTAATTTTAGATTGGATGCTGCCAGGAAAAACGGGGTTAGAAATTTGTCAGCAATTGCGACGACAAGGCAAAACCACTCCCGTGTTGTTTCTCACAGCTAAAGATACTCTCGATGACCGTGTAGAAGGTTTAGATGCTGGTGCTGATGACTATTTAGTTAAACCTTTTGAACTGCGGGAGTTACTAGCCAGAGTCCGGGCTTTATTGCGTCGTTCTGGTTCCCAAACCTATGAAACCACCACCGGACGTTTAACCGTCGCTGATTTAGAACTAGATTGTGAAAATCAAGTCGCCTATCGCCAAGGACGAATAATTGAGTTATCGCAAAAAGAAAGCCAGTTGCTGCAATATTTTATGGAACACACTGGACAACTAATGACTCATGCTCAAATTATGGAAAATTTGTGGCAAGAGGAAGAACAACCCAGTAGTAATGTGATTGCAGCATTAATTCGTTTGCTGCGTCGTAAGATTGAGGTAGGTAGAGAAACTGCACTGATTCACACAGTCTACGGCAAAGGCTATCGTTTCGGTGCCTCCTCAGTGGAGTCTGTTTAGCCTGGATTTCTCACAAGTGAGAAATCCAAGGGGTGTGGGAGCTGTGGGAGGTGTGGGAGGATGGGGAAGAAATCTGACCCCGCACACTCCCCACACTCCCCACACTCCCCACACTCCCCACACTCCCCACACTCCCCACACTCCCCTTCCCTTGCAGGGAAGGGTTAACTCAACCCAGAAGCGCTATAACTTAGTAGGAAAATCATAGTTTTGCCAAAATTTCTTCCCACTCAGAGGGCGATAGGGGTTGTAACTCTATCTGCATATTAAAACAATCACTAGCTGCGGTGACTAAATCTGCAATAATCTTTTCCACACTCAGACTTTGAGGTAGTTGTACAGTCGTAAAAGATTCTGCACCAAATACTTGAGCAAACAGTTCAGCATCGGGTTGCAAACGGATGGAACCATGTTGCAAAATTGCTCCACTACGTCGCAGTTGAGCGCTACCAATGAGTTTGGCACCATCTGGCAAAACTAAATCTGCACTGGTTGCTGTGCCAAAACAGTTAGGGTTGTGGATGTAACCTCGCCCTTCTGTACCGTAATGTAATTCTACGCCGAGCGATCGCCATCCTTGAATCAAAAACTCACAAATTTTTTCGTACACCTGGAGGCGACTACCCGTAATTCCAGATGTGACTACAGCGTAAGTTAAATCACCTTGGTGTAATACCGCCCGTCCACCAGTAGGACGTTGCACTAAATCTAATTTCTGCCCTTGCCAAGTCAAATTTTGCCAATATTCAGGGTATTGTCGTTGATGATAGCCAAGAGAAATGGCAGATGGCGACCAGGTATAAAAGCGCAAAGTGGACGGATGTTTTCCAGACTGGTGCTGTTCTAGTAACCAGTTGTCAATAGCCATTTGCACATTACCAGCCGCCTCTAGCAAAGGAATTAGTCGCCACACCTGCTTGCTATACATCTAATGCAGTATAAGCCCAATCCAAAATCCAAAATTCCTTAAGTTGCACCAAATTCAGTTTGTAAGGCTTCATCGTTGTTATCAGCGATTGTCGCCACAATGGTAATCAGCCGAGACACTTCGCCGGGAGATAACTCCGCTAAGGTGCGTGTTGAGATCACAACCACTCTGTTTTCTATAATACCAAAACGCGCTTCAAAAGTGCTGGAGCAGTTCAACTCCAACAGATAACGCAGCAATCTGGGTTCATCTTTAGCAGGTAAATTTAGCACCGCAGACCAAACCGTTATGGTGTCTTCATCGGTTGTACCGTTAAGTTGGACATATACCTGCACACTTCCATACTTAAACTTCCAGAGATAGCCACCCTCTGGAGTATGGCTAACCATCGCACTATCATCTTGTTCTAAAGAGTCGATGACATTTTCAATCACCTCCAGATGGTTAATGCCTGTTGTCTCGGCGATTAGCTCATTAATGGATTCGTCACTAGTTACGGTTTCTTGGTAGCTTGCCATACAGATTTTTTTCTCGATATACTCGCTGTTTCATCTACACATACTTTATAACTTGTGGAGGCAGTTAGTTTGAGCTTACTTTTGGGTCTACTTTCCAAATAGCTTGGAATATAGCAAGAATTGTTTCACCTGGGAACTGGTACTTGATTAATTACCGACGCAATTACCGCATCCATTTGTAAACCATCCAGCATTGCTTCTGGTTTCAAAATCAGGCGATGACGCAGCAGTGGCGATGCAACTGCTTTTACATCATCTGGCGTGACAAAATCTCTGCCAGCTAACCACGCTAATGCTTGAGATGTCTGCAACCAAGCACCGGCGGCGCGAGGTGATGCACCCAAAGTTAAATCGGGATATTGACGCGATATTCTTACCAAGGCTAACAAATAATCAACGATCGCTTCTGATACTTTAACTTCTTTAACTGCTTGTCGTGCTTGTAAAATGTCGGCTACTGTTGCTATCGGTTTCAAATGGCTAATATCCAAACGCCTTGCTGAAAACCCAGCTTGACGATTGAGTAACATTTGCTTTTCCGCAGCTTGATCTGGGTAATCTACCACTAGCTTAAATAAAAATCTGTCCAACTGCGCTTCTGGTAAGGGATAAGTCCCCTCAAATTCCAGTGGGTTTTGGGTTGCAATCACCCAAAATAAATCTGGTAAGGGCAAACTTTCACCATCCAATGTTACCTGCATCTCTTCCATCGCTTCTAGCAGTGCTGCTTGTGTCTTGGGAGGAGTACGGTTGATTTCGTCTGCCAGCAGGACTTCAGTAAATATTGGCCCTTTTTTCAAAGTGAAATTGCGGCTATTCAAGTCAAAAATATTTGTCCCAGTAATATCTGAAGGTAAGACATCTGGTGTTAGTTGAATTCGGCGAAAATCCCCTTGGATTAACTGTGCTAATACTTTTACCAGGAGAGTTTTACCAGTGCCTGGTACTCCTTCTAAAATTACGTGCCCACCCGCTAGTAGTGCTACTAAAAGTTGTTGTATTAGGCTCGATTGTCCAACAACTACTTGATTAAGACCTTGACCAAGGCGAATTAAGATAGGATGAGTTTCGCTCATTTTTTTGCTTATAAATAATTTACTCAAAAGTACTCAGGCACAGAAATATTATGCACAGCTTCAAAAAATAATTACGAATTACGAATTTTCCTAATATTTCGCCATTTGCCCAACCAGCTTAACAGTTCTCGTTCACTGATAGGTTGTTTGTGGGATTGTAGCTTTAAAACTGCATCTAGTTCTGCTGCACTTGTGCCTGTTTTTTCTTTCCAGAAATTGATTAAGGCTTGAGGTTCTAAAAGTACTTGTCCTAATCCCAAGGCTTTTTGTAGTTGGAGTTGTTCTTGTTTACCCACCATCTCGACAACAAAGTCGGTGCTATCAGCTTTCTGCAAGACTCCCGCTAAAGCTTGGATATATGCTTCGCTATTATCTGTAACTGGTGTATCTAAAGCCACTGGCTTCCCAAAGCGGCGATTCTGGGCCCAAGTTAGCACCAATAGCAGAATACTTACCTGCACTAATATTGGAAATAAAGGAGTTTTAGCAAAAAAGCTAGATAAATTACCTTCGCTTTCTTTTTTTCTGACATCAGCATCTTTATAGCCGTGGATGTATTCATCAACAATTACTGTGTTACCTTTTTCAGTTACTAAACTAGCTAAATACTTGAAATTACTTAAATAATCTTGGTAAGCGTTGGCGGCTAAATAAGGAGTGGTAGAAAAAATTACCTTTCCCTGATTGTAATTTTTTTCCCAGACAACAGCACCAAAGCGATCGCCTAAATCAACTTGCTTGGAGTTAGCTTTCTGATATCGTCTACGTGTATCAATTTTGATATCACCTTCAGGAGATTTTTGCATAGTGCTAAATTCTGCTTCTGTAACCCGCGCCCCCGCACCCAAAATTACCAAAGTATTGCCTTTTTCTACCCATTCCCGCTCTTGACCATTCAATGCTGTCTCCCTTGGATAGGCGCTTATCTGTAGAAAGGTAACTGGGCTATTTTCTGCTTGAATATCACTAAAAGGTTTTTGCCAACGTTTGATAGAAATTCCTTTCTGTTGCATAAAAGCATACCAAGCACCATACCCATCAGAGGCGCGGTTATAAGTAGAGCCAGTGCTAATTTTTGTATTATTGGGAGCCACTAACAAAGTAAGCAAAACGATCGCAGCTAGTGCGATCGCTCCTATCCAAGCAAGGCGATTTGAACGTTTCATCTTCGACTTTCACAATAATCGCTTTGTTTCTGTATCACAAGTGTTAATACTTACTTATTTTTCCGGGAAAGTCAAAAATATCATTACTTTTCTTAAACCTGATTAAAACACCTGTAGCAACAAACGATACAAATTATTTCAGTAATAATTCTCTGATTTGGAAGTCGTAAAAAACCCCACCTTTTTTACGGGGTGGGGTTAGTATACTGACTAAGGCTATTTAACCTCACATAATATCATTCAAATTGCACGAGCGATCGCCCCGATACAACAATAAAACCGACAGAATCAAGCCTAATCTGGGGCTGGCGAATACCTTGGAGAATGGCTGCATTTAAAGCAGTTTCTATCTTCAATTCTTCTGCGAGAGCATTATCCCAACTTTGTTGGTTCAAACGTAGGCGTAATTGTTCGACTCGATTGGCTAATTTCTTTTCAGCGACCTTAGCACAACTTTGGCACAAGTCAATAAAATCGGGACGATTTGAAAGTAATTCCGCAGAGGTGTTACGTACTTCATAGCAGAAATTTTGCCATTTACTAGGGTCAACAAAATTGTCAATAATTCCTAAGCGCTCTTTTGCTAGATTGTAATCTCGTCCTTGATTATTGTTTTTATCTTTATATGAACGTTGCAGAATACTTAACAGAGCTTTATCTTCAACAACGCGGATTGGCTCATTGCGACCATCAACATAGATAGTTTCTATAATTGGCGGAAATAGAGCATCAACACGTCGTTGCAAGTTTTTGAATTGAGAACTATCGAGTTTGTTATCTAGTAAAACTTGCTTGGCAATTCTTAAATTTGCCTCAACTACATAATTGCATTGGAAACCGAACCACTCCTTGCCTTCTTTCGCATCCCAAGATGAATCAGTGCGCCACATTGCAAAGGCTTCACCTCGGTCATCCCAGTTTATATAGTTCCAGAGTGCTTCGACAAATCCTTCCCCAACTCGAAAGAGTTTAATACCAGGATTCTGGTTTGCCACCCTGCGATTATAAGTACCAAATTGGTCTAGGTAACTATCAGCAAAACGGTTTTTTAACTCATTTATAGGAACCAATGTCCGCGTTGAGGGTTGATAACGTCGCATCTCTGATGAGTCGGGGTTATTGAGTCCTCGAAATCCCAGCGCCTCACAAATCCAACCTTCAATTGCTCGCTTCATTTCTAGATGACAAGCATCGTAATTATCGAGGTCTTGAAAATACTCGGTGGCAATTTCATCGTTAGCGTCAATTTCATCTAAAGCATTTTGTTCGCTAATTTTTGCGATTTCGGCTTCAATTTGCTCTTGAATTGGTGAAATCATCTCTAACAATCCAGCAGCACTTGATTGAAACAAAGCTGTTTCTAATTCTGCAAGCTTATCATCTACATAAAACTGTAAACTCGCAATTGATTGCTGGAAAATACCAAATCCATCTTTTAATACTTGATACCAAGCATTGTGAGGGCTATCTTCCAAATAGGGGCCAATCAAAACACAAGATTGAACTCCAATTTTGCTGCCAATGCGGTCAAGTCTGCCAAGTCTTTGCTCTAATTGATTAGGCGACCAAGGAAGGTCAAAATGAATTAACCAATCGGCAAATTGGAGGTTAAGCCCTTCTTCTCCTGAGCGATCGCATACTAGAATAAAGCAGTTTGGGTTATTCCTAAACTTATTTAAGCCTTCCTCAACTTTGTCTGGTGATTCTCCAAATTGATGTTTGACGATTGTCTCTGCACCAAAGCTATCAGACAAATACCGGACTATTTCGCCACAACTTTGGACAAAACTGGTGAATACAATAAATTTGGGCAGAATATCGCCAGTAATTGGCCTTTTGATTCTCTGCTGTATTCTCGTGATGAATTCCTTTTGATTCTTCCGAACGTTTGCGGGAATTTTGAAGTATGTACCTAGCTGATTCAGCAGTACAGTTTTCAAATTTTCCGTCCGTCCTCCATCTTCTTGGGGTTGACGAATAATTTTAAGGAAGGATTGCAGAATCTCTTCTTCCCCTGAGAATTTGGGGGTTGTAGTTAATAGGCGAAGATCATCTTCTTTAAACTCCTGGATGAGTTTAGCATGAGGCTTGCCAGTTAAGCGGGCGGTAATTACCTGCTCTAAAATGCCTAACCAAGTACCGGCCGCTAGAAATAACAGCAGAAAAATTCGCTGATATGGCTGTTCAGCAGGAGCAACACTACGCCATTGATTCAGCAGTTCGTGGATATCAGGCGATCGCTCGTCTAAATCGTACTCTTCTTTGGGTGTAAAATTGCGGTCAAATATCACATCTTCTACCGCCGCGCGACGGTTGCGAAGCATTCGGCGGTGTAGTCGATAGATATCGCTGACATGAGTACGAATCCCTTGGACGATTTGGTCTTGCTCTGGAGAATTTGTTTGTAAACAATTTTCTAAATCATCCGCCAGCTTCAGGAAATACTCATCCTCAGCTAAGAGGTTTCGTAGTTGCTGCAAGTTGCTTTTGAGAACAACAGGTTCAGCATCTTCTTTGAAAGAAAGCAGAAGTCTACCAATTTCCTGACGGCTTTCAACTTTGGCACGAAAACCTTCTAAATCACCAATTTTATAGGTTGCTGGGTCGAGCAAGTGCAACATTGCCAAGAAATCTTGCTCATGATTGAGAACAGGAGTGGCAGATAATAAAAGTAAGCGATCGCTTTTATGAGCCAGTTCTTTACAAGTCTGAAAACGCTGGCGCACTGTTGCATCCTTGGAAGTGGCCATTGCTGCGATATGATGAGCTTCATCTAAAATTAAGCAGCCTATCCTCGCCTTCAGGTTGATTTTATGGATATCTTCAACCGCCAGCACCGCTACCCGTTTGCCAAAATGGGAAATGTAAAATTTGTTTTCTAACTCAGTCCGCCATTGTTTGAGTAAATATTGCGGGACTAATACCACCGCACCCCTTTTCGGTTCATCCAAGAGGAATTGCCGCAGAATCGCACCCGCTTCGATGGTTTTTCCAAGTCCCACCTCGTCTGCTAGCAAGTAGCGTTGAATTGGGTCTTCCAGTACCCGCCGCACTACTTCAACTTGGTGAGGATAAAGATTAATATTTGCCGAAATCAGTCCTGTCATCCCGCGACTGACAGCGCGTTGCTTAATCAAGGATTTGACGAAAGCTAATCTTTTGTCGTGGAAGTAGGGCGTTTCGTGACCCTTCATCGCTAGAGTTTCGATGGGGTCTGTGTTTGGCAGATTACAACGAACGTAAATGTCTTCTTCAGTAGCGATCGCAGTTTTCTTATCTGGTAAATCAATTTGATACATTTCTGTATCTTCATCCCAAATGAAAACTCTCCCAACTATCCATTTATCCTGAGTTTGGTACTTAATATAGCATCGAGCCTGTGGTTCAAGTCTGACCTCAGAGAGCGAACTTAAAGGTAAAGTTTTTTGAAGACGTTGCCCTATAGAGCAAAAATACTCAACGTTTGCATTGGTATCAGATATTTCCGTAACTTTGCCGATACCCAAAGAGTTATTCTGGGACTGTACCAATAAACCGAGCTTAATCATAGATCCAGTCCCCTGAACACACTAAAAGAACCTTCCAGACTAGTTTTTTCACCTATATCTGGTAGTTTTGTCGATCAACATTATAGATAATAAACTGGCATTACTGTTTTTCGTTTTAGCGATATCTACGATGGGCTACGCCTACGCTCCACCACACCTAACTAGTAAAATCAGCCTAAAGGTTGATTTGCGTTTTAAATGCATCAGGACGCATTGGCATTGTCAGCCGACGCATTGGTATTGTCAGACGACGCATTGGCATTGCATTGCAGGGTATTAAGTATCTAGGCATAAATAAATTTAAAGTTTGTAGTAAGGACTTTAGTCCTGATAATCCTTGCTCTGAGCGATAAATCGCTCACTACAAACTAAGAGTTTATTTTATATTTAATTATGTCTACCTACTTACCAAATTAATTCGCTACGAATTCAATGAAATACTGTACTTAGGTGATTATGTGGCGCAATAGATTCACACTTTGCCTTGATAACACCAGGGTACAATTAAGATGATGTAGTTTTATTTAGTATGAAGAAAATCCGAGACAACACAATTAAGTTAAACCAATATTTAAAGTTGATGGGTATAGTGCCAACTGGAGGACAAGCCAAGCTAATGATTCAAGGTGGCGATGTCCAAGTAAACGGTATGCTGGAAACCCGACGAGGGCGGCGACTAGTACCGGGTGATAAAGTGACAATAGAAGGAAAAACTTTAGAGGTGAATTTGGATAACAATGAAGACCAAAATGTAGTAATAGATTTTCCCGAACAAACCGAGTAAAAATTTTATCCCAAATTGAAAAGTTCCTCTTTTGCCTTGTGAGCGATGCTGCAAATTTCCAACAAAGTTATAATCCCCCAGAGTGATATTGAAATTAGTGCGATTCGTTCGCAAGGAGCAGGAGGCCAGAATGTAAATAAGGTTTCCACAGCGATTCACTTACGCTTCGATATTGTCGCTTCATCATTACCAGATTATTATAAAGAACAGCTTTTAAAGCTGAACGATCGACGCATTACTCAGGAAGGAGTTGTTGTCATCAAAGCACAAGAACACCGAAGCCAAGAAAACAATCGGGAATCAGCTTTGAAACGACTTCAAGAACTCATTCAAAGTGCAGTTGTCGTGACGATAAAACGCAAACCCACGAAACCAACTCGCAGTTCTCAAAGAAAGCGCCTTGACTACAAAACTAAACGCGGACAGGTTAAGTCTAACAGAGGGCAGGTGACAGAATTTTAGATTTTAGCTAGCTTTAAAAATCTGTTCAGCAGTTAAATTTAACTCTGGGAAAGTAGGCGAGACGATGGGATCGCTACCTCTAAATTGAGTAACTTGGTACTCACCATCGATTAATTGATAAATGGATATAGTAGGCTGTTTAGGATTGCCAATAAACTTTCTAGCGCCTATAGCCGCGTAATCTATAATCCAATATTCAGGAATACCTATAGCTTCTCTTCGAGACGCTACGCGAACATAATCAGCTAATTTTTTGTAGTAATCATCCCGCCAATTACTACTAACAACTTCAATAACTAATGGAATAGATACCGATTGAGATACAGTCGATTCCTTTTTCCATAAAGGCTCATTCACTAAATTTGGTCGATTGATTATTAATATGTCTGGTGAATAAGCTGATTCACCTTCAAGTGGTTTTACTAATACAGTTTTTGGGATGTAATAAGGTAAATTTAGACGCTTGATATCAGCAGATATTTCTAGTGCTAAAAAACCGACAACATCTTCATGATCACCCGTTGGTTGTGCCATTTCAACAATCACGCCATCATGTAATTCGTATCTGCTGCCCTCGGGCCGCCATGCTGCAAAATCTTCAAAAGTTACTAGTTTACGTAAAGCTTGAATCATAATTTATTGTCCTCCTAAGTAAGTTGCTAGAAATAAACAAAATTATGTTATGAAACGTAAACAGGCTTAAAGTCCTTACCAATGATAAAGGACAGCCCTTGCCAGTTAGCTTTAATTGCGCCAACCTACTTACCCCCGATTAGAGATTACGAACTTTCTTAAACCGTTCTTGCGCCGCCTGAAACGCTTCTTGCATTACTAACTGAATTCTTTGGGGATCAGGTTTCTTACCTCCCATTAAGTCACCAAAATAAACACAGGCTGCTTCCCCTAGCGCCCAGGTATAGGCAGCTGCCCAAGATGCTGCGATCGCACTCCCAAAACCTGGTATAAATTTAATTAATTCCCGTGCGATTGCCTGTGCTAAGAAACCACCTGCGATCGCACTCACAACACCCCCCGCCTGTGATGGTGTAATTGTCTGTCCATATAATTTACCCAACAGTCCCACCATTGATACTTGCAAGGCAGTTAGTACAGGCATTGTGGCAAATGGCAAAGGTACGGCCGCAAGAGTTGCAGACATAATTGCAAATGGCAAAATATAACGGCGTGCGGCATCTCGGTAAAGGTTGCCAAGTTGCTTTCCGGCTTCTTCTCGATCTAATAGCTGATAAATCGCCTGCGCTTCTGCTTGTGGGAGTAGTTCTGCCAAAGAATCTCGCAGTGCTTCTAAGCCATAAAATACCGGATCGTAGCCATCTTCTTCTAGGGTAAAGTCAATTAGTACAGAGCGGTCAGTTATCCCGGCGAAGGCTTGCTGCATTGCCGCAAATGCGCGGTTGATTTCTTGATAATCTGGCGGATAGGCAGGATGATCGACAACATCAGCAGGATAAACCTCATGCAAGCAAGTAACTACTAGCAGACAGGGAATATTTGGATACTGCTGGCGTAACTTTTGAGCAATTTGTCGGAGTGTGTCAGTTGCAAAATCATTGATTTTGACCGTCAAAAGGAGGATTCTGGCGGAGGCAGTTTCCTTTTGTAAATCGCCAACTAACTCCTGAATGATTGTTTGGGTATCTTGGTTGACATCACCTAGCCCCACCGTATCAGTAAAAACTAGCAACGGCAGATCACTGGAAGGATAGGCATAGCGCTGCGTGTGTTGCGTGTGCGGACGAAAACCTTGACCAATAATCTCAGCCGAAACTCCTGTCAATCCCCGCACAATTGAACTTTTCCCGGCTTGGGGTTTACCAATCAGCAATGCTTCTGTGGTTGGCAATTCGGCTCGAATTTTCTCTAAAATCTCTGCAACCTGAGTTTCACTGACGCTAAACCATCCAACAACCGTTTGTGCCAGTTGTTCTACGGGTAGGAGTTTGGTTAAACGTGTTGTTGCTGTGTTCCAGACACCACCAATGCGGTTTGTCCAAGAATTATCGACCGACTTGGTAGTTGCTCCATCGGTCGGTTCACTCAATTGCTGAGAATCATCTTGCTCAGTCATTCCCATGAAAACGGTAGATAGAATTCAAACTACATCTTGTCTATCTTTATCGTACTGTTAAACTTGGCTCAGTTTAGGTTAATTTACTCATCCTAAAGTTCAGTTTCTTCACCCGATGGTTGCTCTTTAACACGCTCTTTCCAATATCCTGGTTCTCGGCTACAGTGCATCACCGCCAAAATCAAAATGTAATCTTCCTCAATGGTGTATAAAATTCCATAGGGAAATTTGCGTGTTAAACATCGACGAATATCTTCGTCAATAACAGCCCAGCGAGTGGGTGACTGGATGATTCGGAAAATTGCATCCTCAACCGTATTTATAAATGCCTGTGCTAATTCAACTCGACGCTCTGCATAAAACTTGACCGCTTCGCCATATTCAGTTAATGCTGTTGGATGAAAAACGTATTTCATTACTCCAAAAGTTGTTTCACCCTAGCTAAGGCTTCCTCTCCAGGAATGGGTATAACTGTACCACTTCGGACTTCATCTCTACGCTTCTTAGCTTCATCTGTCCAAAGCTTTTGTTGTGTTTCATCTACATCAAATTCAAGACTTTCAACCAGTTTTTCTGCCAACAATGCTCTTGATGCACTAGGCAAAGCTAAGGCTTCTTTCATTATCTGCTCAACAGATGACATAATTCCTGAAAGCATAGGACTATCCAGAGTCTAGCAGGAAAGTAGTAGGCGTGGTAGCTTATGGAAAACCCCTCAGACGCTTACCTGTATCAGCTTGGCTCAATCAGATTGACGATCGCTTTCACCAATACATCTGGATCTACTGGTTTAGAAATATGCATTTGAAATCCGGCTGCTAGTGCTTGCTGCTGATTCATTTCGCCTGCATAAGCTGTCAGAGCGATCGCTGGTACGTGTCCTCCTTCTTGCGGCGATCGCGATCGCACTTCCCGCATCAGCATATAACCGTCTGTCTTTGGCATTCCAATATCACTAATTAAAACATCTGGTATCGACTCAGATAGCGCTTTTAATGCTTCCTGTGCTGAGGATACAGCAGTTACTTGTACACCGTAGTCTTGCAAAATGAAACTCACTAAGTCGCGGATATCTGGTTCATCGTCCACCACTAAAACTTGAGTGTTCGAAAGGAGTGAGGATTCAGGCTGAGAATCTAAAAACTCATTCTCTTCCCGCCGAACTTGTTCACTTCTCACCAAAAGCGGTAGTTCAACAGTGAAGGTTGTACCCAATCCTTCTCCAGCACTTTCGGCTTGAACTTTTCCCCCGTGCATTTCTACAACCTTACGCACGATCGCTAATCCTAAACCCAGTCCGCCAAATGTGCGTGTAGTTGTGCCATCAGCTTGGCGAAAGTAATCAAACACGAATGGCAAAAAGTCTGGGTTAATTCCCTTACCTGTATCGCTGACTTGAATTTGAATCTGATTACTAGCTTCCATGAGTCGAATTCCTACTCGTCCTCCGGTTGGTGTAAATTTTACCGCATTAGAAAGTAGATTCCACACAACTTGCTGGAGCCGATTTGGATCGCCCATAACTTGTCCTAAACTGGCATCAAATATGGTCTGAATTTCAATTGATTTAGCTTCTGCTGCTAGCCGTACCGTTTCTAGTGCTGCTTCAACTACCATTACCAAGTTCACTGGACAGATATTTAAGTTTAATTTTCCTTGGAGAATGCGAGACACATCCAACAAATCTTCAATTAACTGGGTTTGTAACTTGGCGTTGCGTTCAATGGTTTCCAAAGCGCGGTTAGTGGTTTGTTCATCAAACTTGCGAGTCCGTAACATTTTCGACCATCCCAGGATAGGGTTGAGTGGGGTTCGCAGTTCATGAGAGAGAACCGCCAGAAACTCATCTTTAATTTGGTTGGCGATCTCTGCTTCTTGGCGTGCTGTTCTTTCGCATTGGAGGAGGCGATCGCATTCTTTTTCAGCCAATTTGCGATCGGTAATATCTAGTACAAAAGCAACACCATGTTCTTGGGAGTCATTGAGCAAGGCTATCCCCAAAACAATTGGTACTCGCTTACCGTTGCGGTGGATGTACTCTTTCTCGTAAATTTTGGAAACTCCAGTGGTTTGAACCTCTAAAATGGCGCGATCGTCTAAATACTTGTATTCAATAGGAGTGAGTTCTCGCCAATTAACTTTACCTAAAAGAGTGAACTCCTCATGAGTGTAGCCAGCTAGCTGAAGAAAGGCATCATTAGCATCAATTACAAAGCCATCCACATTCCAAAAAGCAACCCCGATTAGGTTAGACTCGAACAAACGCCGAAATCGAGCTTCACTTTCGCGTAATGATTTTTCTGCCCGTTTGTGTTCGGTAATATCACGAGAAACAGTAATTACACCTTCAATGCTTTGGTTTAAATTTCGTAATGGTGTCAGAATGTATTCATAATAATGCGCTCCATCAGCAGTTACATATTTACACTCATCCTTAATTGGCTGCCCAGTTTTAATCACAGCTTTTAGTTGATTGTCTACCTGTTCTACAAGGTCTGTGGGTAAATCCAGTTCTTGCAAAGTTTTTCCGACAAGATCCTGGGGCTTAAAACCTAATATAGTAGCTGCATCACGACTAACATACTGATAGCAACCTTGGCGATTAAAGATATAAATGTGATCCACTGAGGCGGTGAGGATGGCATTTAAAATATTTGCCTGTTCTTGGACTTGTGTGGTTAGTTCGCGAGTACTTTCTTCTGCCTGTTTGCACACAGTTGTTTCCATACAAACGCCGATCATTCGCACCGCTTTTCCCTGCTCGTTATAGATAAATTTTCCCTTGGCAGAAATCCAATGTACACTTTGGTCTGAGCGAATTATCCGAAATTCATCGTTGTAGTCAGTTTTTTGTGTCAAAGCGTAGCCAATCCGTTGCATTACAGATTGCTTGTCTTCAGGATAAACGCACTTCTGAAACGTTTCATAAGGGCCATCAAAACTACTTGGAAGTAGACCAAAAAGCAGTTCATAATTTTCAGACCAAATGACTTGATTGGTTAAAATATTCCAATCCCACAAGCCCATCTGAGAAACATCTAAAGCTAGCCTCAGCCGTTCTTCACTATCTTTCAGGATTACTTCTAACTGCTGTCGCTGTGCAATTTCTTGTTGGAGTTGCTCTAAAGTCACTGCCACATCTGTTGTCACATTAAAGCCTGTAGACTTCTCCTGCTCCAGATGGCATTCAATCTCATATTCTAAAACTGAAATATGCGAACTTTGTGCCGATGTTGCCAGTTTTCTTAATTGCTCTTCTAGTGCTACTTGCCTTTGCTGATAAAATATTTCTGCTTGCTCTAATTCAGCTACACGCTGCCGTAAAACTGCTAATTCATCAGTAAGTTTAGAATTATTTTTATCAACATTTGGCATTTTAATAAACCGCTAACAACTAAAAATAACACCGACCTGAAGAGTAGGCATACCCTAGTTTTAGCAGTATGAATTTTTAAGCTAAAAAATGCAATCCATCCAAAGGCACATAAGAGTTTTAGCCAAAAGATATCTTCTGGTATTTAAGAGCCATGTCTAAAGATTAAGACAAATTAATTATCTCTTCAATCGTATGAAAGCTGCACCAATGAATAATCCCACAACCTGCCCCCAAAAGACAACACCCGATTGATTTACGCCAATGGGGGGAATATTTAAACTGCCGATACCATAAAATAACTGTTGCACAAACCACCAAAATATATAGACAAAGGCGGGAAGTTCGATAGGAATATACACAATAATTAACGGTAAAATGGTGTCAATTTTAGCTTTAGGAAACTTCATAATGTATGCCCCTAAAATAGCTGCGATCGCGCCATTGCCCCCAATTAATGGTACTGTCAAACTCGGTGCAGCTAGAATTTGTACGACCCCTGTTAAGATGCCAGCCGCCAGATAAAATCCGAGATAGCGTCTGTGTCCCAAGATATTTTCTACAGTCTTACCAAAAACCCACAGAAATAGTAGATTTCCCAATATCTGGCTAAAACTACCGTGCAGAAATATTCCAAAAAGTAGTGAAAATACCCGCCAAATTACAATTATCCAAGCAGCAGAGTTGTTGAAGAAGAATACATTTGTAATCGCCCCACTAATCTGGGCTGGAATCACACCCCAACTATTGACAAAAGGGCCCAAAGTATCACTAAGTTCTAGTTGAATTTCCCATAAAAATACGGCAATATTAATGCCAATTAGCCAATAATTAATAATCGGCTTATTCCAACAACGAATATTATCACTAATAGGAATCATATAAATTTGTCATTGGTCATTAGTCATTGGTCACTTGTACTGAGCGTATCGCTACAAAAGCTCCGCTAACGCATAGCCTCTCGTAGAGAAGTATTGGTCATTAGTTATTAGTTATTTTCCCCCTGCCTCCCCTCCCTCCCCCTATCCTCCTTAACGTGTGGCAAGATTGAAATCAGATCGCATCGCACTTAAGTAGGCAAACGAGATGCTAGGAAACACACTTGTTGGAAGATACCAAATTATTAGTAACTTGGGAGGAGGGGGTTTTGGTGAAACCTTTGTTGCTTATGATACTCAATTACCCGGTTCACCTCAATGTGTGGTCAAGAAACTCAAACCCCAGGCAAACGATCCGGTAACTTTAGAGACGGCTAGGCGTTTATTTGATACAGAAGCACAAGTTCTGTATAAATTAGGAACTCACGATCGCATTCCCCAACTTTTAGCTTATTTTGAGGAAAATGCCGAATTTTATCTCGTACAGGAATTGATCGAAGGTCACGATCTTAGTCAAGAATTAATACCAGGTAAAACCCTTAGCCAAGAGCAAGTAATTTCACTTTTACAAGAACTTTTGACAATTCTAGAATTTGTCCATCAACAGAATGTAATTCACCGTGATGTCAATCCCCGAAATATCCTCAGACGACACCCGGATGGCAAATTAATCTTAATTGATTTTGGTGCGGTTAAACAAATTACTACCCAAGTAATTACTCCCGAAGGTTCAACTAAAGGTACTGTTGCCATAGGTACGCCTGGATATATTCCTGGAGAACAAGCTCATGGTACGCCAAAATTAAGCAGTGATATCTATGCTACGGGAATCATTGCTATTCAAGCTCTCACTGGATTATTACCAGAGGAAATAATAAAAGATGCTGAGACTAATGAAATTATCTGGCGCGATAAAGCCACAGTCACGCCAGAATTTGCTCAATTCTTAGATAAAATGGTGTGCTACGACTTTCGACAGCGCTATCCTTCGGCTACAGTAGCATTAAAAGCACTGAAAGAGTTAACACTACCTCCGGTCGAAACAATAGCGTTAACTCCTATTTCTCTACCCAAAAATATAACCAAACCACAACCGAAAAAAGGCATTTTAGGTAAAATTTTACTAACAATATTTTTAGTTGGAATAAGTGGAGTTGCATCAATATTTATTTTTAATCACATTAATTCAAATAACGCTATAGAATTATCCAAACAAGGAAATACACTTTTTGATTTGCAACGCTATCAAGACGCATTAGAAGTATATGAAAAAGCCGTTAATATTAGACCAGATTATCCTCAAGGATGGAATGGCCAAGGCAAAACGCTGTATAAATTAAAAAAATCGAAAGAAGCATTAGCTGCGTATGATAGAGCAATCCAAATTAAGCCAGATTATTTTGAAGCTTGGAGTGGACGCGGTTTTGTCTTGGCAAGTTTACAGCGATATCAAGAAGCGATCGCATCTTTTGACAAAGCCTTACAATTAAATAATGAAAGCTCGGAAGTCTGGAATGCTAAGGGTGAAGCTTTTAGTAACTTAAAGCAATATGACCAAGCAATTAAAGCCTATGAAAAAGCGATTGAATTAAAATCAGACAATTATGAAGCTTGGTACAAGAAAGGATTAGCTTTACAGAATTCTAACCGATATGAAGAAGCGATCGCAGCATACCAAAAAGTCGTTGATTTAAAACCAGACTATGAACAAGCTTGGTATAATATGGGAAACGGACTAGTTAATTTGCAACGCTACCAAGATGCGTTCAACGCTTATGATAAAGCTGTACAATATAAGTCAAATTATTATCAAGCCTGGTTTTCAAGAGGTAATACCCTACTCAACTTACGACGTTACCCAGAAGCAATTGAATCTTTTAATCAAGTAATTAAATATAATCCTAGTAACTATCAAGCATGGTATAACTTGGGCTGGTCGCTGCATCAAAACCAACGCTATGAAGAAGCAATCAAAGCTTACAATAAAGCTGCGACACTTAAGCCAAGAGACTATCAGCTTTGGTACAATTTGGGAAATTCACAATACATTTTGCAAAAATACGAAGATGCGATCGCATCTTATAATAAAGCGGTTCGTTATAAACCAGACCATTCTGAAAGCTGGTATAGCAGAGGCAATGCTTTACTAAATTTGAAACGGTTTCAAGATGCGATCGCGTCTTACGATCAAGCAATAAAATACAAGCCTAATTACCAACAAGCTATAGACGGTCGCAATCAAGCCCAGATTCAACTGCAATCCGAGAAACCTAAGCCGATAATTGTGCCAGTTATTCCAGTTCCTAATCCTATTAATCCACCGCAGACAACGCCCTAATACACTCAGGATTTACGCAAAATAATGAAAAAACGAACCGCATAGACGCGGAGCGGCTTCCCGCAGCGTAGGACGCATACTCCTACGGAGAAGCAAGCTACGCGCAGCGTCTCGTCAGAGAAGGACACAAAGGAATAAGAGTTTGAGAGAGTTATTGCGTAAGTCCTAACACTAAACAATTCGTAATTAATAATTACGAATTGTTAATAACACTTCTTCTAGCCAATAATTGGAATTTTAGTTGATTTTAAAGAATATTTTGAGATCGTAATTTATAATTCGTGCCATTACTATAAATTTATTGTTTATTTTACCAAAAGCTGTGAGCATCGGTAACTTCTTGGGCAATCTAAAGATAACCTAGAATTTTTTATTACCGAACTATGCGATTAAGGAGCTAACCCTTGATACAACCAAACTCCAGCCTATCAGCAACTAATAGAGAAAATCATCCTTTACGAAATTTACTAATTCGATTTATTCTTGGCGGTACTACCCTTCTAGTCAGTATTTCTGCCTATTTCAGCTATCAAGCCACTAGAAATCTGATGCTCAAAGATTTGAGACATAGTGCTTTTTTAGAGGTACAGAGAGGGGGTGATGAAATTGAAGAGTGGTTACATCTTCGCCAAGCAGAGGTACAAACCCTGGCTAATACTTTAACTGTCCGCTCCTTAAACTGGTCTGTAGCAGAACCCTATTTAAAATTAGAAGTCAAGCGGATCAATGAATTTTTCTTTTTCCAAATAGTCAACCCAGATGGTTCATTTTCTAATACAAAAGTTGGTCGATCCAATAAAAATATTCATGATCGAGACTACTTTCAAAAAGCAATTGCAGGAAAGAGCAACATTTCTGACCCTTTCATCAGCCGTTCTACAGGAATTCCTTTAATAGCGATCGCCACCCCAATCTCTTCAAATTCTGCTAGCAGCAGTTCACCGATTGGAGTTTTCCACGGCAATGTGAGAGTCGATCACATTGCAGAGGTTGTTAACTCCCTGCGCTACGGCACGAACAGCTATGCTTTTGCTCTCAATTCCCAAGGACAAGCGATCGTTCATCCTAACTCGGCGTTAATGTCAACCGTAGAAAAACCTGCACCCAGCCTGCTGAAAATTGGCGATCGCAATTTAAATGCGATCGCTCAGAGGATGGTAAACAAACAACAGGGAATTGAGTTAATGGAAATTGACGGCACTAAACAGTATGTCGCTTATCTGCCGTTGCAAGCTGCTAATTGGTCTGTAGCTTTGGTGATTCCCCGCCAAAATATCGAATCTCGATTGCAATTCCTCGATTTGATTGCCTTAATTGTCGGTGGACTGACACTTACCATGATTACTGTCTTGTGGCAAGTCCAAGCATTTGAACAACGTGAACTGAAAAAATCTAAAGCTGCGGCTGATACAGCCAACCATGCTAAAAGCGAATTTTTAGCAAACATGAGTCATGAACTGCGAACACCTTTAAATGGCATTCTCGGTTGTGCCCAAATTTTACTGCGTTCCCCAGCTTTACCTAAGCAAGAGCAATATCACGTCAATATTATTGAACAATGTGGCTCTCATCTGCTGACTTTAATTAATGACATTTTGGATCTCTCCAAAATTGAAGCGAAAAAGTTAGAATTGCATCCTTATGATGTGCATTTCCCTTCCTTTCTTCAAGGAATTGTCGAAATCTGCCACATTCGGGCAAAACAAAAGGGCATTTCGTTTATTTATAAACCACCGATTAACTTGCCTACAGGGGTTTATGTCGATGTCAAAAGATTACGTCAGGTACTATTGAATCTGCTGGGAAATGCCATCAAATTTACAGATGAAGGTCAGGTTACTTTCAATATTGAAGTAATCGATCAACCTTCCAATGATGGGCAGATAATGAAACATCGCCTTCGCTTTAATGTAGAAGATACAGGAATTGGGATAACTCCCGCAGAATTGAGCCAAATTTTCTTACCATTTGAACAAGTAGGTGAGAAAAAGCGCCAAGCTGAAGGTACAGGGCTGGGTTTAGCTATTACTCGGCAGTTGGTACAAATGATGGGTAGCGATATCCATGTTCAGAGTCAGATTGGTAAGGGGAGCAGCTTTTCGTTTGAGTTAGAGATACCCGAAGCGACTGACTGGGTACAATCTGCGATGACTGCCTCAGAGAAACAAATCATTGGCTTTGAGGGTGGTCCCTACACCATCCTGATGGTTGACGATCGCTGGGAGAATCGCACAGTGATTACAAACTTACTGCAACCACTGGGTTTTAATGTGGTTGAAGCCAGCAACGGTAAAGAAGGTTTAGAAATAGCGATCGCCCTCAAGCCAAACTTAATCATCACAGATTTGCTGATGCCAGAAATGGATGGGTTTGAATTAATTAAACACCTGCGTCACACTTCAGAAATTCAGGATGTATTAATTATTGTTTCTTCAGCTAGTGTCTTTGAAGCTGACCAAAATCGCAGTCTGCAAGCTGGAGGTAATGCTTTCTTGAGCAAACCCATACAAGTAGATGAATTATTGCATCAACTAGAACAATACTTAAATTTGGTATGGATTTACAAGCAATCTCAGACTGATGGAGAAAAAGCCAAAGAAGCAACCACAGCAACTACTCAATTAACCTCTCCTTCTCCCCAGGTGTTGCAAGAACTAACCACTTTAGCCAGTAAAGGTAACTTCAATGCCATTCTCAAATGGGCCGATCAACTAGAAGAAACAGATACAAATTTTGCACCATTTGCTAACGAACTACGGCAGCTAGCAAGACAATTTGATGAAGATTTAATTATAAAGTTTTTGACTAAATATGCGGTGGAAACGGTATGAAAACTATTATTGAAAACCAAAATAACTCTATCAATTATGCTCCTTTAAGGGGAATTGTTTTAGTCGTTGATGATAACCCTGCCAATTTACAAGTTTTATCCAGCTTTCTGGATCAGTCTAGCTTCGAAGTTTGGGCAGCCCGCAGTGGAGAAAAAGCCCTTCAGCGATTAGAAAATGGTGATTTACCTGATTTAATCTTGCTGGATGTAATGATGCCGGGTATAGATGGTTTTGAAACCTGTAAACAGCTAAAAAGCAATCCTCGCGTCCAAGATATTCCAGTCATTTTTATGACAGCCCTTTCAGAAACTGCTGATAAAGTCAAAGGTTTGCAATTAGGAGCCGTAGACTACATTACAAAACCTTTCCAGCATGAAGAAGTATTAGTGCGGATTGAAAATCACCTCAAACTGAGAAATTTGACAAAAACCTTAATTGCTAAAAACACCGAATTACAACAGACTCAAACTCAATTGATTCAAGCAGAAAAGGTAGCAGCTTTAGGTCAACTAACAGCAGGAATTGCTCATGAAGTTAATAATCCCATCAATTTTATAGCTGGCAACTTAAATTTTGTTGAAAAGTATGTACAAGAAGTAGTTAGTTTATTGCATCTCTATGAAAAATATCTGCCCAATCCACCAGATGAACTTCACACTGCAATAAAAAAAAGCGATCTTGAATTTTTGTTAGATGATTTATCTAAAATTATTAAATCCATGCAAGTTGGTACAGATCGCGTTACAGAAATTGTGTCATATTTGAACAACTTCTCGCGTCACAGAGAAGCTGGAAAAAAACTAGCTAACTTGCATGAAGGGTTAGAAAGTACATTACTCATTCTTGGACATCGGTTTAAGGGAAATGCTCATCACCCAGCTATCAAACTAGTTAAAGAATATGGGGACTTGCCACTTGTTGAGTGTTTTCCTAGCGAGATTAATCAGGTCTTTATGAATTTAATTTCTAATGCGATCGATGCAATTGAAGAAGCAAATAAAAATAAAGATATTGATACAATTTCTAGAAATCCTGGGGTGATTAAAATTAAAACTGAGGTAATTGGAGAGCAAGTGATTTTAAGAGTTGCTGACAATGGTTCAGGGATAAAAAACGCAGATACAACAAAAATATTCGATGCTTTTTACACAACAAAACCTGTCGGTAAAGGAACAGGGCTTGGTCTATCTATTGCTTACCAAATTGTGGTTAATAACCATCATGGCAAGCTCACATACGATTCCAAGCCAGGTGAAGGTATAGAGTTTATTATTGAACTACCTATTCGATAAATGAAAATCCTAAACTAATTGAAGAAGAATTCAGAAGTCAGAATTCAGGAGTCAGAATCAAGACGCTCGATAGCGATGCACTGAGCTATTAGTTGTATCACACAGAATTCAATTCTGTTAGCGGTAGCGGGGCGTTTAGCCCATTCTGGCTCCTGACTTCTGAATTCTGTTTTGATAAAAGCAATCATCGCTTCTTTGTGTACTAATACGTTTAGTTAAAGATTTTTGTTAATGATTTTAGACTTGTAGAGATGCGTTAGCGTGGCAGGGCATTCGAAGCCAGCCCAGTACATTTTCGCATCTCTACTTAAACTTGCTCTATGTAACAAGTACATTTATTTAAAAATTGCTGTAACTATCGAATATTCACTTCTTGCAAATAATTTACTTGCTGAAAATATTCAATCTTAGTGTCTGAATTTTTAGAGACAAATGAATTTGTTCTTTTTGCAGAAGCTATCTTTTGATTGCCAGCCTGCACGCGTTGCTTTTGAGTATACTCATTCAATTTAACTTGAGCTTGAGCATAAACTAGAGCATCTTGTGGAATATTTCGGAGAAATTTTACAGCCCGATCAAAATCACCTACAGATGCTTTTTTGTAAGCGTTCTGTAAAAAATAAGCTGCTCTGATTTGGCGCTTTCGATTATACTCAGCCAGCTTTTCTTGAACTAAAGCCCCCGCACGACTTTCTTTAGGAATTTCCCGCAGATATTGTAATGCAGTAGAAAAATCTCTGACCTCGGCACTTTCGTAAGCTTTTGCTAATAAATCTTGTGTCTGTGCTTCAATGTTAACGTATGCTTGCTGAACTAGTTTATCTGTTTTAGATTGCCAATATGAAATATTGGGAATTTGAGAAACAGCATCAAGAACATCTGACCATCGGCTCTCATGAAAAGCTATTTGAGCTATTTGGTATTGTTGTGCAGCAACTTGCCATTGCTCTTGCCATTCTTCCATTGTGGCTTGGGCTTCTGGATAAACATTGCTGTGGGAGGGAATTGATTTAGCAAGTGCGATCGCTTCTTGCAAATCCCCAGCTTGATATTCTTTTGTTGCTTTATATAAAGTATCGGTTTCTGAGTATGCAGGTGCAGTATTAACTAAAGAATATACACCAAACCCCATCAATAAAGAATTAGCTGCTAGTCCGACTTTCATTCCTGTCAATAACGGGGATGATGTGCCAGATGTAAGATTTTGAAAATCATTATCCTCAATCGCAGCAGCTTCTAGAAAAAATTCAGAATCTTCCTCTAATATTTGTGCTGGCTGATCCCATGTTATTTGTTTGAGTACCCGCAGTACCTCAGTCGCAGACTGGAAGCGATTTTGAGAATCGTAACGGATCATTTGGCTGAGAACAGCAGCTAGATAATCGTTAACTGGCGTGTCTTGAGAACGCCAAAAAATTTCATTAGTATGAGGATCAACTTTTAATTTTAGTGGTTCTAACCCAGTTAAAGCCTGGATAGCAATCATTCCCAAAGCATAAATATCGCTGTTAGGCTGTGTTTGACCAATAAATTGCTCTGGCGGTATATATCCCAATGAGGTGACAGGAATTCTATAAATCGGCAATTCCGCACCTATGCCAAAATCGATAGACTGGATTGAGCCAAAGTCAATCAAAACTAACTTGCGATCGCTATTACGTCTAATCAAGTTTTCTGGTTTGATGTCACAATGGATCACGCCTTGAGAGTGAACAAATTCTAGAATACTTAAGACATCTATCAAGAATTGTACAACTTCCCTTTCATTCCACAGACACCCCCACTGTTGAGCAATGGGCAATTCCGCAGTCAGCGCATGTCCTTCAATTAGCTCTTGTACTAAATAAAACTGGCTGTTTTCTTCAAAGCAGGCGATAAATTCAGGAATTTGTTGATGGCTTCCTAGAAGCTTGAGGGTTTCAGTTTCAGTTAGAAACATTAACCTCAGCATCTCCAAGTACCCAGGTTCGGAACTGCTAACTTTTATCTGCTTAATAACACATTTAGGATTCTGTGGAAAATCTACGTCTACAGCTATATATGTTTGTCCAAATACCCCTGCACCCAGGCTTTGGATAATTTGGTAACGCTCTTGTAATAATTTACCGATTATGTGGTTGGTCATGACCTGGTTACTCAGTAAGTCCTTATTATTTAGTTTTTCTGACATTCCCTCCTGTTTCCGGAATGGTTTAGAAATAAATAACCAGAGTTTTTATACCTTGAATGTAAGTTTACTTTGTTAAGTATTTTTGCGTAAAAACATATAATTTTTTATTAAAGCCAATACTTCGCAAAGAAGTTGTGAAGTATTGGCTATGCTGCATTCTTAACAGGGAGATTAATTAACAATCTGCTGATATTCCGGTGCAGAAAGGTGATAATTGCAGTTTTTCCTTGCAGCCAAGAAATTTTAGTGAACTGCTTAAAGACTATGCCAATCAGCCAGTTCAACACCGAGAAAAGGAGTATTAAAAATATGATTTAACCCAGGACAATTACTATATTCATTTTTGGATTATAAAGATTTAAAAAAGACGATTAGATTCCGTATCAATCAATATTTTCTTACGTCCCGTAAGGTACAGACGATTCTGTTCATCTTTTTTCCCAAGTCACTCGCAATACTGCTCGGGTTTTGCATTTTTAACTCGGAATCGGGTTTTGGGAAAAGGTTAAAGGGTAAGGGTTAAGGGTTTTTTATTTCCCTTTTCCCTTTCCCCTTTTACCCTTAACCGAGAAGTATTGAAGTCACTCGTAAAAAAGTAACCATTTTTGAACAGTTGCTGTCTGTTCAAACTCATCTGTTTCTTTTTGGATAAGAGTATCAAATGAGAGACTAGATGGTGTCACTCCACCAATAACAATTAACCATATAGCAATCTATACAAGACTTGTCAAATTACTCGTTCATGTACAGTTGTATCCCCAACTTATTAAATAAGTCAGGGATATGCTAATGAGCAAAAAAATGAATGAAACAGACTACTAATGGAGAAAACTACAATTAACTTACTGGATTTTTCGCTTGTAAGAGAAGTGTTGATTTAGTAAGGCAAACCTTTGGGATACAGAACTGCTAGACGTTTTTCACGGAGTTTGACTGTCTCAAAATAGATTTCTTCAATCTTTTTCAACTCGTCTTCAGAAATATTGAGTGCCTTTGCTCCTTTGAGTACTACAGCCCGTTCTTTTTCGTTATATTCGCCATCAGCAGCACAAGCTTGTATTGCATCAAGGAGTAGGGAACGGCGTGTTTCAATGATTAAAGGATCTCCACTAAATAGTGTCTCTAAATCTTCATCAGCCTTGTAAACTTTGAGTTTTTCGATAATTGCAGGGTCACGATTGTAGGCAGAGGCATATCCAATCACCCAATCTCTTTCTGCATCTGCTAATGTGCCATCACCATTAGCACAAACAAGCAGCGATTTAAAGTAAGCTTCATAAGATTGGTTTAATGGAATCTGTGAAAAACCAAACTGTTCTTGGAACAACCACGAAATGCCTAAATCTTCTTGCTTTTTGATATCTGTCGTCATTGCTGTTTCCTAAAATTACTTAATTTTGTAATTTACAAATTTAATCATTGCATAAAAAGCTAATAGTTAAATATTAAAAAAATCTTATTTATCGTATTATTTCAATGTTCAAAAATGCATTGAAATACAATAGCTTTTAGATTTAAAAAGCTACTTTTGATGATAAATAAATGCTAATCTCTTGAGAGAAATACAATTTAATTCACCGTTTCAATTTATTGCTTAGATTCAATAACCTAATTAGTACAATGAATCAATTTAAAAACTTTTATTCTTCTGGGGAAAAGGTTTTATTTACTACTGGCTTAATCCGAAAAGTGACAGAACAGGGCTAATTTTGCTGCTAATAATTACTGCGCTTGATCAGGAGACTTGAACCACCGCATTGAGTTCTCCCTCAGTTGCGTAAGTCCTCTTTAAGCAGTGGGAAGTTCTAATTTTGAGAGAGTAAAAAACTCCGGCTAGGCACGTTAGGCAATAAAGTTGGCTCGATACCAGCTTTTTCCATGATATCTAAAGCATACTCGTATTTAACTTTGTAACGTTTTTGTTTACTGTAAATAGCATACTGGTCTTGATAGTTGGGAGGGGTAAAATTCACGGTGATCGTATTTGCCCCTGCTTGCAGTCCTTTTAACTGACCATCTTGTCCTAATAAAACATTAAGGGCACTTACACTAGGTATCATAACTTTTGGCATCATAATTCTGGCTAAAGCCATCCAATTTAAAGTCATACTAGCGTTGCCCGCACTCATTTGAGCTAGTGGAGTACCTTTACCAGGTACAAAAGGAGATGCACTACACATATGAATTTTCTTCTTCATGGCAAGTAGGAGATCGTTCGCCAGCATCTTTGGAGTTTGTTCAATTTCGATTTTCCCATTGGCATTTACTGCTTTTAAACCGACAATGGTTCCGCTTCCCACCTCATATCCTAAACTTAATAGATCATCGATTCTATTGAGGCGATCGGATAAAAGGTATCCTCTAGCTTGTTTGTGTAAATTCCAATTGCTCGTTTCAAATTTAATAATGTATTGATTTGCGCCAGCTTCTTTGAGTATTGTGTAATCTTCTTTAGGGTTATCGCCAAGATTTAGAAGGATAATTACGTTATTCTCAAAAAGTTGTTTAATTTTAGGTATGGCTCTAGATACGGTTTTAGTCGTTGCTTTAATTTCACCTGCTTGAATGAATACAATGGGAATTTTTGCTTCTTTGATTTCTATGGCGGTTTCTAGTATTTTTTCGCTAGAAAAATTGTAACGATCTCCTAATTCTTCATTTTCAATTCTCATTGGACAATAATTACAACTCCTTTCGCAAGCATTAGTAATCTCGATCACACCTCTTAAATTTCCTTTGTTTTCCAAATACTTATGACGCACATATCTTGCTATTTCAAAAAGTAATTGCTGCTCGTTGCCTTCAAAATGAAGTATCTCTTGGAAGATTGATTGGAAAAATTGTCTGTACTCTTGGGATTCTGTTGATTCCTTTTCTAGATATGGACTTTCAGTAATAGCATCAATTTGGATGGCTGCTAAAAGCCGCTCTTTTTCCTGTTCTGAAATATCTAGTAAAGTTTCAATCAAATTTTGCTTCATTTTATTTACCTTAAAACTATGAGTGTTGTATAAAAAAAAGATTTACCAAGCCTCTTTGTAGTGAAAACGGAGACTTATTTTTCCTGTTCCTTTTTATAAGCGAATAGCTTCAATTATGCTGATTGGAGGCGCTACTGGATAAATTTTTGTCAATGAGAAACCTGCTGTTTCTAGTAGAACTTGATACTCAGTTTCAGTCCGTTCACGGCCGCCATAATTCACGAGCATCTGCAAGTCGAGGAGTTTCCCAAAAAATGGTTCGTTGCCTTTTGGTATAACCATTTCGACTAGCAGTAATTTGCCGTTAGGCTGCATCGCTTGGTAACAATTTTTCAGGATGGCGATCGCTCTTTCATCATCCCAATCGTGAACAATATACCGTAGCAAGTAAGCATCTCCACCTGTGGGTACTGATTCAAAGAAGTTCCCACCGACTAGTTGACAACGATCTTGTAGTTCCAGGTCTTCAATCACAGGTTTGGCATCTGCAACTACATGGGGTAAATCAAATAAAATCCCCTGCATTGTCAAATTCGCTTTGAGAATCGAGGCCATCAAAGTACCATTTCCACCTCCAACCTCAACTAAGTTGTGGATGGATGAGAAGTCATAACCAGCTGCGATCGCTGCATCTTGTTCGCCAGAAATACTACTAATAGCTTGAGTGTATATTTTAGAAGCAGAAGGCTCAGTAGCTAGATAATCAAATCTCTCCATCCCGAAGATATTTTTGAATACAGGTTTTCCGGTTTTGATACTTTCAAGTAGATGTCCCCAAGGTTGCCATTCCCAGGCTTGACCAGATTTGATAGCATAACCACGTAGAGAATCGGTGCGATCGCTTTGCAAACTTTCGGCAACAGGTGTCAACTCAAAGTAGCCTGAATTACCTTCAGCAAATATACCAACACTAGCAAGGGCACGTAGTAGTCGGTAGAGCGATCGCGCATCTACACCAGTTTTTGTTGCTAATTCATCGTAACTTTTAGAACCATCCTTGAGTAAATCTGCAATACCAAGTTGAGCAACTACATAAATACCTTGCGTAATCCAAGCACCAGCGATCATTTGCTTTAATGTTTGTGTAGTCTGCATATCATTTTTATCGATGGGATGTTGTAATTCTGTTTGAAACATAAAAGAAAGCCTTATATAGGAATCCGGTTTGATTTTTAAATCCTATTTAAAATTGCTTGATTGATAACAGTCAAGCCAATTTATTAGAGGGTGGCGACACGCCAAGCCAACCACTAAAAAGAAAATAGGAAAAATAAGTATTGAGTAATTGAGTATTCACTGGAGGACACATAATTGAACTTCCTGCAAGAGCATCTTGTGTTGCTAAACAACTAATTTTTGGCTCAGTTGATTGCTGATACTGCTTGTGATAAAAAGGCAACAGATGATACAAAGGATTTTCCTGAGAGCGTACAGAATTATTTAGTTTTATTTGCCAATCTTTATAAGCAATATGCTCAATCTGATAGCCAAGAGAGCAGATAAAATCAGTTAATTCTTTCCAAAAAATAGGTTTAGGATTATTTAAGTGAAAAGCTTTACCAAGAGAATCTTGTTGCTTTGATAAATACACAATACTTTGGCTGAGGTAATCCACAGGAGCTAAATCTAAGGTGTCAGTAATGTCTGTTATGCTTCCCATTTGTATACAGCCTTTGATGGTGCGGCAAATCACATCATCTTTATACCAAGCGCCTGTTTGACTATGCCCAGAAATAAATGGTGGCCTATAAATTGAAACTGGAATTCCTCTGTCACTCGCTAACATCATTAACTTTTCTGCCACCCATTTACTCTGAGAATAAGCCAGTCTCATTCCCTCACTATGAGCGAGTTGATCGGATTCAGTTACGACTTTTCCTGCATAAGCTGATGACTCAAAAACCGCGATCGTAGAAATGTAATGTACCGATTTGGTTTTTATACAACTCGCTAATCTCAATATTTCCTGAGTTCCCAAAACATTGGTAGGCTTTAATGCTGAATAGGGATAAACATAATTAATCCAAGCAGCATTGTGATAAATTACATCGATGATGCTGCTCATTTTTTGAAAATCTTGTGATGACAAACCTAACAGTGGTTGAGATAAATCACCCAATACAGGAATAATTCTATCAGCAAAATCATCATGCCAAATCCCGTATGATTCTAAGTTATTTTGAAGCCTTATTTTCCCTGATTCAGCATCAATAGAACGTACTAAGCAATAAACATCTGCTTGGGTTTTTAACAGTAACTCTTGCAGTAAAAAAGCTCCTAGAAATCCCGTAGCTCCAGTTAATAAAATAGCAGCAGGTTCAGTTACAAATGACTCAGATGGATATTCAGGAAAGATTGTAGAGTCTAAAACAACTTCTGAATTCAAATCTGTTGCTAATTCAGTCGATGATTTTTTTGAGAGAATTGTGTTTTTCGCTGCTAGTTGCTGAAGCAAGAAATTTACTAATTGGTTGATATTGGAATTACCCAGCAACATATCTATGGGTATGTCTACTCCTAATTCAGTATCAATACGATTCTTCAAATCTATATTCATTAGAGAATCAAGCCTCAGTTCATGTAAAGGCTTTTCTATATCCAGATTTTGAGATGTATTAATGCCTAAAACTTTGACAAATTGCTCTCGAATGTAATCAATTAATAGCTCTTGACGTTGACCTAAAGAAGCATCATCTAACTGTTCTAGAAATTCTAATCGTTGCTGCAATGGCTGCTCGTCAGAGGATGCTTCTTTGATATTTCTTAGTTCTTGTTGTGCCAATACGCGGCGCAAAATTTTGCCAGAAGCTGATTTGGGAATTTTGTCCACAAATTCAAGTCTGCGGATCGTTTTATGCGGTGCAACTTGTCCAGCGACAAACTCCATAATTTGCTCTGGGGTAGCTGAATCTTTAAGCACAACAAAAGCTTTAGGAACTTCCCCACTACTGGGATGAGGACTCTTGACTACACAAGCATCAGCAACAGCAGGATGGCTCAACAAGACTGCTTCGAGTTCGGCTGGTGCTATGGAGTAGCCATTACACTTAATCAATTCTTTGATGCGATCGACTATGTAAAAGTAGCCGTCTTCGTCAATATAGACAATATCGCCGGTGTGAGACCAACCATCTCGATCAATTGTGCTGGCAGTTGCGTCGGGATTATTCAAATAGCCTTTCATAAGCTGTGGCCCCCGTACCCACAACTCCCCTGCTTGATTAAAACCTAATGGTTGTTGGGTATCGACATCTACGATTTGACATTCCACATGAGGGAGACATTGACCTACTGAACCAGGCTTGATTTTTTCACGTTCATCTGGAGTATAAGTGGTCACAAAGGTTTCTGTCGTTCCGTATGCTTGCTTTACAACGCAATTAGGAAGACGCTGTTCGCACTCCTCGATCAATTGATGGCTTAGTGGTGCTGCCCCAGAAGTCAGCACCCGCAAGCTCGAAAGATCGTATTTATCTACTATTGGCTGCTTTGCTAATGCCAGCAAAATTGGCGGAACGATGTGGATACGGGTGATTTTATGCTTTTCAATCAGGCTTAGAAAGGACTCTAAATCAAAGTGCGGCATCGTCACAACAGTAGCACCGCAAGCCAGGCTGTAATTCAGCATCACCAGGCCGTAGGCGTGAAAAAAAGGTAATACTCCAATAATTGCATCAGCCTCACTGACTGGTTCGCAGTTTTGGAATTGGTGAAAGTTGGCCACAAATGAATGGTGGGTGTGCATTACACCTTTAGGCATACCAGTAGTGCCACTAGAGTAGAGCAAGGCTACTAAATCTTTTTGTGGATTGATCTGTACTTTTGGTATCTCTCCTTCACCTTCTAAAAGCACAGAAAATGAGGTAGCTCCAGCTGCTTCACCAAATACAAATACTTCCTCTATCTTTGACTGACCAATCGCTTCTAATGCTTGCCCTACAAGGTCTGGGATGGTGATGAGATATTTTGTACCAGCATCATTGAGTTGATATGTAAGCTCTTCTGCTGTATAGGATGGGTTGATTGTAGTGATGATCCCACCTAAAGTTGCTACGGCATGGAAAGCGATCGCATATTCAGGAATATTTGGGCTGTAAATACCTAAAACATCACCCTTGGAAAAGCCACGCGCCGCCAAACCAAAAGCCACTTTACGGATTGACTCCGCTAGTTGTTTATATGTTATTATGCTGTTAGTTATGCCTTCAATGAGGGCTGGTTTATCCGCTAGCTCTATTGCTCGTTGCAATACAAATTCTGTCAGTGGCTGTTTAGGGATAGGAATGTCAGGGTATGGACTACCAAAAATCATTAGAATTTATTTTTTGAGCAGATATTTATAGGACAAAACTTTTCATACCTAATTGCAGCAAGCGGAACTAACAAAGACTTGCTTAAACGTTCCAGATGCTTGCTGCGACTTGTAAGTAGACTTTAGTTTGCTAGTTGTTGTGGTTGTCATTGTTTAAGCTCTCCAAATTGATTGGAATGCATAACACCACACTTTATCTTTCTTAACGTCTCAGACTTTTAATAAGAATGCAAGAACAGTTAAGACACTTAAGACAGTTAAGACGATATATAATTTATTCAGATAAATATATTATATTCTATAAGTTTTACTTAACTTTTCTTAATTATTTGTGAAAAAGAATCTTATCTAAACAACTTAGGAAAAATAAAAAATTTGATAATGCGTTATGTGCTATGCCATCTTTTGGCTAAATCACAACAGCAAAAAAAAAGCCATAATACACTTTAAATATCCGTTTTAAAGAGTTGCTGTTTGATCGATTATTCTTTTACCTTGACCTTTTTTTAATTAAAAGTTAAAAATTAAAAATTAGTGAAGAAGAATAATTTTTAATTAATTAATTTTGGGTACAAGCCCCCACTGATAGTGCAGCGTAAAGCCTGCGGCATAGCTTCGCTTAGAGCGAGTCCGCGAGCGTCTTGCAATTTCTAATTTTACATTTTTAATTTTTAATTGGAGCGAAGCGACTTGACTTTTGCACACCTAATAACAGGAAGCGCATTTGTTTTTGAATTTTGAATTGTTTAACTATTGATTTCTTCATCATGTTCAACTACTTCAGATTTATCTTGTAACGGCTTCACTACCCGTGCGATCGCTTCTTGAATAAAAGCTTTAATAAATTCATCTCGGCGATTAATTTGAAACTGTTTCTGCACAACTTCCGTCATTCCACCATCACCCCAATCTTGATCGTGACGAAAATATTCAATAAAACTTTTACCAGCAATTCGCGTTAAATAAGCTGCTGTCACACCTTGAATCGCCCGACCAATCAGAAAAGTAGCAACATTGAGTTGCAACGCTGTAGATAATAATTGAATTGCTCCCTTGACAATGCCCAAACTAGCAATAGTTTTCGCTAAAGAAAGAGCTAACTCTCGTCCCCGTTCCATATTCAATTCACAGCCGTAGACTCTGCCAATTTCTACAACCATTTGAGCATTAACAGCTGCTGTCGCTAATAAATCTACTACTGGTATTGGCGTGACTGACACCACACCAGCACCAATCCATTGAAACCGTTCTACGATTTTGTCAGCTTGACGGCGACGCTGACCATCGATGAGTTTTCGCGCCTCGTCTCCCAATCGCAGAGATTGCAAAAGAATGTTATCCGCCACCAAATCTTCACCTTCGGCGCGTAAAACAGCAGCCGTGCGTCGCAGTAAAGGGACAATATCGGGTTCCGGCTGGTAGGTTTCGCCAGTTTCTAGTTGTGCAGATTGGGGATTAGCTGCGATCGCCACCACATCATTAGTAGCAATAAATCCCCGTACCCGTTGACGCAACCTAGCGAGGATGGATTCTTTATCTTCATCTGTATATAAATCGGTTTTGTTGAGAACTAGGAGCGATCGCTTCCCAATTTCTGCTAATCCCCGCAACGGCTCATATTCTGAGCGTCGTAAGTCATTATCCACCACAAATAACAGTAAATCTGCTTCTGTTGCCAGTTCTCGCGCCATTTGTTCGCGTTCTGTTCCCGCCACCCCCGCTTCTAAAATCCCTGGCGTATCTGTAATTAAAATCTTGCGTTCTAATCCCTTCAACCGCAGACAATAGGTTTCTCCAACCTGGGTTGTACCCATCGGTGCATCCACTTGACCCACCATGCGTCCCATAATTGCATTCACTAGGGAAGTTTTGCCAGCACTCCCCGTACCAAATACCACTACTTGAATTTCACCCCGTGCTAAGTTCGCTTCAATCTCGCGCGATCGACTTAATAAAGCCTGACGTGTGACTTCATCTTGAATTTGCGCTACCTGTTGGCGCACAGCTTGGAGAGTTGTAGAAGCAGCGTCAGATTTAGCAGCAGGAATTTGCGCCGCAGTTACTCGCTTGGGGTTGCGGCGCGATCGCTTTTCTCCAGATTGAATTACCAATACATAATAGACAAAAGCCGCAACCAAGGCTCCTATGAGGACAATTAGCAGCAACAGCAGCAAATTGCCAAGCAACGGCGAATAGGATAATTGCCAATAGAGGCGTGATAGGGAATCAATTAGCCATAGGGCTAGCCCCAAAATGACTATCAGACCAACAATTAGCGTTACTATGCGCGGCAGAGGCATGGCTAGGAAAGATTAGTGGGTATTTTCAGTAAGCAGATGCTTCTGATCTTAATAGTTTCACCTGGATTTCTCACTAGTGAGAAATTAAGGAGTGTGGGAGGTGTGGGAGGCGTGGGAGGTGTGGGAGGATGGGGAAGAAATCTGACCCCGCAAACTCCCTACACTCCCCACACTCCCCACACTCCCCACACCTCCCACACTCCCCCGGCTCTCCCTTCAGTAGGCAGATACTTATAATCTTCATAGTTTCAGTATTTTTGACCAGGGTAGAAAAAACCCCTTTTGATAAACTAAGAGCGAATTTTGTATTAAATGTGTTCTCACTTGCGGCTGGATTTCTTGTTTTTGATGAAAAACCACGTAGTAAAAAATTCAACAACGAGTAATACCATGACTGCGATACCTAAATTAAAATACTTTAACTGGGTTCAACAGAGATTCCATCGCCTTAGTATTCGGCAAAAAATTTTTTATGGATACGGTTTGGCTTTGGGAGTTGCAGTTTTAGGAACGACAGCAGGGTTGGTAATAGGCGATCGCTACTTTCAAGAAGCCAGACAACAGATTATATTGGTAGACGAAGAAGGAAGCTTGTTAAGTATTTTGCAAGGCGAACTGTTAGAAATACAGATCCACCAAAAAGAAATAGTGCCTTTTTTACAGCAGCCACAAGCGTTGCAAAGGGGAATCTCTCATTTCAAAACCGATCTGGCGGATGCAGAAACGCTGATTTCTCAGGCACAAGAATTTAGTCAAAACAGTTCCCAAGAGGATTTACAAGCTCTGCTTACAAAGCATAACAGCACAATAGCCGAATATTTTGAACAACTCAGGTCGCTGATTCGGCAAATTTTGCCATTAACTTCACAGCCAGAGGGAGCTATAAAAGTACAGCAATTAATCTCGAAATTCAGCCAAAGTCAGGATGTTCTAAAATTTTACCAATTTGCCCATGAGTTAACTGATTTTGCCAAAACACTTCAAAAACGCCAAGAGGAAGCTCATCTAGCCCAGAATCAGGCTGCACTCATCCAAGCTCAGATTATTCTTGGTAGTATGCTGCTGTCAATAGCGATCGCTGCTATCCTGGCTTTCTACACCAGTACAATCATTGCTTATCCAATTAAAGCGGTGACAGATATCGCCCAAAGAGTTAGCCAAGAAGCTAATTTTGATTTGCAAGCGCCCGTAATTACCCAAGATGAAGTTGGAGCTTTAACTAATTCCCTTAACCAGCTAATTCGACAGGTGAAGCACCTTTTAGAAGAGCAACAAGCTGAGTCCCAAGTACGACTAATTCAAAGTGAAAAAATGTCTAGTTTAGGAAGAATGCTGGCTGGTGTTGCTCACGAAATTAATAATCCTGTAAATTTTATTTCTGGCAACCTCGTACACGCGAAAAACTATACTGACGATTTATTAGCATTACTGCAAGTATATAAAGCCGAAGTTCCTCAGCCTTCCACTGCTATACAAACTCTCGCAGAAGAAATTGATTTGGGGTTTCTAGAAGTAGATTTGCCAAAACTCTTTAATTCAATGAAAATCGGTGCTGAACGCACGCGAGAAATTGTCCGAAGTTTGAAAGATTTCTCTCGTTTAGACGATGGGGAAGCGCAGTTAGTCGACCTACACGCTTGTCTAGATAGTACATTATTGATTCTGAATAATCGCTTTAAAAATGGCATTAACCTTGTTCGTAGCTATGGAGAGATTCCCACGATTCCAGGTTATACAGGTTTACTTTATCAAGTATTTATGAATCTTCTCAGCAATGCACTTGATGCTTTAGAAGAAAAATCAGATGAAAATCCCAAATTTCTCCCTGAAATCACTATTATTACAGAATGCTGGGAGAATGATTTGGTGATAGTGCGAATTGCCGACAACGGCCCTGGTATTTCACCAGAAAATCAGAAAAAGATATTTGAAACATTTTTTACCACCAAGCCACGAGGCATTGGTACTGGTTTAGGGCTAGCGATCGCATATCAAATTGTGGTAGAAAAACATAAAGGTAAGATTACCTGCCAATCTGAGTTAGATAAAGGTACAGAGTTTGCGTTGGCTCTGCCCACCGCAGGTATCGCTCTGCCTATTTCTCATCCTTGAGTTAGTAGCTTTTCAAAGTTAATTTTTTCATAATAATCAACAGCAAGTATAAGGTTGCGTGTTTAAATCTTTTGAGTGGACTGACGAAAGTTTGCCTACACAAACACTTCAAGCCAGTTTTGGCAAGCTTTTTGAGAACAAAAGGAGAAATAAATTTATGGGACTTTTCGATCAAATTCTTGGTGCAGTTGCTAATCCCAATCAACAGGGAAGCTTAGGGCAACTGGGAGGAATTATTAACACTGTACAGCAATTGAGCCAAAGTACTGGTGCAGATCCTTCTACCATTCAATCAGTCTTGTCAATTGTCGGTGGTCAAGTGCGTTCTGCTTTACAAGACAAGCAAGCCACAGATGGTAATGAAGCCGCACAAAGTTTAGTGAATCAATATGCTGGGACTTCGCCTAATCCCCAAGCCGTCAATTCGCTGTTTTCTCCTCAGATTCAACAACAGGTAGCTCAGATTGCTTCCCAGCGCACTGGATTGGATGCTGGTGTAGTTCAACAATTGCTACCTTTAGCAGTACCTTTAGTCCTGAATTTTTTGCAATCAGGTGCAAATGCTCAAAATCCCCAAGCTGGCGGTAATCCTGTACTGAATTCCTTCTTGGATGCTGACGGCGATGGTGATGTAGATATCGCTGATGCCATCCAAATGGCTAGTCGGTATATGAGACAGTAAGTAAGTTGGCACAATAAAATCAAACTATGTAAATAAAAAGGAACTAGGCTTAAACCCTTATGCCTATTGCCTATTTCCTTATCCCAAAGACAATTATTTACGCCCACTTACTTAATACTTTTCCTAACTCGAAACTCCCATTTGCTCAGACATCGGCAATTGGGCCTTGCTAGATATTTAGCTAAGGCATAGGCTGAGAAGATGAGAAATTTGTATGTGAATATAAATCAGACAGTCTATGTCTAAACTTTTTGACTGTATTACAGACGAACTGCAAGACTTTATTGCAGCCCAACACCTGTTCTTTGTTGGCTCTGCACCCTTGAGTCCTACGGGTCATGTTAATCTATCTCCTAAAGGTTTAGGATGCTTTCGCGTTCTCTCTCCCAAACAAGTAGGTTACGTAGACCTTACAGGCAGTGGTAACGAAACCTCAGCCCATTTGCAAGAAAATGGGCGGATAACCTTCATGTTTTGCGCCTTTGAAGAACCTGCATGTATCCTGCGTCTTTACGGTCAAGGAAACACGATTTTACCGGGTTCTCCAGAGTGGGACTCTCTGTACTCTCTGTTTTTACCAATGCCTGGAACTCGCCAAATTATCGTCGCTGATATTGAAAAAGTACAGACTTCTTGTGGTTTTGGCGTACCACTTTATGAATATCGAGGTGAGCGCCAGACTTTAGTAAACTGGGCTAGTAAAAAAGGTGAAGAGGGAGTTCGAGAATATCAACAGAAGAAAAATCTTGTCAGCATTGACGGTTTACCAACACCGCTAAGTAAATTATCCTAAATTTTACAAAAGTGGATGGGGCATGAGTTATGGATTATTCTATTCGTCCATTGACACAGGAAGATGAGCCTTTTCTCTGGCTTATGCTTTATGAAGCAGCGCATCTGGAAAAAGAAGGTAATCTGACAGTGCAGGATGCCATAAATAATCCTGATTTGGCAAAATATGTTAAAAATTGGGGATGTAAAGATGATAGCGGCTTTATCGCTATTCTGGAAACTAGTAATCAGCCAGTAGGATCTGCATGGCTGCGTCTATTGACAGGTGAAAATAAAGGATATGGCTATGTTGACGATCAAACTCCTGAACTAGCTATTGCCATTCTTCCCCAACATAGAAATAAAGGTATAGGAACGCAGTTACTCACACATTTGTTAGCAGCAGCCCAAACATCTTATTCATCAATATCACTTAGTATCAGAGCGACAAATCCAGCCTTGAGTTTATATAAAAGGTTTGGCTTTGAAATCATTCTTGGCAGCGAAATAATCAACCGAGTTGGTAGCATCTCTTTTAAGATGAAAATTGATTTTTGAAATAGTTTTAAAATCCTCTCTTGATTTTGATTTTGCTTTTAGGGAACTCCAAAAAATAAATTATCCAATCTCTGTACTTCACTACGATTTTCCCTCCCCCTGCCCTTAAAGCGATGGAATATTTTTTATTTGGAAGTCCCTTATGACCCTTTTGGGTTGGTGTCACCAGCAATTATGGCTTGAAACAAGTTTACCAGTAAAGAGAAAAATGCCGAAACTAACACTACCAGCATCAAACTAGCAAGGGCAGCAAAGGGAGAAATGATGAATAAGAGTAACAGTGCAAGCATCAAAATCGTTAGTAATGTCTTATTCATCTTTTTTCATCTTTAATAGTTTCTATTCTCAAGTTAACCAACTAATCTATGAACTTGACCACAGTCAATAGAAAGAATTAGTCTTAGTTCTCTGGTAGTAATTTGCAAGCTAATTGAGTGCCAAAGTTTAATTTAGAAATAAAAAATCGTACCGCTATAGTTTTGCAGTCATAGCAATTTCTGATTCTTTAGCACAGCAGTTACAAAAAATTATCCTACACCTTCTCCTTTGCTACTGGCACAATGCCCAACTTATTTAAACCTGCATCAATTTCTTTAAGTAGTTTAAAATCCTCCTCTGGTAAAGGATAGCTGCTACTGCTGAATAAACCCCCACTAACAGCAGGCTGCTTTTCCAAAAAAGAGAAAGCTTGACGAAACTGATACGCTTGGGCTTTTATCGGTGCATCAAAGTGGCAGGGAATAATCCACTCGAAATCCCAACTAGCAACTTTATCAGCCCAGTCAATGGTTTCTTGTGGTGCGCGGTTGAGAATCAATGTCTGTAAAATTGGTGCAACAAACAACCGCCCATTACCTCGCAGGGCATCAAACGATCGCAGCCAATCTGGATGCCATTGAAAGGGGTACAATCCAAAATAAGCTTTCCTTGAGCGTTCTGAGGCTTTCAAGGCATCTTGCAACACCTGATTCCATTGGGGTATATTTAGTGCGCTTGGTTGAAAGTACAAAGCAAACAGACAGATGCGCTGCCAACCCTTACGGCGATTTACCTGAATGTCTGCAACAATATCAGAAGCACGATCCTTGGCATGGAATAGTAGGGGATATGGATCTAATAAAACGATCGCAGGTGGATCGTCTGGGATAGAGAGTACAGAATCAGTTACTAAAAGAGTATGCGATCGCTTGTGGAAAAAAGCAACTTCCGCAAATCGACCAGGGCCAAGGTCGATGGGGCCCAGCATCGCATAATCAAACTCGTCAGCAAAGGGTGTTTTGCTACTATCTTCTGGGAGTACCTGAGTCCGTTTTGGGGGTAAACCAAGCCAGCTAAGGGGCAGATTTAACGGGAAACTCCACTGATGGGGAGCCACAAACACCTGTGCAGTCGGAAAATATCTGGCGAAGGGGCCGACAAAAACTTTGTGTTCTATACCGGAGATAGTCGGCAGAATTATGTACTTAACATTACCATGTTCTGCCACCAACTCATTCACAAGCCGAATGCACTCTGGGGTTGGTGCAACAGGCGCATAGATAAGAAGACCCCCAGCTTCGAGTTTAACTACAGTCATGCGAATCGGCACAACAACGTAGAAAATGCCCTGAATCTGGTCAAAACTCCAGATTGTGTCCTTAACCACTTCTTTGCGGATTGTCTCCCGCCTGCCATAAGGGTAGAGTGGCAGAACAGGCCATAATCCCCATGAAAAGTCTTTTGGATTTATCTGTTGTGCATTGACTATGCGTTCATCATCAGCCACTCTGCAACCCCCTCCAAATTCCCTGCTCAAATTGTTTTATTTACTATCCCCAAAGTTGGAGTTTAGCAAATTGTTGAGATCATCAGATCAATTCTTAATTTCTAATTGTAATTCGTAATATTTCCTGCGTAGTTCATTACCGATATAATGGAATCAGAAATAGATATTTATAACGTCATTCTTGAAGAATCCAATGATGAGGTAAAAGTCTTAATGATTCTAGGCTTAGAATCCTTATACAATCTACCTCAGTTTTGGACTTCTGCTAATTATATGCACAAGGAGTTTTTCAATAATTTTTCTTTTCCTTTAGTGCTGTGGCTCAATAACGATGTTTATCAGCAGATGATACAGTTAGGTTCAGATTTTGAGAATTGGGCGACTACGATAACTTTCCTATCCTGTCTATTTCAATCAAGCTCATTCTTCCGATTTAGAGTTCTCTGTGCAATTTCTTGTAGTTCTAGCGAAGTTAGTGGAGCCAAGTAATCAAAAATTTTCTTATTACGAACAAATTCATTACTATGAAAAAAAGCATTATTGCAAGCGTAAGCAGATAGATTTAAAGGAAATTCATCTGGATCTGAGCCTCTAATGTTGACATCTGCGCCAGCCTTAACTAGCAATTTAACTATATCTAGAGATTCTTCAAAAACTGCATACATTAATGGAGTCCAATAAAGTTCGCTACTGTCTCTAGCATTGATATTTTGCTGAACGGAAATAAGAGCTTGAACTTCTTCCAAGTAATGAAAGCGAATTGCTCGAATCAGTGCTGCGGCAAAATCTTCATCAGGTATAATGTAGTCTCCATACATTATTTTTTCCTCCTGCTAGTTTTTAGAATTATTTAGTACAAGTAAGTGAGCGTAAGTAAATAATTAAAGCTTTGTAGTAAGCGGCTCTTGGTGATTTAGACATATTGCAAGAATAGCGATGACTCATTACATTTTAAAAGCTACCAAGGAAACTGTACATCTGGGTGGTTTCTCCCATCTGCTAGAACCAGCACTCACTATTGATTCTGGTGATACGGTTGATGTGGAAACTTATACTGGTTACTACGTTTACGACAAAGCACCACCTGAATTTGTCACACCAGAATTTCTCGACATCTGCCAAAATCTTCTACCAGAACGCAAGATTGCTGGGGGCCGCATTTACTCACAGGGCCGATTTATGTGCGTGATGCCGAACCAGGGGATGTTTTAGAAGTACAATTAGATGCGATCGCACCTAGTGTACCCGTTGGCTTCAATGCCATTCGTACAGGTTGGGGAGCTTTACCACATCAGTTTCCTCAACCTGCTTTAAGATTCATTCCTCTAGATTTAGTCAACAATATCGCTGAATTTCCGGCGGGTACTGGCATAAAAATTCCCCTCAAACCGTTTTTTGGGATTCTTGGTGTCGCTACTCCAGAAACCTCTCGAACTTCTGTGCCACCAGGTTCTTACGGTGGTAATATCGACAACCGGGAATTACAAGCTGGTTCTCGTTTATTTTTGCCGATTTTCGTACCAGGTGCATTATTTTCTATTGGTGATGGGCATTCTGCACAGGGAGATGGCGAAGTAAATGTCACCGCCATTGAAACTTCCATGAATGGTAGAATTACCCTCAAACTTCGCAAGGATTTACAGCTAACAACACCAATTGCCGAAACTCCAACTCATATCATTACAATGGGGTTTGCCCAAACCTTAGATGAAGCTTTAGAACTGGCTTTAAAAAATATGATTGATTTTCTGGAACGCTTCAGCAACTTGTCGCCAGAAGATGCTTACGTGTTATGTAGTTTAGCTGTGAATTTTCACATTACTCAAGTTGTGAACATTCCTCAAAAAGGCGTGCATGGAATGCTACCCAAATCTATTTTGTCTAATACGGTAAATTTGTAAGTTGCAATATATCAACCATTTTTATGTCTAATATCTTGATCCAACTGTTGTTAATCGGTTTAGTTTCTGGCATTGCTGGTGGAATGTTTGGTATCGGTGGCGGCGCAATTATGATTCCGGCAATGGTGTTAGTAATTGGTTTGGATCAGAAGTTAGCTACAGGAACATCTGTAGCTGCTCAAATTTTGCCAATCGGTATTTTAGCAGCCTTGGTTTACCATCGCAACGGTAATCTTAATATCAAATATGCCCTGATTATTGCAGTTGGTTTAATCGTGGGTAACTTCTTTGGGGCATTGTTTGCAAATCAGCCGTTTATTAGCAGTGAGTTGATGAAAAAGCTGTATGGAATCTTTGTGCTAATGATAGGTATTCGCTATCTACTATCAAATTGAAGAATTTAATTAAGCTTCAGCAATATCTTTGTTAAGTCATCGCCTAGCTTTTCAATAGATTGTTGCTGTTTAGGATCTTTTAACGTGCCATCAGGATTAAAGGCTTCGTAAGCTTTGGGTACGGCTACCTGGTCAGGAAGTACCAAAACTTTGATGTTTCCCAAAATAGAGCGCAAATGAACCAACCCCCGCAAACCACCAAGAGCGCCTGGGGAAGCGCTCATAATCGTAGCAACCTTACCTGCAAAAGCAGCCAACGGTGCTTCATTTGGGGCTGGACGGGATGCCCAATCAATGGCGTTCTTCAAAACTGCTGTGAGTGAACTGTTATATTCCGGCGAAGCAATTAGCAATCCTTGATGAGAAATCATCAAGTCTTTAAAAGTGCGGGCGTTGGCAGGTAGTCCTTCTTGAGCTTCCAAGTCTTCATCAAACAGAGGTAGGGGCAAATCGCGGAGGTCTATATAAGTCACTTCTGCGCCTGCTGCCTTAGCGCCAGCCGCCGCGATTTTTACCAATTTTTTGTTGTAAGAATCAATCCGAGTGCTGCCAGCAAAGGCGAGGATTTTCGGTGGAGATGCCATAATTCTAGGTTGAATGGGAATAATTAACCTGTTCAGCTGCATTATCCTGTTTTCAGGCGATCGCTATTTGCTACCTTTAGATTTTCTTTAGAAACCACTCCACCAGAACCTCGGTAAACCAATCTGGAAACAATACGGTAGTATCTGAATAATCTCATTTTTGTTGGGCAAAGGCGGATTTATGTTCCAAGAGATTGCTGCTCAAATTGCTTTTTCTGACTCATTTCCATATTTAATTACAGCTTTAGGTATTACTAGCACAGCAGGAATATTTGGTTGGCGGTTGTGGAAACAAAAGAACACTTATAAATCTCTACAGTCCTTACCCTCTCCTAAGAGACACTGGCTATTAGGAAATATTCCTCAAGTATTAGCAGCAGTCAAAGAGAAGAAATTCTTCCAATTATTGTTTGATTGGAGCCAGCAACTAGGCCCAATGTATGTTTGCTGGACTGACCAGCCAACTCTTGTTTTAAGTAAGCCAAAAGTTATCGAAGACACCATTGTTAATGGGATGAGAGACGGTAGCCTAATTAGGTCACAACGAGCGAGCAAAGCTTGGAACGACATTGGTGGGCCCATTCTTTTAGGTCAAAACGGAAGTGAGTGGCAGTACAGACGCAAGGCTTGGAACCCGGAATTTAGTTCTAGTGGTCTTTCGAAATATGTGGAAATTATTAGCCAAGCTTGCGAACAAATAATTGAGAAAATTCAGTCAGCTGCTTTACCAGAAGTTCAGGTAGATCCTCTGTTTGTAGAACTAACAATGAGGGTAATTTCCTGTTTAGTACTGGGCATTCCTGTAGATAAAAACATTGCTAGTCATGAAGGACAACCCCTTGATGTTCTCAAGGTGTACGAGGCAATGTCTATTGTCGGCTATCGGTTTCTACGGGTAGCTACTGGCGAGAAGATATGGATGAAATATCTGCCAACTAAAAATTCACGAGATTATTGGGCAGCAAGGCGATATTTAGAGGAGTTTATTACTCCCCGTGTAGACTTAGCTTTACAGATGAGAGAACAAAATCAGACCGATTTACCACAAGTAAGTCCTTTGTTCCAAGAATCAATGTTGGTGAAAATAGCTGCCAAAGAACCAAAATACAATCGGGAAACACTGGTAGCAGAAATTATTGAGCTTTTAATTGCTGGTACTGATACCACCGCTCATACTTTATCTTTTGCAATAGCAGAGTTGACCTTAAATCCAAGGGTTTTTCAGCAGGCACAGGCTGTTGTTGACCAAGCTTGGAAAAGTCAAGGCAGTATTAATGGAGAAAGCCTCAAGGAATTGAATTACATCCGCGCTATTCTCAAGGAAACTTTGCGCCTTTATTCCGTCGCTTCCGGCTCGACTTCATTGGAGGCTCAACGTGATACTGTTATTGAGGGTAAGGTTATTCCTCGTGGCACAAAAATATTCTGGTCAATGCTTGCTGCTGGACGAGATCCTGAAGTCTATTCTCATCCCGATGAATTTCTGCCAGAGCGTTGGTTAGAGAAGAATAAGGAAAATAGTCAACTGCCAATGATAGACTTTGGCTCAGGTTCTCATCGTTGCTTGGGTGAGCATTTGTCAATGCTGGAAGGAACGATGATGCTGGCACTACTGCTTTACTACTTTGACTGGGAGTTGGTCAACGGTCGCTCATCTCTGGAACAGTTACAGCAGAACCTTTTGATTTATCCGCCTGATAGAATGCCGGTGCGTTTTCGGTTGAGAAAGTAGGGATAATAACGGCGGTTGACGCATTCATTGCCATTGCAGAGTATTGCCAAATTTGATTTGCGATCGCGAGTTCAGTGAGTGCGCTGAAGGATTTACAAGAGGAATATTTAGCCCAATGGACAGCTTATGAACCAATGTCACGTTTACTAGAAGCTTGGATATTAGCCAAACCTTTATGTGCTTGACATCATGCAGTTTCATATCAGCATATTGTCGCTTGTTTAGAACCAAGGGCAAAACAAGAGTTGAGTAATGCTTTGCCCCATTTTCTGCGAGAGCTTTTAAAATGCACAATTGAACTGGTTGAAAAATAATGAGTATCGGCTTAAACTTGGCTTAACTCACCAGAGTAAAGTTCATCAGACAATTCTTTTAATTTTGGCTCAACTACTGTCAAATGTTGCTCCAAAATTGCCAAATTGCGAATATTAGACTTATAGAAAGCATCAAATAAATCACCCACTAAAGGCACAGTACCAACGACTGTTTCCAAACCAACATTAAAAATCATTTTGGCTAAATCTTGACGTGGAATGCCAAAACGGGTAGCTAAAAATATGATGTAAGCTGAAAACGCTGTACTGATTAAATCACCAGCACCTGGAACCAAACCGATAATTGGATCTATTCCAATACGAAAACCTGTTAGAGGGATGCGTATAGATGTATCCATCAGACGGCTGAGTTTGCGGATGCGATTGAGAGTAGCGAGGCGTTTAGCAGCGTCCATAATTTCTGATATTTACACTACTCTTAGATTTGCACAATTTCTAATTATTTGTCCTGTACCGTCAGAAAGAAATGCCAAACCTTCGCCCTGTTTTAGAAAAGTTTCAAGAATACAAAAAAGCGGCGAATTTCAGATGTTCTAAAGCATTTTTTCTAAGAACTGCTTGGCGCGATCGCACTGAGGATTTTGAAAAAACTCGCTAGGAGTAGTATCTTCTGCTAAAATTCCCTGGTCGAGAAACATAATCCGATTGGCAACTTCTTTGGCAAAGCCCATTTCATGAGTGACGATCGCCATTGTCATTCCAGATAATGCTAAAGCTTTCATCACTTCCAGCACATCTTTGACCATTTCGGGATCTAATGCAGAGGTGGGTTCATCAAACAAAATCATCTCTGGTTCCATTGCTAATGCCCGTGCGATCGCTACTCGCTGTTTTTGTCCACCCGATAGTTTGGATGGGTACACAGACACTTTTTCTTCTAAACCTACCTTAGCAAGCAATTCTAAGCCATGTTGTTGTGCTTTTTGCTTGTTTATTCCTTTCACCTTGATGGGTGCGTAGGTGACATTTTCCAGCACATTCATGTGAGGAAACAAATTAAAATGTTGAAATACCATCACCAATTGCTGACGTACTTTAGCGATGTTTGTTTTAGGCTTGGTGATTTCTTGATCGTGAAAGTAGATTCTGCCTCTGGTGGGTTGTTCTAGCAAGTTTATGCATCGCAAAAAGGTAGACTTACCTGAACCAGAAGGGCCTAATATAGCAACCACTTCGCCTTGGTAAAACTCAGTGGAAATATCTTTGAGTACATCCAGTTTGCCAAAGGATTTACATAAGAATTCCGTGCGAATTACTATATTACTCACTTTCGCGTAACCTCCTTTCTAAAGCCGATGCACCCAAAGTCATACCCATTACTAAAACATAGTAAATTAACCCTGCAAATAGCAGTGGTTCAAAATAAATATATTTGTTTGCACCAACAATTTGGGCGCTGCGTAATATTTCCACCACCCCAATAGTTGACACCAGCGCGGAATCTTTGAGCAATCCGATAGTTTCATTAACCAATGCGGGGAGGATATTCTTTAATGCTTGCGGTAAAATCACATCCCACATCATTAACCAATAGGGAACACCCATAGACATCGCCGCTTCACTTTGTCCTTTATCCACCGCTTGAATCCCACCTCTGATGGTTTCCGACATATAAGCGCCAGAATTCAGGGTAAAAGTTAGCACACCAGCCTCCAATGCGGAAATGTCATAGCCTGTAAGCTGGGGTGTTGCGTAGTAAACCAATGCCAACTGTAATAGCAAAGGTGTACCTCGAAAAACAGAGGTATAGGCGTTAGCAACCCAGGTAAGCGGCTTGATGCCGAGAATTTTTAATAGAGACAGGATTGTTCCCCAGATTAACCCCAAGGTTACAGATAATAGGGTGAACAACAAAGTTAACGGAATTCCCCGCAGAATAAAGGGAATATCTGGAAGAATTCTGGTGAAGTCGAGATTTAATCCGCCTTTGGCAGGAGTTGAGGATGCAGGATTGGTGGTGTTCTCTGAAAACCATTTGGCGACAAGTTTATTCAATGTGCCATCGTCCTTCATTTCTTGAAGAACTTTGTTAAACGGTTCTACAAAAGAAGAACCTTTGGGAAAAGCGATCGCCGAGCCACTTGCTTCCTCTGAAGGAATAGTATTAAATTCTAAATCTGGGTTAGCTTGGGCAAATCCTTTCGCGACGGTATCCTCAACAATTGCAGCATCAATTCGCCCAGATTTGATTTCTTGAACCACTTCCGGCACTTTGTTGAGTTGCTTTAACTGAATACCCGCAACTTTTTTAGCAATTTTCTGAGCATTTTGTTCTTGGATCGTTCCTAATTGTACCCCAAGCTTTTTTCCTGATAAGTCTTGGGGTTGTTTCAAGTTGCTACCTTTAGGAGCGACAATTGTATCTTTAGCTTCGTAATAAATAATTGAAAAATCAATATTTTTCTGACGTTCTGGAGTCGGAGTCATCCCAGCCATGACAAAATCAGCGCGATTTGCTTGGAGTGCAGGGATTAATCCATTAAAATCTGATTCCATTATTTGGAGTTTAAACCCTAGTTTTTCAGCAAGGGTTTTGGCAATATCTATATCAAAGCCAACGATTTGGCGATCGCCTCCTTTAGTATCATAAAACTCATAAGGAGGATAATCTGGGGAAGTAATCATCGTCAGCGTGTCTTTCCCTAAAGATGAAGCAGCCTTTAGAGAATTACTATGTCCTGCAATGATGCTGATTCCTACTACTGCTACAACCAGTATCGTTAATAGCCATATTTTCTTTTTCTTCATAGACTTGATAATTATATAATTTACATTCTGCACCTGAAACCGTCACATCAATCGAGCAGATAATACCTGTTATATGAAAAAAGAAAAAATTCTAATATCCATTTTTATTAGGTAACATGTCTGCCTAATCCCATAAAAACTTAGAGGGAAGCATCCTAATTTTCCAAAAGTTCATGTGACTGACGCAAAAACCCTTTACAAATCTCCTCCCTTCGCGCTCTTTGCGTCCTTTGCGGTTCGTTTCTCCATTCTCTTATTCCTGTCCTAATGCAGTGCTATAGTAAATTTTTAAATTTGTGATGCTCCCAACTTCGGGACTATCAAATTCTCACTTTAGTCGCCTCCAGCAACTTAACGCTGGCATAAATAGCATCAATATAAGGCGTGGGAATTTGAGTAAGTTTTCCCAATTCTGCCACTGCGCCAACGATCGCATCTATCTCCGTAGCGCGTCCGGCTTCAATATCTTGTAGCATTGAGGTTTTATGGGCACCAACATTTTCTGCCCCATTAATTCGCTGTTCCAAAGTGATGCCAAACTTTATACCCAAATTTTCTGCGATCGCTTGAGTTTCACTCATCATAAGCCGCGCTAGTTCACGGGTGAGGGGATAGCGGCAAATATCCTCTAGAGTCGCACCAGTCAGGGCACTGATCGGATTAAACGCCACATTCCCCCACAACTTAATCCAAATTTCCGTGCGAATCTGATTGCGGATTGGTGCTTTGAATCCTGCCTGTTTTAAAGCCTGTGCCAATAATTGGATGCGATCGCTTTTACTACCATCGATTTCACCGAGAGTAAAGCGATCGCCTTCAATATGCTTAATTACACCTGGTTCAATTATCTCTGTTGCTGGGTAAACCACACAACCAATAGCGCGTTCAGCACCAATACTAGTTTCAATAATCCCATCTGGATCAACAGATTGAATCCGCGTACCTTCATACTCACTGCCATGTTGACGAAAATACCACCAAGGAACGCCATTTTGGGCTGTCACTACCATTGTGTGAGCATCGTAGAGTGCAGGGAGAAGAGGTGCGATCGCAGACACACTGTGAGCCTTCAAAGTTAAAATTACTACATCCTGTGGCTCCGCTTCCTGAATATTGCTAGTTGCCAACGGAGTGGCAATTTGGCTAGAACCGTCTGCCATGAGCAACTTCAGCCCATTTTCTTGAATTGCCTCTAAATGGGAACCACGTGCAATTAGCGTCACTGCTTCCCCTGCTAGTGCCAGTTTTGCCCCTAAATATCCACCGATCGCACCTGCGCCAACAATACAGATTTTCATTTTGTTTAGGGATAGTTAGCAAATAATTAACTACTTATTTACCCTCAAACAGCTAGGCTTTGCATCGCTTTCAGTAAATCTTGATGAACAGATTTTGAGGCGGCTATTATCAATCCAGGCAGACTATAGTTTTGACAAGTATGCAATGGCGGTAAAGTCGAACCGTCCAGAGTCGTTACAATCCAACCAGCCTCTCTCGCAATAAAAGCGAGTGCAGCAACATCAATAAATTTACCCGCTTTGATCACTGCTCCACTCAAGTCACCACTGAGAATACCATTAAGATTAGGAATTTGAATATCACTAGAGTAATCAGTCGCTATATCGATTACTTGATATTGATCTTTTAGTAAATGTCCAATAGAATTCATTGCCCATCCTAACAAAATAGCAGGTTTGGCAGATGTTATATGTAATGGGGCACAGGCTTCTAGGCTCATGTCCAGAGTCCCTTTAAAAGCACCTTCACCTCGAAGGGCATAAAAATAAATGTTTTGGGCAGGAGAAATGGCGATTACGGCTTCAAAGTCATCTGAATTTAGAATACTGAGAATAATTTGGTAATTAGAATGTCCATCCATGTAAAACTTTGTACCATCGATTGGGTCGAGTGTGACTAAGTAATCACCTTCTGAACCGAGTTCTGTAGCACGAAAATACTTGGTGTTGTTAGAACTTGCATACTCTTCTCCATAAAAGCGAATATCTGGAAAAGTGCCCAGTAATACTACTTCTACTAGATTTTGAATAGCCACATCCGCATCAGTAAGTGCAGCACTAAAAAAGTTGTTTCCTTCTCCTTTGGCGGGAAGTGCAGCAATTTTTGGTTGAAGAAAATGGGCATAAGCTGCTGCTACTTTCAGATGGGGGAGTAAAGTCTCCAAAATTAGTCGAGTAGTTGGTGTTGTGGACATTGCAGCAAACTCCTTTCAGAAATAATCTACCGTTGGCAGAGCGATAGAATTCTATATCTAGACAAAATTACGGTATCATTGTGGTGCAATGATACCATAATCTTTACCAATCTACCGGACGTTCAAGGAACTACGGCACTGATTGCAGAAACTGCTAGTTAATGCCTATAAATGTAAAAGCTGTTGCTGCTTCAGCAGGATTTGTGGAATTGGGGGTGGCTGTCAATACTTCTCGGTTAAGGGGAAAAGGGAAAGAAAAAACCCTTTAACCTTTTCCCCAAACCCGATTCCGAGTTAAAAATGCAAAACCCGAGCAGTATTGGGGTGGCTGTTTTTTATCTAACTTCTGAAAATAACTCCAAAAGCTCCTGGCAACTTCTACTGAGTTAGAAGAAGATGCGATTGATGATGTTCTAAATGCAACATTAACCAGTTTCTAATTATCTGAAATAGGTACAAGAATTATTGAATGCTATTGGCAAAGTCGTATTTGCCTCCACGTTCAAGAGCGCGTTTGTAAGCAGGCCGCGCATGAATGCGCTCGATAAATTGTTTAATTTTCGGTCGGCTTGAGATGAGTTCGGCTTCCATAGCGACTATTTCCAAAGGAAAGCTCATTTGGATATCGGCGGCGGTGAATTCTTCGCCTACAAACCATGTATTTTTACGAAGTTCACCTTCTATATAGTCAAAGTGAAGCTTAATCTGGGGTGCGATAAATCCTTCGTTTACGCTATCTCCTACACCAAAACGGTTAAAGACAAGATTCATTACCAGAGGTGGCATTGCAGAGCCTTCGGCATAATGCAGCCAATAAGTGTAGCGCAGACGCTCTGGTGTACCAGATGATGGGATTAGCTGACCATTACCGTAGCGCTCGACGATGTATTCAATGATAGCGCCTGACTCAGCAACAGTATTTTCTGCATCTGTGATTACTGGTGACTTGCCGAGGGGATGGACTTCACGCAGGGATGCCGGTGCCAGCATCGTCTTCTGGTCGCGTTCGTAGAACTTAATTTCATAATCGATCCCTAATTCTTCAAGCAGCCATAGTACGCGCTGCGATCGCGAGTTGTTAAGATGATGGACAACGATCATAATAGCTACTTTTTTACAATGGAGTTATTACTGACTTTTCATCATCTGAAACTACCATCAGCTGACTAATTATTCATCTATCTAATGGTTTGTTTTGGGTAGTGCTAAATCAAGCACTTATTTCTGGATTTGGAAGGGTATCTATTAATACTGCTCGGGTTTTCCATTTTTAACTCGACATTGGGTTTGGGGAAAAGGTTAAAGGGTAAAGGTTAAAGGTTTTTTCTTTCCCCTTTCCCCCGCCCCTTATCCCCAGAGGGGGCCCCACCTTCCCCTTTTCCCCTTAACCGACAAGTATTGGGGTATCTATAGATTACCCTGTCCGTGTATCACTCAATTATTTATTGACAGACTAATAGCTCCAAGCCCAGCATTTGCTCGTAGAATTGTGTAGAGGCATTGAGATTATGGGTGTAAAAGAAGGTAATTTGCTGTTCTATTTGCGGATGAGTAGACATAAATACATTTGAGTATATACCCCAAGGACATCTGGCGATCGCAGATGTAAAAATTGATTGATGTTAGAAACCTGTTACTACTCCAGAATGCCTTAAGTGCATCTGGAGTTTCTTTTTGAAAAAGCGATGTCTACGACAGGCTGCGCCTACGCAATTTTTCAAATCATCCTGATCAGCCAAAAGACGGCTGAATAGGGATGCATACTGAATTATTTATATTTAACATAGGGCATCACTTTGTTGATGTACCCCCCTCCTAGCAAACAACTCTCGCAAAGCAGCCTCAGATTTACTGGGGCTGTTTTGCGTTACTTCAATAGAGAGTTACGCAAAATCTCATCTTTCAAACTCGCATTTCTCTGCGCCTCTGCGGTTCCTTATTCCGTAACTTGTGCGTCAGTCCTATTCAAACAGAAAATTTGTGTAAACAAAGCAGTTAATCCTCAGACATTCTTTACTGTATTTGAGTGTATACCCTGATGACGTAGGATACTCTCACGGTGAAAATTTGGTATAGGTAAATGCGTATCTTTCCTGACTCCAGATTTGTCACAAACATTTCTGGAGTTTTTTCATTATTGGAGTTATTGATTCGGCTCAGAAGAAAATAGTTAAGCGATCGCACTTATCATCTTGATTAAATTAAAGTGCGACACACTTAAATATAAATGCTTATTTAGTTGTATATGTCACAAAAATATCCTTTTTCATCTCAACTTCTGCTGGGGCATCTGGATTATAAGTCGGTGATAATAAAAAACTAGCAAATGATGGTAAAGGAACTCCAGTTTTAGAACTACATGAGGGATAAAATAATGTGTAAAATGGTTCGGCTACAGAAGGAACATCAAGTTTAACACTCATAGCAGTTGCTAAAGCCTGAGCGCGACTTTGAGCATCTTTCATCGCTGATTGATAAACTGAACTCTGCAAAGCCTGACAGTCATTTACTGCGTACTCAACGCCCACACTCTTGACGGAAATATTTTCAAGTTGGCTTGTCGCTTTGTTCGCTGTAGCAACAATTTCCTGGACACGCTCGCGTGTTGGTTTTTCCAACCTCACCAATATCTTGGCGTTATTTTCGCTGGAATTGGGGTTAATTTGTACTTGAATTTTATCAACATTAATTCCTTTGGCAACTAGGCTATTAACTACAGGCTGGAGAGTTGCTTTAGTTAGTGATTTTTTGCTTGGTGAAGATTCTGCTACTGTTTTGTAATTTAAGAATAGAGTTGGTGAGGAAATGCGGCGGGTTTGCGGTAGAGATGATGGTTGCGTTTCTGACTCACCATTGCTACTTTCGCTACTGAATACCAGTTCAATATCGGCTGTATCTGCTGGCACTTTCACTACTCCTTGACCGATTACCATTAATGAATGGCGATCGCTTGCTGGTGGATAAAATAATTGGGCATTAGTAACTTTGGGCGTTAATACTCCCACGCCGACAGTCACGGTAATACTTACCAACATTAGAGCAGTTATTTTTCTCATGTCCTGGGAATGTCCTTTGAACCTAATTGTCAAAGTTTACACCTCAAAAGCAGGATACTTACAAAAATATTGAGCTAACCTCACGACTAAACACCGTTAGATTAGCTCAAAAATTAAAAATTCACTGCGAACTATTAACCAAACCAGTGAGAGGCTTCACAAGCTGGCTGAACTGTTTCACAAACATGATCGTTAATCCAATCTGACTTTTCTTGAACGATTAAACAAATGCCTTGGTGAATCAAATTCTGTAGGTGGAGTTGCTGCTCTAAGGGTTTACGAGGCAATTTGTAATAGGCCAAGCTTCCTTGTTCAGCCTCCGCTAGGGAAATATGTCCCTCAGAGATAGCGCCGTCAAAAGAGGGAAGACGGGTGAGGACGAAAGCAATTAGCTCTTGGCGTAAGTCAGGAATCGCAAAGGCTTTTTGATATGGATGGTATGGATATGTATCCAAAACGCTTTCAATCTCTCCTACTACTGATTGCTGTGTTAAATTAACTACCGTTTTCATAATTTTTAAACTCCTTTTTTAATTCCAGTCAATGATTGGTGGAGAAAACAAATTTTTTAGATGAAAATCAGTTAAAAGTAATTCAACTGATAGATGCAATAACCCCTGTAACTAGCCTTTTATCTTGGTTTAATATCAGACATTTGGCTTTGCTTATTTTAGTTAAAGTTTATACTGATTTACAGCATGATTTATTAAAACAGCAATCCAATATGCTGGTAGGTTAGCGACATTTTATATTTATAATCCTAATTATTTCAAATTTCTGCCAAAAAGGCAGAAATCTACATAAAACGCAGCATCAAGGCTAGGGGATCAAAATTAACGGCAATAAAAATCTTGAATTAGGAACAAGTTTTTAATGAAGTTAAGCTTTCTTGGTAATTTATATCACATTTTATTTTTACTGTGAGATTTACTGTTTCATCTAAAAAACTTATTTGTTGCACATTGCTTTAGTAAGTCAGACAAATAGCGACTCACGAGAGCGCAAAATCAGTCTAGCGACTGATGAAATGATCAGACAAAAACGTTGAAAAAGTTCACATTGTCTAAAGGTAGATGACCCAGCTGATGATTAATTTCATCTGCCGCCGCTAATCCAGAAAGCATCGCACCTTCTGCAAGATTGCCGCCACACCAATCACCACAGCAAACTAAAGGTAAGGGAGTTTCGGCAGACAAAAAAGCTTCGTGCCAAGGACGGCTAGGAAAGGCATAACGCCAACGATGTACCTGCATCCATTCAGGAGTATTCAGCCAGGGAAGGGAAAGAGATTCGGCTGCTCGTTGCAACATTAGCTTTCCAACAGGTTCTAAATCCTGGGATTCTAGATGGCGTTGGGCGAAATCAGCGCTACTTTGTACTACAAAATGTGGTTGTTGAGGGTTAGGACGCTTGCTACTGTCTAAACCAATCCATGCTAAATCAGCATCATCTACAAAAGTTAGAGCTTTCCACTGAGGGAGTGGTTGAGATGTAGAAGGATATCCAGCGATCGCACTAATGGAAGGATAAAATTCTACAGAACGCAAGTTATCAACAAAGGCTGTATCTAATACACCTTCACCCAAAGATTCCAACAGCATCACCGCTTGGGGTGCAGGAATGGCGACAACTATAGCTTTCGCAGTTAATTCTTCGTTGCTAGATTCAAGAGTGATCCGCCAACTCTTTTCGGGAGTTGGGGTAATAGCAATGACACGCTGATTCAGTAATATTTCTAAACCTGGGGCGAGGGATTTAGCGATCGCACTCATTCCCGCAGGTGCAACATATCGCGGACTACGGTTTTTCGGTTCAGATAAAGGAGCGCCTGCTGTGAGTTCGTAAACCTCCTCCGTCCAGACTTCGAGGATATGGCGCGATCGCAATATCTCCACAAAACGTCTAAATAGTTCACCCTTTGGCTTCAGGTAACAAGCCCCATGATCAGCCCAAGTTCCATACAAGCGGCGTGTAGCTAATCTTCCTCCCAAACCACGAGACTTGTCCACCACTAGCACCGAATATCCAGCTTGACTTAATTGCTGGGCGCAGACTAAACCGGCCATTCCGGCACCAATCACTGCAATATCAGTCATGAGTCCATAATCCTTAGTCATTGGTTATTAGTTATTGGTCATTAGGTTATTATCAAAGGACAAAATTACTACTAATGACTGCTGAAAGCTAATAGTAGAATAAGGTACAGAAAGCTGCACGGAAGGGAGGAAGGGAAATTGGATGAAATGAGGGCGGCGCTAGAGTTAGCGACCGAAGAAGAATTGCAAGATTTAACGGCAATTTTATTTAGTCGTAAGTTCAATCCCCTAGACTATGTACACACACCCGAACCCATCGAAGTGCAAAGCCAAGACCGTAAAGCTTGGTTAGATTCACTAGAGGGACGCTTTCGCTTTTTGGCGGCAGATGGGATGACAGTATTACGAGGACGTACAGGCCAGGTAACTTACCGACAAGCCTTAGTTCAAGTATGTAAGTATCTAAAAATTCCCTATTCTCATCAGCTGCCAACTATTGATTTAGAAGCAGAAGTATTTTTGCATCTCTTAGGACAGGTATGGAAAAAATTACCTGAACAGGAAAAGCAAAAATTGACTCTCAGAGTGCAGCGTCACCTTGTGCAATCAGAACTAAAAGAACCGCTACCACTTTTATTACAGCCTGACCCCTTGGGTTTGCTTTTCAAAGGCGGTGGTGCGATCGCGGTTACTTCACTTCTCCAGCCACTTGTACTTAAGCAAATTGCCCGTCAATTTGCCATCCACTTTGCTACTTATGAAGTAGCAAAACAAGCGGCGATTACAGGCACAGAAGCAGCTGCAACGCAATTTCAAAGCTATGTAGCTATGCAAATGGCGCAACGGGGTATGACAGTGAGTGCAGCTCGTTATGGGGCAGCCCGCACGATGTTTGCCGTGATTGGGCCAATGATGTGGACTTGGTTTTTTGCAGATTTAGGGTGGAGAGCGATCGCTACTAACTATGGTCGGATCATTCCTACTATTTTCGCCTTAGCTCAAATTCGCCTCACTCGTGAGGAATGTTGGGAGCCAGCTTGAACAAGGTTTCTGATTATTTCAAGTCTCGCTGGCGATCTTCTTGGAACTACTCTCTATGGGCATTGTTAATCTTCCCATTGAGTCCATTGTTGGGGGCTGTGACTATTGGTTTTGTCTCATTAATAACTTGGCTGAAACAATCCCACAAAATTAATCGCCGCCCCCTCAATTGGGGATTTGCCCTTTTGAGTCTGTTGCTGATCGCAAGTGCTGGATTTGCCGATGACAAGACAGCAGCTTTCCTTGGCTTATTTAATTTATTACCATTCTTTTTACTTTTCGTTGCCCATAGCGCTCTCATTCAAACCTTTGTCCAATTGCGGCAAATGGCTTGGGTTATAGTGATCGGTTCCATGCCGGTAATAATTCTTGGCTTGGGGCAGTTATTTTTAGGCTGGAGTTTGAAATTAGAGATTTTGTGGGTTGTATTGAGTTGGACGATCGCACCAGGAGGAAATCCACCAGGTCGCATAGCCTCACTTTTCTTGCACGCTAACACCTTTGCCGCTTATCTAACAATAGTTTTCATCCTTAGCTTAGGGTTGTGGCTAGAACAATGGCGATTGTATCGAGGATTGGGTATTAGGAAGAATTCACTCCCCTTGATCTTCCTAACCGTAGCGGTGATTACAAATTTCATTACCTTGATTTTCACTAACTCACGCAATGGCTGGGCGATCGCTATTTTTGCCTGTTTAGCTTATGCACTCTACCAAGGCTGGCGCATTCTTGTAGGTGGTGTTGCTGCGATCGTCTCTAGCGTGCTTTTGGCAGCTTTTGCTCCGTCGCCAGTCGCTCAAATTTTTCGCCGGGTAGTTCCTGCCTTCTTTTGGGCAAGGTTAAATGACGATATGTATCCAGATAGACCAGTCGCTTTAATGCGAAAAACTCAATGGGAGTTTGCCTGGTCTTTAGCCAAGGAACATCCTTGGACTGGTTGGGGATTACGCAGTTTTAGTGGACTCTACAAAGCACAGATGCAGATTCCCTTGGGTCATCCCCATAATTTGTTTTTGATGTTATCTGCTGAAACTGGTTTTCCTAGTACTTTTTTATTTTGTGGCTTACTTGCTTGGATTTTGATTACAAGCGTGCAATTATTACGAAAGTCTAAATATATAAATACAGAAGATAGATTGATATTTTTCAGTTATCTTCTGGCCTCTTATTGGTTGGGTTCTATTGAATACAGTAGATGTAACCCTCTTCGATTTTCGTTTGAATGTAATTTCATGGTTAATTTTGGCTGCCATTTCTGGAGTAGTACATCGTTATAAGCAACAATACAGACTTGAATCTCATCCAAATTAGTTAGACGTGGATAATAGCTATTAGTTATTTTTCAGTGTATGCACTGGGGACACTTCGAGTTTTTAGTTAATAAGATTACTATGTGAGTGTGACTAACACTTAATTAGTCACACTCGATGTTGCTGATTGTTGGGAAGGTGTAAGGACAACCCTTTGGGGTTTTCTTGCATGACGGGCATCTCTTGTAGATGCCCTTTTGTATATTTATTATTTTTCTTCAGTTAAGCACAAATAAAAAAATATTCAATTTGACGAAATATCTGAAAAGATTTTAGCTTTAATCAAGGAATGTCAGACATGGTTACTGAAATTAAAGTGGAATAGAGATGCTGATTGGCTAGGAATTATTGATAGTGTTCAAACTAAGTTCAAACATCTATAAATTCCCATATTGTCTCTGTTGACATACTCCCCGGCGTGTTCGCCCTTGGCGTTCCCGTTCGCGCAGCGTCTCCGTCAGGAGAAGGGTACGCACTCTTAAGAAGGAGTAATGAGTAATAAGTAATAAGTAATGAGTAAATACCCATTTTTCATCCACTCATTACTCATTACTCCTTGACGAGTTACTTTAAAGCATTGCGTGAAGCACGGGGTTTCAGACCCATATTTTTGATGAGGCAATACTGTTCTGAATAACTTAGGAATAATGTGAATTTTCACTATGGCTCTAAGCCTTGGCGACGTTTTTCTTGGATGACTTTACGATGTTATCTGTTCGCTCATCTAAGGTAACTAGGTAAATCGGGAGATACATTTGCGTTAGCCAAGTCAAGACTCTATATAACTGTTTCAATTGTTCTGAGGTTGGCTCCATTTCACCACTAAACTTAGGCTAAACGCAAGTTTAAACTTTATTAAAACTACGATGTCTGGCGACAAGCCGCAAATCTTGAAGATGCTCCCCGTAGCTTGCTTCGACCTAGAAGTACGCATCTAACCACCCAATATTCTGATTAGCATTAAAGACATACGATAACCCTTATGGTGTAAGCTCTCGGTAAAATGGGTATGTCGGTGACGAAAAAAAAGACGCATCCATAACCTACCTTATGCTCACAACAGCTAACTTTCTTCAGTACACCCAATGGTCAGGTATCGCTACCTTGGTATTCGCTGCCTTAACAGTTTTGGCTTTTATTCTCAAATGGGGCATCCGCTTTCGGCTGGTGGGTACGACTGGCTTTATGCTGGTGCTGACAGGTGGTTTATTTGCACTGTCGATAGTTCCCTTGAGTCGGGCTGTGATTCCAGGAGCGACGAAGTACACTCTAGTTTATGACAATGGCTCAACACAAGCGGTTATTACTACATCGCCCAAAATTACACCTACGCAATTAGAAGCAACTTTACGTCAAGCAGCTAGTAATCTATTTTCTTATGGTCGTTCAGGTACACGGGAAGACGACAAGTTGACAGTTCGCGCCCGCGTGATTATCCACCCAGAAACAGGGGTTTCTGTACCAGTTTACTTGGGTGAGGCCAAGCGATCGCTAGTTTCTCATCAAAATTCACCAGTCACAGTGGAAATTTACACAGACAAATTCGCCCAATTGCCAAAATCTAACGCTTAAGGGAATGGGGAATGGGAAGGAGGCAGAGGGAGCAGGGGGGACAAGGGGACAAGGGGACAAGAGGTGATAACTTGAAACAAGTCTTTCCCCTTGTCCCCAATTCTCCTTGTCCCCCCTGCTCCCAATTCCCAATCCAATGCTTGTTATCAGAATGACATAATTTCTTTTGTATTTACCGATACATTAATAGTTATTATTAGATTAAGATATTCACACTTTCGTGATTCTACTGTGGAAAAAGCTCGATCAGCCTGCGGGTAATGGATACTAACAGTTGTGATTTGTCAGTTGTTATTGTAATTGCCACTATTGACATTTTTACAATTTTTTGCAGCCAAAGGAAACGGCGTGGGAGCGGACATCGATCTGTAAACCCTAACGCATCTATCCATAGCTGAAATGACCATCGACAGACGATTCAGTTCTCAATCACTTTTCTTGAGAATCTGAGAGTGGTAATGTTAGTTAATCATACGGTTATTCAAAACTTTGATAGTTCGGAATTTCAGGCTAATGGACATCACAGATTCAAGCAACGTCGTTAAATGGCTTAACCAATTAGCGATTAGATCGGTTAAAACCTAGTTGATTCAGATGCAAGTTTGTTGCCAGATGGCAACAAGTATCTTTGGTTGCAAGTCTATTAGATTAAGAAATATCAAGGTTTTGGCAAACTAGATTATATGTCTAATCAACTTTCTACTCAACCTTCTTTGTCTACTCAAACCTCTAGTTTATTATTTACGCTCACAGTTGCCCCGGCAAAAGTCATCCGTGGTTCTGGGGTGTTGCAAGCAGCCGCAGCAGAGATTGCCTGTTTGGGAAGTCGTCCCTTAATTGTGGCAGGTGAATCGACTCTCGCCATCAGCCGAAAGAATTTGCAACCAGTTTTAGAAACGCAACAGTTACATCCTGTCCAAGCTTCTTATGGTGCAGATTGCTGCGAAGCTAGCCTGAAATCTTTACAGAAGAAGGCAAAAGAACATAAAGCTGATGTGATTATTGGTGTTGGTGGCGGCAAAGCCTTAGATACAGCGAAATTACTCGCACAGCAGTTACAGTTACCAGTGGTGACAATTCCGACATCAGGGGCTACCTGTGCAGCTTGGAGTGCCTTGTCGAATGTTTATTCGGAAAATGGGGCATTTCTCTACGATGTGGGGCTGTCTCGTTGTCCCGATTTACTGATACTCGATTATGACTTGATTCAAACTGCACCACAACGAACTTTAGTAGCTGGAATTGGTGATGCGATCGCTAAGTGGTATGAAGCCTCAGTTAGCAGTGGGCATTTGCAAGACACTTTAATTATTGCTGCGGTGCAACAAGCAAGAGTTTTGCGAGATATCCTCTTGCAAAAATCAGCCGCAGCTTTGAAGGAACCAGGTAGCGAAGTTTGGCGAGAAGTCGTAGACGCAAGTGTTTTATTAGCTGGGGTAGTTGGAGGACTTGGAGGGGCGCAGTGTCGCACAGTTGCTGCCCATGCCGTGCATAATGGTTTAACTCATATTTCAGGACATGGCAGTATTCATGGCGAAAAAGTCGCTTTTGGGATTTTGGTGCAATTGCGTTTAGAAGAGATGCTACAAGGCAATCAACTAGCAGCATCAGCACGACAACAGCTGTTAAAGTTCTACACAGAAATTGGACTACCCCAAAAATTAAGTGATTTAGGATTGGGCAATATTACATTAGGTGAGTTACAAACAGCCGCCGAAATTGCTCTAGTTCCTAATTCTGACATCCATCGACTACCATTTAAAGTCGCGCCAGAACAGTTGATGGCAGCAATGGTTTCCACCACTGCACCTATAGATAGTAAAGACATGAATCGAGTTTCGCCCAAGGGAATCAGTGACGAGGTTGAAGAATGAGTTTAAATTGGATTGTCCCAGCAGAACGCATACAAAAACTACCACCTTATGTATTTGCCCGTTTAGATGAACTAAAAGCGAAAGCACGGGAACAAGGGTTAGATTTAATTGATTTGGGTATGGGAAACCCCGATGGTGCAACACCAGCACCAGTTGTAGAAGCGGCGATCGCAGCCTTGAAAGATCCCGCCAATCACGGTTATCCGCCCTTTGAAGGGACTGCTAGTTTTCGTCGTGCCATCACTAATTGGTATCATCGCCGTTATGGTGTGGTTCTCGATCCCGATAGCGAAGCCTTGCCATTGCTGGGTTCTAAAGAAGGATTAACCCATTTAGCGATCGCCTACGTTAACCCTGGTGATTTAGTTCTGGTTCCTTCCCCAGCTTATCCTGCCCATTTTCGCGGCCCGGCGATCGCAGGCGGCAAAATTCACAGCTTGATTCTGAAACCAGAGAATGACTGGTTAATCGATTTAGCTGCGATTCCTGATGAGGTTGCCAGACAAGCTAAAATTCTCTATTTCAACTATCCCAGCAATCCCACTGCTGCCACAGCACCCCGCGAATTCTTTGAAGAAATCGTCGCCTTTGCCCGCAAATATGAAATTTTGCTGGTGCATGATTTATGTTATGCCGAGTTAGCTTTTGATGGTTATCAACCCACTAGCTTGCTAGAAATTCCCGGCGCGAAAGATATTGGTGTAGAATTCCACACCTTATCTAAAACCTATAATATGGCTGGTTGGCGCGTTGGTTTTGTGGTGGGGAACCGCCATGTAATTCAAGGTTTACGGACACTAAAAACTAACTTGGATTACGGCATTTTTTCTGCCTTACAAAAAGCAGCTGAAACCGCCTTGCAATTGCCAGATGTCTATTTGCACGAAGTACAACAACGTTACCGTACCCGCCGCGATTTCCTGATTGATGGGTTAGGAGAGTTGGGTTGGGATATCCCCAAAACCAAGGCGACAATGTATCTTTGGGTGAAGTGTCCCGTTGGTATGGGTTCCACTGATTTTGCCCTGAACGTGTTGCAACAAACTGGCGTTGTTCTGACTCCAGGTAATGCCTTTGGGGTTGCAGGTGAGGGTTATGTCAGGATCAGTTTGATTGCCGACTGCGATCGCTTGGGTGAAGCTTTACATCGCTTCAAGCAAGCTGGTATTCGCTATCAACCTGAAAGCGTAGTTTCTCCTTCAGGAGCGATCGCTGATCTCGTTAGTTGATTCAAGGAAGAATTTCCTCCGTAAATACCTCTCTGACATATTCCATTACAATAGGTGAATGGGTATAGCCACCAACCTCTGTCTCAATTAAAGAACGCCTAATCAAGCTTTCTACAGCATCAAACAGTTTTGCTTTAGATACAGTAGGCACAATTTTGGTGTGTAAATAACTAAATAGTAGTCAATTCTTGATTTATTTGTAGCCAGTACATTACCTGCTGTTCCAAAGCCGAAAGGCGATGGAATTGCTGCTCAATTCACCTTTGGTAGCCGTACCTTTGTTGCTATAATGCAACAGCAGGGTTTAATCAGGCTACTGATGCCATCATTGAGGTGACAGGATTCACTGGAACTATTGAACTCAGTAATTTTACAATAGTGTGATTTGGTAATGGAAGGGGATAGAAGTATTAGATCCTCCATAGCCCTGCTTACAAAATAGGGGAATGAAACCCCCTTTTTAAGGAGAGTTGGGGGATCTACATTTTGGACAACTGCTGAGAAACCGCTTCAAAATGATTCAAAACATGATCGTGTTCATATCAACTCCCTATCATGATCACTTACCTATTGAAATTAACTTTGCGCTGACAACCAGGTTACTAAATCATCTAAATTAGAGAAATCTAACTGGGCATCCACCAACGTCTCCAACTGGGGAATCGATAAACTGGTAATTCTCTGCTCTAAATCAGGAGCAATTTCCCCAAAGCGTCGCCGGAGTAAGCGAAGTAGCAATGTCACCTCTCCTTCTTGTCTTCCCTCTTGCAACCCTTCTTGTCGCCATTCTTCTCGTTGCTTAAGATAAGCTGGTGATAAGTTCATAATCAACTCCCTATCCTCATCATTTACATTATCTTTCACCTCTATATTTTTGCGCCAAGAAGCTAAAATCTCTAGCAGTTGATCCCATTTATAACTTCCTTCTGACAGTTGAACCAACTCTTCTACCGCCTGTTTTTGCGTCCTTCCCTTCCCTAACACCCTTAACCAAAGAGTATCTTCAACAACAGGTAACTGATTAATGGCTACGATCGCTCCTTTCAACAATTCTGGCAGAAAATAAACCCCCTCAACCCAATTCTCTGACTCTTGAATTTTCGCCTCAAATCCGTTCAGCATCCTAGAAGAACAAGAAGGAGTTAAGATCCATAAACATGGCAATTCTCCCTCTGACAAAGACCGTTTTGCTTGTCGTAATAAATCTCCATGAACCGTATATAACTTTAATAAACAACTCCTAATTTCTACTTCACTGGGAGCATTACGGAACGGTTCAAATAGACAACTAGTAGCAGCCATTTTCGCCAATAAACCTAATTCTGATGTATTAGATGAGGACGTATTGGGGACAAACCAAACATCTATCTCACGAACTTCGCTTTTAACATCTTTGCTGGTTTCTACTTTACCTAAAGAGGTTAACAACTCCTCTAGATATTCCTTGGCGAATTGGTCATGGGGTTGTCGAGTCATGAGATTATGAATGCCGACATTGTTAATTTCTGGACGTTCGCTCATTTTGACCTTGTGAGTGAGAATTATGTCTTACAGGGCTTAAGTTCAAGCTCATAAATGGATTCAGGGATTTTCATCAATAAAAGAATCTGTTTTTGAAGCTGGTTAATAGGGGTAATGAAGACCGTAGAATCAGGGAGGAAGTAAAGAGTTAGGTGACAAAAAGCCTTAAGCATTTGTTCGGCAGAAGGACGAGGAGTTTTTCGTTTGGGATTGCCATCATAAAGACCTTGCAAAGAATCTTCAGCTTGTTGAAGTGCCTGCCTGACAACAAACTCCATAAGGGTAAAAACGCGCAAAGCAATGTTTAATAAAAACATCAAGCCAGTGATTCGGTTTTGATTCTGGAAGTAAATCGGTAAAGCAGGCAAAGAACCCCTTTTAAAGCGATGAAAACCGCGTTCAAGAAGCCATTCGTCTCGGTAATACATTACCGACTCAGATAAAGTTAGCTGTTCGGGAGGTGCATTAGTTACGTACAATCGCCAACCAGCCAAAATTTCTGCTTCAACAATTGCACTATCAATTTTCTCAATTTGGAGTTGAAGCCGTGTCGAAGTAACCTGTTGTTGTAGAGTATTTTTTGAGGGTCGTCCTCGTCTTTGATGGCGAGTTTCTGTTCGTGTTTGTTCTGTAATCGTAGTTGAGAAAAAATCAGTAACGCGATGGCGTTTGAGGATATTCTCAACCTTATAAGTAAGCACATCTAGCTCGGTTCCTGGTTTATTGGCTAATTTCTCCAAGGCAAGTTGAGCTTGATTGATGCGTTTGTTTTGACTATCAATCGCTCCTAGAGCAAGCTTGTGGGAATAAACTACCAAATAGCGTTCGTGCCAACGAACCCATTTATTTGTTTCTGGATTTAACCAAAACTTACCCAACTCAACCTCAAAACCTTTACCAACAGCAGTTTCTTGTTCTTCTTGTTGGGGTAAACGAATATCGATGATTTCTGTTGATGATTGTTTTACCCATTGTTTGAGCAATTGGGGGTTTTGTCCGCTCATTGGCAAGGGAACACAGTAAAATCCTCCATTTAATGCGATGTTGGCACGGGTTGAGATCGAACCAGCCTTACAGTCAGCGATGAAGACAAAATGTTTGTGCCCAATTACTTTTTGTATCTTTTGCCAGGTGGGAAAATATAAAGGGTCATCGGCTCCATTGCCTTCAAGAGTGGCGCTGACTAAGGGCATTCCCATCGGGTCGAGCGTTGCTAGTAACTGACGATATTGCAATAAGTCTGGGCGTTTATCTTTGGAGTAGCCATGACGCAATAGATTGTCTTCTAGATGACTTGTGTTTTCATGATTTACACTGAAGCTTGTTGTGTCTGTGCGTGCAATTTTTGTCGGTAATTCGTATGCTCTAATTATCTGCCTTCCTAATTTAATTTCTATTTCTTGTCTAGCAAGTGATTGCTTGCCTAATTCTTCTACTACCCTTCCCAATCGGTCATCACTGACATCTTTGTTTCCTATCGACCACCCCGTTGTCAATTCCAAAATCTTTCGATGTGTTTCTACCCATTCTTCGACTGCACATAACCGATGGTCTGATTGAGTGATTATATACGTTAGTAATAATACACTCAACTGCCCGTAGCTCATTCCTTGGTGGTTTCCGTGCGGCTTCTTCAGTTTTTGGTCGATATGTTTGGCTATCTCTATCTGAGCAAGCCATTTAACTATTAATGGAATATCGTCTATCCGCTCGGAGCTTATTTTTACTTCTGTCTCACTCATCGATGCACCACCACCTGACATCATCCTCTACTCAAACTACCCCCAAATCCACTCTCATCAGGAGTTGCTTCAAAAATCCTCTTAATCATTACCCCTCAAGGAATTAATTCCTTTGACTGCCTTAAAATCAGCGAACGCACAGTAATTTTGCAGTAATTAGTATTTTTTCATATCCGGGGAGAATATTTTAATGAATGCAAAGGTTTCGGGACTTCTGGTAAAAAAACATCCTATCCCTGCATTTGGGTAGGGGAGCAAGGTCTTGCGTTCCTACCGCGTGGTCTATGGTCTTGCGCCCCTACTGTGTGGTCTATTTACCTGAAAATAGCTGTGAGTTGAAAATTATCCTGATTAACGGCCATAAGCAGTGTAATTACTAAATACAGAGTGTTCTAGAAGTTACAACACTAGTTGATTTAGTATAAACAATTTTATGTTGTCTGATTTAGATTTAGTTCGAGAGTTCGTATGCAACTCTATCCAGAAAAAAGATATTTTATTGGCAAATCGTTCCTTAACAGCACAAACAATTTATAACACTAACCATCTAGCAACAAAGGCTGAAGGAATAATTGCCACTGCCCAACTAAATACCACACAAACGGAATTCTTGATTTTGTCTAATTCATCCCATTGGGAATTACTAAATCAGGCTTTGCCAGAATACAATTATCTCCTTAAAGGAAACATAGATAGTCGTGGTTTCTATCACTATCAATACTGCCAAATCCCTCAAAACTATAGCTTGCAATGTACTAAATCTGTCCTTTTATGGCGAGCTTGGTGGAAATATCGCAAGAATACTTTACAACGAGGAATTACATCGGATCTTTTAATCCAGACAAGAGATTCATGGTATCCTATCCTAGATTTAACCATTAGTAAGGGACTGCTGTATGTAAAAACTTTAGGAAGTGAGATAGAAATTCATGCAGATGACCTAGTGATTTGGTTAAGCAAAATTGAAGCAAGTTCTCAAAATTAGTCATTAGTCAAAAACTTCACCCCTAACTCCTGGTCTATCACATTAATTTTGCTGGGTTAACTCATTCTTTATTTCTCTTCCTTTGTGTACTTCGCGTCTTCGCGGTTCGTTTTTTTAACCCTCATAACTAATGCAATGAACCACTACTAGTGGTCTATCGCATTAGTTATGAGTGGTGAATACGCTTGTAGTGAGGACTTTAGTCCTCAAATATTCAAGCACTAAAGTGCTTACTACAAACCTAGCAAAATTAATGGGACAGACTACTACCCCTCATAAATTAGGTTAGCGATCGCTCGAACTAATTTAGCTGGCTCTACAGGTTTGGTGATATGCTGCCCAAATCCGGCGGCGATTGCCTGTTGGTAGTCAGCCTCACCAGCATAAGCTGTAAGAGCGATCGCTGGAATTGTCCCTCCTTGTTCTGGTGACATCGCTCTGATTTGACGCATCAACATATAGCCGTCTATTTCTGGCATTCCAATGTCGCTTAACAGCAGATTTGGTTGGAACTGAGGCATAGTTTGTAATGCTTCCACAGCCGATGCTGTCTGATTTACCACCGCGCCAGATTGCTCCAAAATAAAAGCAATTAACTCTCGCGTATCACGCTCATCATCCACAAGTAGAACTTTTACCCCATTTAGATTGGGCAAATCATCAGGTTGTATACGAATCTGGTGGCTATCTGGGTGAATCTTAATCGTTGGTAGCATGACTGTAAAAGTTGCTCCCTGTTCTTCGCCTAAACTTTCTGCCTTAACTGTGCCCCCATGTAGCTCGACGATGTGACGAACAATAGCTAATCCTAATCCCAATCCCCCGAATTTTCTCGTAGTTGCACCATCAGCTTGTCGGAAGTAGTCAAATACGAATGGTAAAAAATCTGGGCTAATTCCCTTACCTGTATCACTGACTCGAAGTTGAACCTGAGAACCAACAGACTGTAAACTAATTTCTACCTCTCCACCTTGAGGCGTAAACTTAATCGCATTGGAAAGTAAATTCCAGATAACTTGCTGCAATCGACCAGAATCACCAGTTACGAGGAATTTTGCATTGCACCTTTGGGATGCTGGAAGCGTAACTTGGATTTGGGATTGGAGATTATCAGATTGGTTGTTAAAATCGATAGATTCTAAATTCCCGTGAGAATTTTCTAATCCAAAATCTAAAATCGTAAATTGCAAATTGATAGATTTAGCTTGGGCAGCTAGACGCACAGTTTCTATTGCAGATGCGATCGCAATTTCCAGATTTACAGGAGCAATATTCAAACTCAGCTTACCTTGTAAAATGCGAGAGACATCTAGCAAGTCTTCAATTAGTTGAGTCTGAAGCTTGGCATTGCGCTCAATGGTTTCGAGAGCGCGAGTGGTGGTTGCTTCATCATACTTTTTAGTTTGCAGTAACTTTGACCATCCCAAAATCGGGTTTAGCGGCGTGCGAAGTTCGTGAGAAAGAACCGCCAAAAATTCATCTTTAATCCGGTTCGCTTGGATCAATTCTTCTTTGCGTCGCTGTAACGAAGTCATTAACTCAGCGCGTTCCAAAGCAACCGCTATCTGATCGGAAGTTGCTTGTAGTAAGGCAATTTCCCCAGAGTTGAAGTGAGTACGGGTGCGGCTGGCAAAGGAGAGGACACCAAGCAGCTTTCCCTGAGCAATTAAGGGTTGACCTGCATAAGCTGTGATTTCTAAAGACTTGAGGATGTGGGCATTTGGATGAGTAGAGTTCAGCACATTGTTGACGACAATTTGACGGCGTTCTTGCGCTATTAGTCCGCACATCCCTTGATTAAATTCCAGGTATTCAATTGCTTGAAATACTTCATCAGTAATACCATTCCAAGCTACTAACCGAAGTTTCTGCTGATTTTCGTGTGTCTCAATTAGATAGTGGAAGTAAAAATGCAAATCCATTTGCGCCGAAAGTTTACTAAACAAACTGTTCATTAAATCCAACGGACGCTCGGTTGAAAGCAAATCACTGGTGGTTTCAGAGAGCAGTTTGAGCCTTTCACTGCGCTCTTGCAAAGCAAGTTCTGCAAGTTTGCGTTCACGAAGGATGCGTTCGCGTTCGGTGATGTCAACTGCAACCCCTCCTACTAGACGTTGCCCTGTCGCATTTGCAATGGGAAATTTATATACCAAAAATTCCCCTAGAGTGCCATCTGTGCGTGGGGCAGACTCGATGGTTTCAACAACCTGATTCGTTTGGGCAACTATTCTAATGTTATCAAGTAAGGGTTGAGCGATTTGGGCTGGATATAGGTCAAAAATGTTTTTATTAATCGCTTTTTTGGTTGCTACATCGAATATGGTCAGATAAGTTGGACTGAGGTAAAGTATACGCCCGTCTGCATTCGTAATCCATGCTGCGGCGGGAATATTGTCCATAAAAGCTTGAAATTGCTCTTGACTCTGACTCAGCGCTTTTTTAGCTTGCTTGAGGTCACTAATATCAAGAATAAATGCAACTGAGTTCTGCCCAGATTCTCCTAAAAGAGAGTAGCCAACTACAACTGGGACAATAGAACCATCTTTGCGAATACATTCCTTCTCATAAGGTGTACAGGTTCCCTTTACTGTTGCCTCGGCAATAGCCAGTTCATCTAAATATTGATACTCAGGAGGCGTAATATCACTCCAGCGTAGTCTACCTGCCTGAATATCTGCTTGGGTATAGCCCACAATTCTCAAGAATTCGTCGTTGGCTTCAGTGATACTACCATTCACATCACCAAAGATAATGCCAACTATATTTGCTTTAAGAAAACTTCTGAGTCGTTCTTCACTTTCTTGGACTGCTTTCTCTGCTTGCTTGCGTAAGTAAAGCCCGTCGTAGACATCGCTAATATCTGTAGTGCTGCCAACAATGCGTACTGGTTTTCCATCAGCATCCCGTTGCACCACTATTCCTTGATCGAGTACATAGACGTACTGGTTATCTTGGTTGCGAATGCGATACTCAGCAGTATAGCGATCGCTATTTGCCAAAGCGATCGCCGACTCCTCTTGTACGCGCGGCAAATCCTCTGGATGCACAAGTTCTCGCCACCAATTACCTGTTGGTTCTGCAATATCGAGAGAATAACCCAAAATTCGGGTTAACCCATCGGTTCTTTCAACGGTATCCTGTACTACATTCCAGTCATAAATGAGACAGTTAACCGCCGATGCTGCTAACTGAAAACGCTCGTTAGCTAACCTCAGACGTTCTTCCTTCTCGTGCAAGATTTGTTCGGCTTGTTTGCGTTCGCTCAAATCAACAACAAAGCCAATGACAGTTTCTTCACTGTCTTCCACGAGGACAGAACCGAGCAAAACGGGAACTCTTGTGCCATCTTTGCAGATATATTCTTTCTCAAAGGGTTTACAGACTCCGGTTGTTCTCAGTTCTTCCACTGAGCGCTCACTCAAAAGCAGATACTCAGGTGGGGTAATCTCACGCCACTTTATTTGGTTAGCCGCCAAATCTTCTCGCGTATAGCCGACCATTTTTAGAAAAGCATCATTTGCTTCTATGATGGAGCCATTCTTCATATCAGTGACAATAACTCCAATGATGTTGGATTCTGCCAGTCTGCTAAACCGCATTTCGCTATTTTGCAACAATTTCAGGCTTGTCTCGGCCTTGCGTCTGGCAGTTCGCAACTCTGAAGAGAGGGCGGTAATTAAGAAGGATACTAGTGAGAATGTGGTTAATTGTACTAAAACGTTTAGGCTGAGAAAATCGAACGAGTAGACTGGCTCCAGCAAAAAATACAGCGCAGTTGTAACAGATAATGCGATCGCTAATACTCCAAGTCTCATGCCGCCGTACCAAGCGCTGACTGCCACAGCAGCATAAAATAATGTAAATACGCTCGGATCAAAAACTGGTAGCAATAGTTGTGTCAGCAGCAGCGCCGCTATGACTGCCAGAATCATCACGCCATAAGTTAGTAACCAAGAGCGAATCATCAAAAATTTTTCGGATACTTTCAGCATCATCTTAAGAGTCCTCCCGTTGCTCCGCTTTCAGGAGATACTCGTTCAGTAGTCTTTTGCCTGGTTCGCCCATCTTCTGTAACATTTCTTCAATCAGCTTTAGTGCCATCTGTGAAGGCACTGTAGATCCGTTCTCCCAGCGATTGACTGTTCGCAGGGAAACTCCCAACTTGGCTGCAAATTTTTCCTGAGAAAGATCCAGTTGCTGCCGAAGTTCACGGATTAAATCTGAAATTTTTAGTGGCTTTTTTAGTTCCATAATAGGAAGATTAGGACAAGTGTCTTGCCATCTGGCTCCAACTTGAGGAAGAATTTAAATAATCATTAGTTGTTATCAATTTCATCTTTTGGCGAAACACCAATATCATTTATTAGTCTTAATTACTTGTTATTCACTGATTTAACTCCTCTGCCACAGTTCTGATGAATGCTCACTGTTGTAAGGTTGTGCGACCTAAGAAGCTAACTATAAAATAAATATTAAATTTTCTTGCTGTGTGATGCCAAAATAGTATAATTGCCAAGCAATTTGATGATTTTCAAGCATTACGCATTCTTGCAAATTTATGGAACGTTAAATTGCTATGCTTCATACAGAACTTAATTTTTTACATTATAAATATTCTCTTGAGCGCAATAAGAGAATAAAGAAACGAACCGCATTAGCACAACGCCTTGCAGAGAAGAACGCAAAGGGAAGACAGTTATAAAGGGTTTGTGCCTTAGTTCCGTGGATTTTTGAAAAATGGGGATGCTCCCAACGTAATCGTTGCGTGCTTATTCCAACAGAATAATTTCTCTAAACCTTTTTGTCATTAGTGTTTGAGATGCCCTTATCCTGAGTCAGATACCAATGGCAAAACTATAAAGCTATAATGCACTTTTAATCAAATGTTTGCCTGAACTTTAACCGTTTTGATTAATCAACACTCCCAAAACCTCCTCGATACTCAACTGGAAAATGCACCAGGTGAAGGCTATATATTTAGCTGGTTTGATTGGTTTTGTCTTTGGTACCCTCCAGGCTGGCTAATTTTATTTAACCGCCATTGGCAGCACTATCATACCGATACAGACGGTTGGAATTGGCTAGAATATGGACTATTTTTAATTCCTGGCGGATTTTATCTAGCGATGCTGATTCGCTGGTTGCGTCTTGGTTTCCGTTCACCCCGAAAAGAACTTGGTGAATTTGATCCCAAATATCAACAAGCCTTTCGCAAAGAAGTTCTCGGCCCCATCGTTAAATACTATTTTCGGGGAGAATTAAAACAAGTCGAAAACTTGCCGCAAACAGGGCCATTGATTGTGGCAATGAATCACGCAGGGATGAGTTTTCCTTGGGACTTTTTGACTTTGGGTTATTTATTAAGTGAAGCTAGAGGATGGGTGGTACAACCCGTAGCAAGCCCAGCATTATTCGATCATCCTTGGGTTATTTGGTGGCTACCGCCTAAATGGTCGCAGGTTTTGGGTGGTGTGCGAGCCGAATTAGATGATTTTGAGGCAGCTATGGCCCAAGATAAAATCATCTTATATGCACCCGAAGGTATCCGTGGCCCTCTGAAAGGTTGGAAAAGACGCTATCAACTAGAAAAATTTGATGTGAGTTTTGTTAAGTTCAGCGATCGCTATCATATTCCCATTCTCCCAGTAGTTTGCATCGGGAGTGAGTTTTTACATCCCTGGGCTGTTAATTTCCAGAAATTGCAACGACTAGTCAAATTACCATTCTTACCTGTATCGCCTTTGATGTTTGCCTTAATTCTGTTTCCTTCAATGGGAATTTGGGCAATGAGAACTCGCTTGCATTACTATATTCAGCCTTTGGAACCAGCAGAATTACACAATTCAAACAAAGGGCGGACAGAAGCTTATCAGCAAGCACAACAATTACGAGAAAAACTGCAATTTAAAATTAATTCAGAGACTATTGATCGAGTAAATCTATCTTAAGTAGTGATTAGATGTAGGTTGGGTGGAGGCTTTACGTAACCCACATTCTGATATATGTTGGGTTGCGCTCCGCTTCACCCAACCTACAATTTTTTTGCAATATTTTAGCCCAATACGGTTCAGTTAAGGCTAAAACTCTGTCACCAAAGTCGTTTTTTTAACGAACCACCAAGGCGCAGAGAACGCAGAGAGAAGAAAGAGATGCTTAACTGAACTGTATTGCATTTTAGCCTTGCCGCTCCAGTAGTGTGCGTTATAGTTTTAGCCTTCAGTTATTGAAATAAATTTAATACTATCAATGGATTTAAGTCAATCTTTTAGAAATAATTTACTTAATTAATAAATTGATTTTTCCATAATAAAATTTGTCAGCTTTTGCCCTCTCCGTTCCACCTCTTGCTGTTTCACAACAATAAAATTCTGGCTTTCAAAAAACGGTTTAGCTGTAATACTAGCTTCTGTAAATAATCTTTCAATTCCTAAAGCTTTTGCTTTGGATTCAAGCTGCTCTAAAATTTTTTTACCAATCCCTTTTCTTTGAAAATCTTTATGACAGTAAAAACGGTCAATATGGCCATTAGCCTCTAATTCCCCAAAACCGATAATTTTACTATTCTCCTCTGCTACATAAGTAAACTTACTTGATAAACCTTTTATCCAAAGGTCAATATCCATATTTGCTGGTGCCCAAGCATCTACTTGTTCTTGTGTGTAATCATGAATATTCACTTCATGAATAGTGTCGTAGAACAACTTCATAATTTCTTCGGTATCAGATATTTGGTATATTCTTAATCTCATTTTTTCAAAAATCAAATATGAATTCTATAGAAATATTATCAGCGCTGGCAAATATTTTGCCTTTAGAGAATGTTTGGAAAGTTGAGCGTTGCTGAATTAAAAGATGATTCTTGTGAAGTGGGCATCCTGCCCGCCCGGAAATACAAGGGACGCTCATATTGCCCATCCCACAAAATAGTAAAAATTCCTCAGATTAAATCTCGTATAAAAAATTTATAGTACAAATATACTATTTTGCTGCTAAAATGCCTTAAAAGTCAGCTAGCCTTACTTGAGGTAGTATGAAAAAAATCTTAGACACGGACAAAAAGCCCATTTTGCTGAAAGTCTCGCTGTTACAGCCTACACCTGTAACTACTACAATAGTGCCACTGCAACCCCAACAGGAAAAAATCATCAGTGAACGAGAGCGTTTGATAACACAAGTAGAGCGCATCAATCAGATGGCGGGAGAGTTGGAAGCAGCGATATTGGAGTTGAAAGTGATCGCTAACACACTGAATAGTCAAAAACGTTACCCACTTTTGAAGAAGGAGCTAGGTAAACAAATTTGTCAGTATTTCGCAATTAGTGTCCCTTGGGTGAAACGAAAACCTGACGAATCATTTATTTTGACGACGCGAAAAGTTGATTTATTCCGAGCCGAAAGGGAAGCCGCACTGCTAGCACAGCAACTTCGTCAGCAAACCAAAAAAAGATTAGCATCGCAGCGACACAGAAAAAACAAGAATGGGGCGGAGACTGACACAAGACACTTGTGCAAAAAGGCATTAGTCAACAAATCTTAAAATTATCAACATTCAACGGCAGTTCACGCCTGGGGTTGTAACAGTTATGCTGATTGAAGTGGCAGAAGGAACTTCTTCGTTAAAATTGCTAGATACTACACTGCCATTGCTAATCGCCACCAACTATGGTTGCAATTAGGCAAAACTGCCCTAATATTTGCACTTCCGTAAACCAGAGTGCAACATCAGGGACAATCAATCAGCGCACAGAAGAGGTAAAAAGAAGGTGTTAAAGACACTTTTAGTAATTGCCGTTGGTTTTTTACCGTCCCTGATTTCTCTGTGGGCGATCCGCAAAACCCATGAGCGATCGCGCCTACGGATGAGGCAAGCAGCCATGAATTTTTCAGTAGTGCAGGGACGGCAAAACCTTAGACCGATTGACAGCGATCGCTATTATTTAGAAGGGGTAGGTTATTTAATTGGCGATATCAGCTGCAAATTTAATGCCCGCTCTGGTTATATGCGTTGTGCTGTCAATCCCGACGGCCCATGTAACGGTTGCCGTCACTACGAACCCAAAGGATTACCTGGTAGCGAAAAAGGGGTTTAAAAGTGCTTACTTAGGATTCAACTAAACTGATGGGGAATGATAAAATCATTACTAATTATAATAATTTGTATTTAGCAGCACTTTGAATATTTGTCTTTGCATGGTGAAATAAGAATGATTTAATAGAATTCGTGCAAAAGTATAAATCTGCGTCATTTTGTTTGTAGATTATGAACATTACTGTGAGCTTTTGCCGAATATCTAATAACTACATGATTATTTAACGATGAACAACGCGATCGCTCAGACAACAGCATTATTATCAACTTGCGCTTTGCTACTAACAGGCTGTGGTGGTGGCGGTAGCTCTGTGACAAATACTCCAAATAGTAATCCAAATAACACTACTACTAACTCTGCCCAGACAACGACTACATCGGGGGCGATTCCCATCGGTATTGCCTTAGCACAAACCAGCAACGTCGCATTACTCGGTCAAGAGGGATTTGTGGGAGCCAGAATTGCCGAGAAGTATTTCAATAGTAAAGGTGGTATTAATGGCACTCCGATTAAATTAATAGCCCAAGATACTAGCGGTGATGAAGCTGGAGCAATTAACGCTTTTCAAACTTTAATTAACAAGGATAAAGTTGTCGGTATTGTTGGCCCTACTTTGTCACAGCAAGCTTTTAGTGCTGACCCCATTGCCGAACGTGCCAAAGTTCCAGTTATTGGAGCATCAAATACCGCAAACGGAATTCCCGAAATCGGTGATTATGTAGCTCGTGTATCTGCCCCCGTTTCTATAGTTGCCCCTAATTCCGTAAAAGCTGCACTCAAGCAGAATCCTCAAATTAAAAAAGTGGCAGTTTTTTACGCCCAAAATGACGCATTTAATAAATCAGAAACGGAGATTTTTCAAAAAGCAGTTAAAGAACAAGGGCTAGAATTAGTCACAGTTCAAAAGTTCCAAACTACTGATACAGACTTTCAAGCCCAAGCTACCAATGCCATTAACTTAAAACCAGATTTGGTAATTATTTCGGGGCTAGCTGCTGATGGTGGTAACTTAGTGCGACAACTGCGAGAGTTGGGTTATAAAGGCATAATTATTGGTGGTAATGGTCTAAATACGCCCAATGTTTTATCAGTCTGTAAAGCCCTTTGCGATGGTGTGTTGATTGCTCAAGCTTACAGTCCTGAATATCCTGGTGAGATTAATAAGGTATTTCGCCAAACCTATATAGAGCAATATAAGAAAGAACCAGCCCAATTTACTGGTCAATCTTTTGCGGCGGTGCAGGTTTATGTTGAAGCTCTTAAGGAGTTGGATAAAAAAACCAAAATCAGCACGTTACCTCTTGATAAACTGCGGACAGAATTGAACAAGCAAATACTAGCTGGAAAGTATAATACACCTTTAGGTGAAATTGCTTTTACACCAGTAGGGGATGTGATTCAAAAAGAATTTTATGTCGCCAAAATTAAGATGGATAAAGATGGGAATACCGGAAAATTTGTATTTATAAAATAGTTGCAATATGGATATCACTCTATTTCTGCAACAATTTTTGAACGGATTATCTATTGGTAGTATCTATGCAATTTTTGCATTGGGATATACCTTAGTTTATTCAATTCTGGGCATCATCAATTTAGCTCATGGCGCGATTTTTACCTTGGGTGCATATTTCACTTATGCCCTCATGGGTGGTAACTTTGGATTTAATGGCTTGCTAGCTAATGCAGCCTTGCCAATAAAATTACCATTTGCTATAGCCTTGATTTTAGGAAGTACCTTGGCGGGATTGATTGGAGTAGTAATGGAACGGGTTGCTTTTCAACCTTTGCGCCGTCAAGGATCTGATCCCTTATTAACTGTTGTTTCCAGCTTGGGGGTAGCAGTAGTAATTGTGAACTTAATCCAGTATTTGGTAGGCGCAGAAAGTTACACATACCCTGCCGATACTTATGGTAATTTACCACCTTCGATTAATTTTGGTACTCCAGAAAAGGAAATTCCTATTCGCACCGTTCAGATCATAATTTTTGCTGTATCAGTTGCGATTGTGGCAATTATTACCTACTTTATCAATCGGACTAAGTATGGTAAAGCAATGCAGGCGATCGCAGAAGATCCGACTACAGCTAGTTTGTTAGGCATTAATAGCGATCGCTTTATCATCCTCACATTCTTCATCAGCAGTTTCTTAGCAGGATTAGCAGGAACCTTAGTCGCCTCTAGTGTTAGTATTGCTGGCCCATATTTCGGCATCGCTTTTGGGTTGCGGGGTTTAGCGGTAATTGTCTTAGGTGGTTTAGGTAGTATTCCCGGCGCAGTTTTAGGAGGATTACTCATTGGATTAGTTGAAGCTTTTGTACCGGCAGAATATTCCGGTTACAAAGAAGCCGTAGCCTACGGAATATTATTTATCATGTTGTTAGTTAGACCCCAAGGCTTGCTAGGTCGTCGGTTTATTCAAAAAGTTTAAAGAGACGCAGCGCGATGAAAACATACACCAGACAAAAATTAACTTTCGATCAATTTTTGGAACAGTGTCCAGAAGAAGGTTTATATGAACTTGTGGATGGGGAAATTGTAGAAGTGCGTGCAACGAGAAATCATGATGATATCGCTGATTTTATATTGTTGAGTTTCAATGATGAAATTAAACGTCTAAATCTGAATTACGTAGTAAAAAACACAGCAGTTTTAAAAACCATAACTGCCAATGGAATAGAACAAGGACGCAAGCCTGATGTCAGTGTGATAGATAAAGATGTATGGCGCTCAAATCGTTCTGCTTATTCTGCACTTGAAGAACCTATCCAGCTAGCTATCGAGGTAACATCAACTAATTGGGAAGATGACTACATTGATAAATTAGATGAATATCAACGCTTAGGTATTACAGAATATTGGATTGTAGATTATTTGGCAATTGGTTATAGAGAGTATTTGGGAAATCCCAAAGTTCCGACTGTATTTGTTTTTCTATTAGATGCTGAGGGTAAATATCAACGCACAGATTTTAGAGGTTCCGAACGAATTGTGTCACGAACTTTTCCTGAACTGGCGTTAACAGCAGAGCAAATATTAACAGCTTGAAGAAGAATACAGAATACAGAATACAGAATTAGTTAGCTATAAGCGATACCCTGTGACTAGCAAGCTACAGACTCGACATGAATTGTAGATTATAAAATTGAAAATTTAGTGGTGACTGAAACCCTTTTACTCCTGAATTCTGGCTTCTGACTCCTGACTCCTTAATCAAAATATTTTACAATGGCTGAATTTTTCTCTACTTATGAATCACCAATAGTCTACATGGTATTGGAGGCTTTATTAGGATTATCGCTTTATTTACCCCTAATGGCTGGACAATTATCTTTGGCTAGTCCTGGATTTTATGCTTTAGGTGGATATATTGCAGCGATTTTATCTACAAAAGTTTTTCCATCTAATAATAATTTATTTCCCATTCCATTACTTTTATTAGAAATGTTAATTGCTGGTTTAATCTCCGGTATATTAGCTGTAATAGTGGGAATTCCGGCATTAAGGTTACGGGGAATTTATTTAGCGATCGCAACTATTGCTTTTGTAGAAGTTTTACGAGTTGTATCCTTAAATTTAGATATTACAGGCGGCGCTGTAGGAATTTTTGGTATTCCTCAACCATTCCAAAGCCAAATTGAATATTTGTGGATTGCTGTACCATTCCTGTTAGTTAATATGGTATTATTTTACCGTTTAGAACGCATTCGCACAGGTAGGGCATTCATTGCTATCCGCGAAGATGAATTAGCTGCCAGTGCAATGGGAATTAACCCCACTTATTACAAAGTTTTAGCCTTTACTCTCGGAGCAATTCTTGCCGGAATGGTAGGTGTCATCAGCGCTCATTTTCTCAATACCTGGAATGCTCGACAAGGTACTTTTGATGCCAGCATTACCTATTTAACAATTGTGCTAATCGGTGGTTCTAGAACTTTTTTAGGTTCGGTTGTCGGTGCTATTGTCTTGAAAGTTTTATTAGAAATTGTTTTGCGAAGAATCGCCGATATACCAGGATTACCCAATTGGTTAGCCCAATTTTTAAGAGATGGTAGATTAATTATCTATGGTATATTAATAGTCTTAGGAACTATATTTTTCCCCCAAGGATTTGTAACTCCAGATATTTTGAAAAAGTGTAAAAATATATTAATAAAATTAATTTCAAAGACATCTAAGCAGACAAGTTAATAAATAGGAGGCTGATAAGAAACGACCAATGACCAATAACAAATGACCAATGACAAATGACAAATAACATTGTTTTAGAAGCCAAATCACTAACTCGCCGTTTTGGGGGTTTAGTGGCGGTGAATAATGTATCTTTTACAGTCAATCAACATGAGATTTTTGGATTAATTGGCCCTAACGGTGCTGGAAAAACAACACTGTTTAATTTGATTACAGCTTTTATTCCCCTTTCTAGTGGAGAGTTGCGCTATCAAGGTGCTAACATTTCACAACTACGCCCCCATCAAATTGCCGGTTTAGGTATTGCTCGGACTTTTCAAAATATTCGCTTATTTGGTGAATTGTCAGCGCTAGAAAATGTAATAATCGCCCGACATTTAGATAATAAAAGTAATCTATTAACAGGAGTTTTGGGATTACCACCAGCGCGTCGGGAAGAGAAAAAAAGCAGGCGAAAAGCTTTACAATTACTAGAGATGGTGGGATTGAGCGATCGCGCTGACGAAAAAGCCAAAAACTTCGCTTATGGCGATCAGCGTCGGCTGGAAATTGCCCGTGCTTTAGCCTTAGAACCGCAAATCTTACTCCTCGACGAACCTGCGGCGGGGATGAACCCCAACGAGAAGCAGCAGCTGAGTGAATTTATCCGTAGTCTGCGAGAACAGTTTAGTTTGACGATCATCCTGATTGAACACCATGTACCCTTGGTTATGGGTTTGTGCGATCGCATTGCCGTGTTAGATTTTGGACAGTTGATTGCTTTGGGTGAACCATATATAGTTAGAAACGACCCAGCTGTAATTGAAGCTTATTTGGGCAACGAATGATAACTAACTTGAGAATTACAAAATCTGTTGCAATTCCTCAATAGTATTTGCAGTCACAACATTTCGTAAAATTGTCTTCAAACGCTCCAAATCCTGAATCTGGTTAATCTGTGGCATTAATTGTAAACCGCGATCGCTAAATTTCAACTCTAAATTAATTTCAATCGCAGAAAGTATTCCTCGTAGTTCCCCGCTAGCTTTCCCGCGTGCTTCCCCTTCGCGTAAAATTTCTTGATACCAAGGTGACTCACGTAATACGGACATATCCCACCTCATGATTTCTTGAACGAGCGTATTCTCTAAAACAAACGTAGCAAAAAAAGCTAGAACTGTTTCCAGTTGGTTTAGTTGTTCATCAGCACGGAGAATTTGCAATGCTTCTCTAATAATAGATTCATTTTCACCACCTTTGAGAATGGGTACAAATGGCAGTAAGGATGGTAAGGGTTGTTGAAAAGCAATATTGACATCAATTTCCCACAGGTTAATTACCCGATAATCTTGTATTGCCCGTAATCCTCCAATATTTGACGTAAAGTTTGTGGGTATTTCGTTGTTACTAGTTTTAAGAATATTGATGAGAACCGGGTATGTTGGTAAGTTATATTTTTCTTCCGCAAGTGCAGCATAAGTACGCATCCGACGTGGCATATTGGATTGATAGCGTAATTGCAATTCGTTGAGAACTAAAAAGTCTCCATGTTGGGGACTACTAACACGGATTAAAACATCACTTTCCCGGCTAATCCACTGAAATTCACTATTTAGAATTTCCCCAGCAACAATATCAGGAATCTGCGTTACCCATCTTATCCAGTTATTGGGTGCGAGGCTGATTAATTTTTTGGTACTGACATCAGCAGGCTTCGTCATTCAGGTATAGATGCACTCAGTAAGTGAGATTTATGGTAACTTGAAATTTAGCATTACACGCAAAAAATGTTTATCAAAGCGCATCAGTGAAATTTAAGCAGACAAAATTTTTATAAACTCTTCAAAAGAATTTACTGCGATACCTCCGGTAAGCTCCGCTAACGCGCTATCCATTAAAATTTCTAATTGTTCTACATTTTTGCCCTCAAGCCTTACTTCTACCTCATGGGGAATTTCGCCAAAGCGTTGTTCCAATACTCGGATTAACTGCCGTCGCGCACCCTCTTGAATACCTCTTTGCTCAATCTCGTGATACCAAGGCGATTCTCGCAATATTGCCATATCCCACCTCATCATTTGTTGCACTAAAGGCGTTTCTAAAACAAAGCTAGCAAAAAATGCCAGCAATGATTCTAATTGGTTCAACTGTGCATCTGCTCGTAGTGCCTTTAATGCGCGTTGCATAACTGATACCTCTGCTCCTCCTCGCAGAATTGGCACAAAGGGTAACAACGATGGTAGTGGTTGCTGAAACACTATTTCAGCATCGATTTCCCACAAATTAATCACGCGATAATCTTGGATGGCACGTAATCCCAAAAATTCCTGTTCGTAGCTATTGACAATAGTTAAGGCGGATGGAGGCGGCAAAATATTGATCAGTACTGGATAAGTTGGCAATCGGTAGCGTTCTTGTGCTAGGGCTGCATAGGCTCTCATCCGTAGAGGAATCTGTCTTGTGTAACGTAGTTGTAGTTCATTTAATACTAAAAAATCTCCGTGAGTAGGACTGTATGCCTTCATCAACACATCTGTTTCACGGCTAATCCACTGAAACTCAGAACCGAGAATTTCTTTCGCCACGACTTCAGGACGCTGTGTCACCCACTGTAACCATGCATCGGGAGCTAAATTAATTAGTCGTTTGCTACCAATATCTACTGCTTTTGCCACAGGACGCTTGATATCTTTATCAGTAATTAATAGTACATCATAAAGATTGCAGTATTCTGGCATTGGTTTTTAGGGTCAAACAAAAGGATTTTTAACCCACGGAGGTGAGTTTTGTATTTCGACTCCGCTCAACACAAGTCTGTGTAGCTAAGACTTCTAGTCGCCAGGGCTTTTCTGCATCGCACTGTTTTAATAAATGTATGATTAATGTATGTTAGGTTTTGAATCAACATTTCTGTAAACCGCCGATGAAAGCCGATAGTAAACCAAATTATACAATTTTAGAAGTTCAAGAACTTGATGTTAATTATGGCGGTATTCAAGCTCTGAAAAAGATTAATTTAATTATTCAAAAAGGCGAGGTAGTTACTCTCATTGGTGCTAATGGTGCTGGTAAAACTACTACACTCCGTGCCATATCTAAAGTAGTTAATTCTAAGAGTGGCGTAATTTTATATAATGGACATAATATTACCCGCCGCCAAACTCACGAGGTTGTACAACTTGGTATCGCCCATTGTCCTGAAGGACGCAGAGTATTAGCGCGGCAAACAGTATTTGATAACTTGCTTTTGGGTGCTTATATTCGCTCCAATCAAGCTGAGATAAAAGCAGATATTCAGCGTCAATTTGAGCTATTTCCCCGCTTGTCACAAAGACGCAATCAACTAGCAGGAACCCTCAGTGGTGGCGAACAACAAATGTTAGCGATCGCACGTGCTGTCATGAGTAAACCACAACTCTTACTGTTAGACGAGCCTAGCTTAGGGTTAGCACCTGCGATCGTCCGGGAAATCTTCTCGATTATTGAAAATCTCCGTGCTACAGGCGTGACTATTTTATTAGTTGAACAAAACGCTAACCTGGCACTGCAAATTGCCGATCGCGGTTATGTTTTGGAAGCTGGTTCTATTACTTTAACAGGCGCAGCATCAGAATTAATTAGTGATGAACGAGTTAAAAAAGCTTATTTAGGGTAATTAATTAAATGAAAACTTGGGAGGTACAAGCAGATGATAAAATCACTAACTAAAACCTTTACTTTAGAAGAATTTTTAAAGCTTCCAGAAACAAAGCCTAGCTCAGAATATATCAACGATCAAATTATTCAAAAGCCAATGCAACAGGGAAAACATAGTATTCTCCAGGGTGAACTAGTCAGTAATATCAATTCTGTAACCAAACCTCAAAAAATTGCCCTTGCATTTCCAGAATTGCGATGTACTTTTGGCGGATGTTCAATTGTCCCTGATATAGCTGTGTTTGCTTGGGAACGGATTTTATTAGACGAGCGTGGAGAAGTGGCAAATGTCTTTAAGACATCTCCAGACTGGACGATTGAGATTCTTTCACCTGATCAAAGCCAGACTAAAGTAACTGGAAATATTTTACATTGTTTAAAACATGGTAGTCGCTTTGGTTAGCTAATTGATCCAGATGAGCATTCTGTTTTAGTTTATCCACCAAAGCAGCAACCAGAACTTTTACAAGAAGAACAAGAAATATTACCAGTTCCAGATTTAGTTAACGGCTTTCAATTAACTGTAGGGCAATTATTTGGATGGTTAAAGTTATAAGCAATTGTAGAAATTCATATTTATCTTAATCTTATTGGATTTGTGAGAATTGCAACCCAGAGATCCCCGACTTCTTAAAGAAGTCGGGGATTTTGTTTCTGCGCGTTTGATTCAGGATTGCTATACCAATTGTGATGAATAAAACTACACTAACGCCGCTTATAACTTTTCCAAATAATTTATATTATTAATAATTATTACGATTTTTGTCTTATATTAATATTTGCAGCCCTCCTTGCAGATATCTATATATTTGTTTAGCGGCGAATCCTATTCACCGGAATCATTAAACCTATGAGTCAAATAGTCTGGATAGCAAGACACGCTAACCGCCTCGATTTCGTAAACCCCGATTGGTTTCTTACCGCCGAACGACGCTACGATCCACCTTTGTCTGATGATGGTATGGTACAGGCACAGCAGTTAGCTAGACGATTGAAAAAAGAAAATATTGGTCATATTTTTGCTTCCCCTTTCCTGCGAACCGTACAAACGGCAAACGCAGTTGCAGAATTGCTCAACTTGCCGATTAAATTGGAAACAGGTTTGAGTGAATGGCTAAATCCAGCTTGGATGACAGAAGAACCCGAAAGGCTTTCAGCTCCAGCATTAGCAAAATTATTCCCCAGAATTGACACCAGCTATACCTCGCGCATCGCCGCCAAATATCCTGAAACTCACGAAAAAGTGCGAGAACGTTCTGGGCAAACTGCCAGATGTTTAGCTACTGAGTTCTTCCCAGAGGATATCCTGCTAGTGGCACACGGTGCATCTGTGTTGGGGGGAGCAATGGGGCTGGTGGGGGAAATTGCCAAAACAGAAGTCAAGGCTTCTTTATGTTCATTGGTAAAAGTAGTACGCGAAGATCCAGAATGGTTATTAGAACTAACGGGAGATACTTCCCATTTAACCCACATAGAAGAAGTTATTCGATTTGCTTAAACTTCTGATAGATATTTGTGTTCATAGGTTCTGGTAGGTTGGGTATATCCTACAAATAAAGTCATTAATCCGCAAATAAGTTCTATGACATTGTTACTAGCAGGAGACATCGGCGGTACGAAAACTATTCTGCGATTGGTTGAAACATCAGATTCACCAGCTTTACATACTATTTATCAGGAAAGTTACCACAGTGCTGATTTTCCCGATTTAGTACCGATAGTGCAGCAGTTTTTGGTCAAAGGTAATACACCAATACCAGAAAAGGCTTGTTTTGCGATCGCAGGGCCTATTGTCAAAAATACTGCCAAACTTACCAATTTAGCCTGGTATCTAGATACCGAACGTTTAGAAGAAGAATTGGGTATCCCACATATTTCTTTAATTAACGACTTCGCCGCCGTTGGCTATGGCATTTCAGGTTTACAAAAACAAGACTTGCACCCGTTGCAAGTTGGGAAACCTCAACCCGAAACCCCGATTGGAATTATTGGTGCTGGTACTGGTTTAGGGCAAGGATTTTTAATTAAGCAGGGAAACAACTATCAAGTTTTTCCTTCAGAAGGTGGACACGCTGACTTCGCGCCTCGGAACGAAATCGAGTTTCAACTGTTGAGATACCTGTTGGGTAAACATGATATCCAGCGCGTTTCTGTGGAACGGGTGGTTTCTGGAATGGGAATTGTGGCGATTTATCAATTTTTGCGCGATCGCAAATTTGCCACTGAGTCACCAGATATCGCCCAAATCGTCAGAACTTGGGAACAAGAAGCCGGACAAGAAGAGAAAAGTGTCGATCCCGGTGCTGCTATTGGTACAGCCGCACTAGAAAAACGCGATCGCCTTTCCGAACAAACCTTGCAATTATTTATAGAAGCTTATGGCGCAGAAGCCGGAAATCTCGCCCTTAAACTCCTACCTTATGGTGGCTTATACATTGCTGGTGGGATTGCGCCCAAAATTCTCCCCTTAATCCAAAATAGCGGTTTCTTATTAAACTTCACCCAAAAAGGCAGGATGCGCCCCCTCCTGGAAGAGATACCTGTGTATATTATCCTCAACCCGCAAGTGGGGCTAATAGGTGCTGCTTTATGTGCTGCTAGGTTATAACAGCTAGCATCATCAGTGAGATTAGCATCTCAAAAGGTAAAACTTATGACAGTTAAAAGTCTGTTGCCATTAATCGCCGCCACCTTTATCTGTGGTGGTTCTATTCTCGTGGAAGCGCGTCAACCTAAACCTCCGGTGGTTGTTGTCAAACCAGCCGTCCCTAAAATCGTGCAGCCACAATGGAAGGTATACACCGCTCCAGATGGTCGCTTTACTATTTTGATGCCGGGAAGACCCAACAGAAATACCGAATTCCAAAAAACTTATATGGGGGAAATTACCTTAGAAATATTTGCCGCGCAACCGCCAAAACAGGAAGTAGCATACATAGTTGTTTACAATGATTTTCCTTATAGTTATGGTAAAATAACTGACCCACAAGCTGTACTGAATAATGCACGAGATATGGCTTTAAAGACTACGAAAAGCAATTTAATTAGTCAAAGAAATATTCGTAGTTATAATAATCATCCTGGCAAAGAAATTGAGTACATCAATTCTGGAGGAAAAATCACTAAAAGTAGAATGTATGTTGCCGAAGGAAGGTTATATCAAGTAATGGCAATAACTACAAAAAAACAGCAAAAGACATTAGCTAAAACTATTACTGGGTATTTAAATTCCTTCAATTTAGTTTTGAAAAAGTGAATTGAAGAAGAATTCAGAAGCCAGAATTCCGAAGTCAGAATCAAGACGTGACGCTCGTTCCTCTCTATGAGACGCTGCGCGAACGCTAACGGTGCGCTATCAGTCGTGGGTCTGAATCCCCGACTGATTGAAGACTACGGGGTCTTAAACCCCTGGATTCAGACGCTCCAGGATGAGCTAACGCTGCGCTATCCACCAGCGATGCACTGAGTTTCGGCTACGCTCAACTACCGCCGGTCGTTGTGTCGCACAAAATACCCAACTGAATTCTGACTCCTGACTCCTGAATTCTGTTTCGATAAAAAATCTTGGATTTTTGCTAATAAGATTTTTCCATTGACTCCTAAATTCTGCTCTACTTTTAATTATTTAATTTTTTTAGCTCATTTTATACAATTTATACGCTACTCAATCGCTTACTCAAACATGATTTCTAACGCTAGGATATCATGATAGAAATTGTTAGCAAAATTACACGCAACCAAGTGAAATAAATGGCTGATATTAGTGATCGTGCCGCAACCTCTGGTTCTTTTAGCACCCTAGTTGATGCAATCAAGGCTGCCAATCTTATAGATACCCTCAAAGGGGTTGACTCATTTATCGCCTCTGCATCTACAGATCAAGCATTCGCAAAGCTTCCAGCCGGTACTGTAGAGACATTGCTTGAAAATATTAATAAGATCCAGGAACTCCTAACGTATCACGTCGTTTCCGGTAAGGTGATGCCCATAAAGCCGATTGAAGGTTCAAGTTTTAAAGTTGACCCTTTCAATAGTTTCAATGTAGATTATAATTCACAGGCTCAAAATCCGATGCTGCTGATGATAACAGTGTCATCCACATCATTGTTGGTTCCTCGGTGAATAAATATATAGATAGATAGGGAATAACATCTGTGAGTTAAAAACGATTTATAGTCCCTATCTCATTACTATAGGAATCCAGTTTGATTTCTGAAAATATATGTAGTACCGTGGCACAGCTAAAATACAATACAGTTCAGATAAGACCAAAACACTTGTAAAGACGGCGATTTATCGCGTCTTGAAAACTCAAAATTTTTGCAAGTAGCCCTTAACCCAAGCGTATTAAGCTAAGATAGTGGAATCGAAAAATTTCTAAATAATTAGACATTTTATATATAAATATTTCTAAACTTTTGATTATCCTATACTTCAAGGAAATATAGACTAATTCAGAAATTTGAATAACTTTATATATTTTTTTAATTGATAATAAAATAATATTTTTATGTTAAACTTCGTCTCCCTTGAGAACCGTAGTTTTGTAGGTTGGGTGCAGCGATAGCGTAACCCAACATAAATAAGGTGGTAATGTTGGGTTGCATTTAACTCCACCCAACTTACATAAATAAGCTGTTACGCAAATAAGATTACACATCAACTGGTGAGGTTGTCCTTTGTCAATTGTCCTTTGTCCTTGGTAAACACAAATGACTAATGACTAATGACGGTCTACACGGAAAATATTGAAATATGTAGGCGCGTTAGCTTATATCTTTTAAAAAACTCTAGGTTTCAACATAGATGAGGTTTAGTACTTGAGTCCAATAACGCAAATCTAAGAATAGAGATAATTTAGCCAGTTGTATAACTACAATTTTCTAAGCGTTGCTGATTAGATATATGAATCTTGGTGTAGAGACGTTGCAATGCAACGTCTCTACAGAGGTTTTGAAATCACGCAAAATCATTTTCATATCTGAATTCAGCAACGCCACTTTCTAAATACAAAAATATATAGATGATATCTATGTAATGCAACTATGATTTGAAATCAAGCAAATGATTAGCAAGTAATCCTATAAAACATACTTAAGCATTACAGACAAGTGTTTGAATTTAGGTATTGCCAAAAAGTTGAAATGTATAAGATAGGTGCATAACGTTTGAATTTGACACAGAAATTTAAAAATTTGAGAGCATACTCTAGGATTTTGTATAACTTTAAAGGAGTAAAATGCTAGTATCACAACAAAAGCGATAAGATTGCAGATGTTAATAAAAATTAAAGTTAATGATTTGAGGAGCAGGTTTTTGTCCTATGGTCAAGCGATCGCTCCAAGCGTCACTCATCGGTATTGAACAGGCTAAAAGAGCATTTGCTCTCAAGGGGTGGACTCAAGACAATTTGTCAGCCGAAGTGAACCTCAAGACTAGACAACCGATTTGGCGATTTTTTAGTGGTCGTCCAGTTGAGCGTCATACTTTTATTGAAATTTGTTCTGTATTAGAACTGAATTGGCGGGAGATTGCTAGCAATCCACCGGCAGAATTCATGGAAATAGAAGAATACGGCCGGACACCTGTGCTGGATATTGATGGCTTGGTGGAAAAAGTGCGATCGCAACGCTTCGACAAAATTCAATACCAGTGTGGGATTTTGCAGTTATTGGATATCAGCCGTCCCGTTGCGATCGATGACATATATATAGATGTGAATATTTTGGAGGAAATTGCCAGTCAACAGTGGTTAGAAATCACTGCGCTGCAAAACCTAGATCCCAAACTATTTGACCGTTTTGGCTTAGGTGATGCCGATCAAAACCAGATACCTGGTACACAGGCAGTTGAAACATACTCTAAGCTCAGGGTACTAGGCAAACCTGGGGTAGGTAAAACCACCTTTTTACAATATCTCGCCATTCAATGTAACCAAGGCACATTTGCAGGGAACTTAGTTCCGATCTTCATCACCCTGAGAAATTTTGCTGAAGAATCTAAAGTCACCAACGAGTTCAGCCTATTAAAATACATCCGCCAGGAGTTCCTCACATCTGGAATTTCCGATTCCTCAGCCATAGAAACTTTACTTAATGCAGGCAGAGTCTTAATTTTGCTTGACGGTATGGATGAAATCCTTAACCAACAAAGCAATACTGTCTTAAGCGAAATTCGCAGGTTTTCAGAAAAGTATCATAAAAATCAGTTTGTGGCAGCCTGTCGAACAGCATCTCAAAAACTCAGACTCCGAGGCTTTACGGATGTTGAGATTGCCCCGTTTACCTCAGAACAAATCATCGCCTTTGCCCAAAAATGGTTTGTGGCCTTTACCAAAACTAACATTCAAGACGGTCAAGCGCTGTCCGTTCAGTTTATTCAGAAGTTGGACTTAGATGAAAACTGGCAATTTCGCCAACTCGTGGTTACGCCCCTGTTTCTGCATCTTGCCTGCTGGGTGTTTCACGGTCAAGAAAAATTTCCGACTAAGCGGACTGACTTTTATAAGCAAGGTTTAGACCTTCTATTGGGTAAATGGGATGAAGCCAGAGGCATTGAACGAGATGATATTTACCGAGGATTTTTGTTACCACAAAAGCTCAAGTTATTGAGTCAGATTGCGGCAGCGACATTTGAGCAAGGTCAGTACTTTTTTGAGCAACGCATCGTTGAGCAATACATTGGTGAGTATATTCAGAATCTGACCAAAGCACCAATGGATGCCGAAGAACTGCAAATAGAAAGTGAAGCAGCACTGAAAGCGATCGAGGCTCAACATGGGCTACTAGCAGAACGGGCGCGGGGAATTTTTTCCTTCTCCTATCTGGCGTTTCAAGAATACTTCACAGCAAGAAAAATCGTTGCCAGTCATAATCTAGAGGCATTTGGGGAAGCTTTAGAAGGATTAGTTAGTCACATTACAGACCCGCACTGGCACGAAATTTTCTTGTTAACAGCTACCATGCTCCGCAGTGCAGACTCTTTAGTACAGTTGATGAAGCAACAGATTGATGCACTAGTTGGCCAAGACCCTTATTTACAAGAATTTTTGACCTGGGCCAGCCAAAAATCTCGCACTATTCCCAGCCAACCAAAAGAGGCGACAACTCGAGCCTTTTATCTTGCCTTAAGTCGGACTCCTCACATAGCTTCTCACTTTGCCCTAGCCAGCAGCCTCGACCAGGGAATGTTTCTGGATACGGCTTTAGATGACCTGCTGGTCGAATGTGCAATTGATGGGAGCCAGGACTTTGCCCACATCCACGTCTGTGGAGATGCTCTCTCAAACATTTTGGGTATAGTTCTGGATGTTGGACTTCATAAATCTCTGCAACAACTCTCTGACCAATTACCAAGTTCTCGTCAAAATCAAGAACGGCTTAGGTTATGGGGACAGACAAACTATTCAGCCTGGGCTGAACAATTAAAGATGACGGTCATTAATTATCGCAATATTAATCACCAGTGGCAGTTTAGCGATGAACAACAGCAAGTTTTGCAACGATACTACGATGCCAATAAATTACTACTCGATTGTCTGCATAGTAATTGTGAAGTGACGGCTGCTATCAGGCGAGAAATTGAAGCCACCTTATTATTACCTCAAAAGGAACTTGAGGACAGGGAATGGCAATAATACTTAATACTTTTGGTTAATTTTATGATGGTTATCACTTCGATGCAATACAGTCTGAACATCACCCCATATTTGAGTAAGGTAAATAATCTCCTTCTTCTTGCTAAGGAGAGGGATTGAGGGTGAGATTTATTACGTTTTATATCGTAGTTAATCAACTAACTTAGAAAATCAAACAATGCTTTGCGATATTACAAAAAGAAAGTTTTTCGGTTTGATTTATAGCAAAAATCCTTCTTTCGGTACTTTTCTTTGTTGAATACTCTTATATTGAGCCAAAATCTGCTTTTAGCTGTTTTCAATAGACTTCTTGCAGAAATCGGGAAAATCTCTCTTGCAATGACCAATGCCCCATTTTCAACAAATGCACCTTTTGACCTAATACAGTAGAGACGCGTTAGGGTAGCCCAGTGCAATTTCGCGTCTCTACTACGGATTTTTCAGTCCACTTTGCACTTAAATCCCTCATCGCAGGTGTTGTTATGAATTTAATCAATGGCTTTTGCTTGGCGGCTGGGATACTCAAGGGTGTACAAGTACTCGTTGTAGACAACGATCGCGATAGTAGAGATTTGTACGCATTTTTACTCGAAGATCAGAGTGCAAATGTGATTACTGCTGGTTCAGTAAAAGAAGCTTTAGAAATCTTGAGTTGGTTTACACCCAACATCCTTGTCTGTGAAATTAGGTTCTTGGGTGAAAGTATTTATACATTGCTAAATACATTGACTGCGATGGAAGCAGATAATGGAAATCATATTCCAATCATTGTGACTTCAACATCTACCACAGGTACTCACGACCTCATTCCCAATGTAGAGTTTGAAGAATATTTACTTAAACCATTCGACCTTGACAAATTTGTTTCTATGATTAGAAATCAAGTACAAGGAGATGTAGCAGAACAATTTTGCCCCGAACTACTAGTTTTACAAAAACCTACTGTATTACTAAGCACTTCTCAAAGCCACAATCGGGTCGAGTTTAGCAGCGCGACGTGCAGGAACAACACCAAAGAATAAACCAATACCACCAGAGACACCAACTGCCATAGTAATTGCTACAGGCGAAAGACTTGCTTCTAAGGGAGTCAAGGCTCCTACTAATAGAATGCCACTGATACCAACCGCAGTCCCAACTAAACCACCAGCTGCGGAAACTATTACTGCCTCAATAATGAACTGTAGCAAAATATCTTGCTCAGTTGCCCCGATCGCTTTCCTCAATCCGATTTCTTGGGTACGTTCGGTGACGGAGACAAGCATAATATTCATAATGCCAATGCCGCCGACAAACAATGATATCCCTGCGATCGCTGCTAGCATGATTGTCAATGCACCTGTGATTTGACCAACAGTTTGCAAAGCATCCTTTTGAGAGCGGATAGTAAAGTCATCTTCACCATTAATTTTGTGCCGTAGACGCAGCAAATTACCAATTTGAAATTCTGCTGCATCCACGCTCTCGGAATCACGAGCGGCAGCAACGAGATAATCTAAAGCAATGCCATAGGGAGAATTCTTTCCCACAAGTCGGTTTGCTGAGGTTGTGATTGGTATGAGCGCAGCATCATCATAATCTGCTCCGACGCTGGAACCTTTGGCTATTAATGTCCCAATCACTTGAAAGCTAGTATTTCCAATTCGCAATTGCTGACCGATAGCATTACTATTACCGAATAGTTTTTCTGCCAAGTCTCCACCTAAGACAACGACTTGGTTATTTCGCTTGATGTCTACCTCACTAAAAAATCTGCCTTTAGCAGTTTCAAAATCCCGCACTAATAAAAAGCTGGGAGTTGTACCAATGATGTTGACATCAGTGTTTCGATTGCTATATGTAACTACCTGTCTCCTGTTTAACTCTGGCGCAACTCCTACTACTGTTGGTACTTGAGAAGCGATCGCTTCCGCATCTTGTAACACCAGAGTTTTTGGCACTTCAAAGGAGATACGCTGAGTTTCTCGATTACCTGGCAGTATAAACAGCACATTTGGCCCTAACGACTCTAGCTGTTTATTCACATATTTTTGCCCACCTTCGCCAATGCCAATCATGGCAATTACTGAGGCATTACCAATAACGATACCCAACATCGTCAGGGCACTACGCAGCTTATTTGACAGCAGGGTTTTACCCGCCATTTGGACACTTTCTAAAAAATTCATGTCTTAAATAATTACGAATTACTCTTTTCTTTCGCCTTCTCGATTTTGTAGTCTTTGGGTGGATTAACAAAAACGCGATCGCCTTCTTTAACTCCCCCTAATATCTGAGTTTGGTCTTGAATTTGTGCCCCAACTGTAATTTCGCGGAACTGGGGTTTATTCTTTGCATCTGGTACAAGTACGCCAGTTTGACCCTTTTCAGTGACAATTGACACCGTTGGTAGCACCAAAGCATTATTGACGCGATCGCCTAAAAAAGTCAGATCCACATTTAAGCCAGAACGCAGTTTATCTGTACCAGTATCAAGAGCAACCCGCACCTGGAAGGATGTCACACCTTGTTCCACCACTGCTTCTGGAGCAATTAGACGCACATGACCTTTAAAAACTTGATCGGGATAAGCATCAGCGACAATTTCCACCTGCTGTCCCGGTTTAATTCTGCCAATATCGGCTTCAGGAACTTGAGCTAATATTTCTAACCCGCGTGCTACGGCGACAATTGAACTAGAAGTTGCCGACGCGCTAGTAGAAGCAGAAGTGGTGGGTGTCACAAAAGCACCCGGTTCTGCATATTTTTGCGTCACAATTCCCGAAAGCGGAGCGCGAATAATTGTATCTTCCAACTGCACTTGCACACCCTTCAATTGAGCTTCAGCACTGGCTACAGCCGCTTGGCGCTGGACAATTTCCTCAGAACGAGTACCATCTTGTAACAGTACCAATGCTGCCCGTGCTTCGTTAACAGCCGCTTGGCGTTGGTCGATTTCCTCAGTCCGAGTCCCACTTTGGACTAACGACAATCGTTTTTTAGCTTCTTCTAAACTGGCTCTAGCACTCTTGTCTTCGCTGATGGCTTGATCGAGTAATTGTTTTTTCTCTGCTCCCTCTTTATATAGGTATTGGTAGCGCTTTACCTGTTCGCTGGTGTAATTCACCTTTGCTTGAGCCGCATCCACTTGGGATTGAGATTGAGCAATCTCTTGGGGACGATTACCAGCCCTAGCTTGGGCTAACTGGGCTTGAGCTTGTGCTAACCGCGCTTTTGCTTGAGCGATTTCTTGAGGGCGACTACCAGCAAGGGCTTCGGCTAATTGTGCTTGACTTTGGGCTAAGTTAGCACGATACTGACTCCTTTGAGCCTCAATACCTGCGCTATCCATGCGGGCGAGGATTTGTCCTTGTTGAATGCGATCGCCTTGTTGTACATATAATTGCGATAACACTCCGGGGTTCTTCGGACTAATATTTACGCTCTGAATCGGTACGACTTTACCGCTAGCTGTAATTCTCAATGTGACATTTTTCGCCGCCACTGGCACAGTTAATTGAGCAATATCTTCTTTTTTCCCTTGATTCATCAGGGTGTAGGTTGTGATCGTACCAACAACCAAAACACCCCCTGTTATCAGCCCCATCAACCAGCGAAATGGATACTTAACTTTGCCAATAACAGGAATTTCTATGTGCGTAGCCATATCTAAAAGCCTAATTAATCTTGCTTTATGGGAGTAGCCTGTAGTTAAAGGGCGAGTACAGGAATGGGGAATTGTTAAAATTTTTCGATTAAATCTTTATTAATAAGCTAACAACTAGACGCATAATTAGCTTTATAGTTGCTTAATATTACTTCATGATAGGTGTTACATGTCTGTATGCCTTCACCTGAATGGGTGACTTTATACCATTTCTGTTTAAAATAGGTTGGGTGAAGGCTTTGCGTAACCCAACATATATCAGAAGAGCGATCGCAACCAACTGCTACTAAAAACGGAAATGAGTTGAGCGAACAACACCCTGATGTCAAACAATTATGAGAAATAAACGCAGTTAATGCCAAGTTATAGGACGTTTGCCTTTGCTACGCTTACCTTTGTATCAAGTTAAAGTGGCATCAGGTGTGTTGGAGATAAATATTCCTAAATGCATGTTACAACTTCTTACGTTTTGGTGTTAAAAAGCTAAAAAAATCTAATTATTATACTCATGTAGCATTATTTTAATGCTTGTTAGGAGTATGAGTATGACTGCTAGTACCCTGCTGGAAGAAATAGAAAAGCATATCCCTATTGTGGGAGATATAAATATTAAGAGTCCATTTGCATACCAAGTAACTCGTGGGGCGGTTGAGGTAGTTAACACAGTTCAGATGGCAGTAGCAGAAGCTTATATCAACGGATTAGAAGTTCCTGATTCCGTTCTAGAATCGCTTTTCGATACCTGTATGCCAATTTTCTTTCAGTATTTCCCATCCCTACTAGCACCGTATGAATGGGTATTAAAAGAAACTGACCATCTCGCCGAAGGATCGCAGGAATTAATGAAAATTCAGTACGACTTGCCTCAAGCCATGCTGAATACTATGCTGGGGGACGGGAAACTCATTTATCCTAAGTACAGCATGGGATTGTGGGAAAAAGGAGCATTAAACCTTGAGCAATCCCAGATGCAGATGATTGATGATGTGATTGAAAAACTAGACATCAAGGACGGAGACAATATCTTAGACTTTGGGTGCGGGTGGGGATGTGTTCCTAATTACATTCTTTCTAAGTTCCCCAATGTCAAATTTACGGGTCTTAATTTGAGCCACGAGCAATGCGAATATATCCGCCGCAAAATGCAAGAGCCTGAGAGTTATCTTAGTTCAGATCGATTTACCCTATATGAAGGTGATTTGAATAATGCAAATTTCGAGATAAAGTTTGATAAAATTCTCTCAATTGGTGTTTTTTGTCATGTTGGTAACTTAACGGCAGCCTTTAAAAAATTAGCTTCGTTTTTGAAGGATGATGGCAAAGTTTTAATTCACATTATTACAGTCCGCATCCCTAACAATATGTCTAGCGTTTACACCCACAAATATATTTTTCCACACGGTCGGTACTGGAATTACAATGCAGTTCCAAGTCATCAAGAAGACCTCAAAACAATTCAAAAATGGTATCTCAATGGCTCTAATTACTCTAAAACACTAACTAACTGGTTACAAAACTTTGACGACAACCAGGAAACAATAAAAACATTAAACTATGGCATAGACTATGCCAAGTTTCGCCGGATATGGAGGTTTTATTTGATATGGTTTATTCGTAATTTTGCTAGTTGTGATGGAGAATATAATGGTAATGGTCAATTTTTAATGGTTCATGCTTAACCGGACAAAGCTAGTGTTTTCTCTCATAGAGGATGACCATCCTGCCTTTCCTTATTTAACTAGCTGAAGATGCTTTCTTCACAAAAACATCTTCAGCCAGTTAAATCCTTAGATTCTTGACTGAGACGGCAAGGAACAGACTTTTTTCTGAGCCATCTGTCAATCAAAATATCAGACGGATGTCTTTGCTTTTGCCTTGAACACTGGGTTTTGAAAGTTGCGGTTTCTGGCGCGAGCAATAAGTTCTGGTTCAGAAGGCACTCTAACCTTTGACGCTAGCTTCAAGAACTCAAGGATTTTAATGAACCAAAATGTTGGGTCTGGAAGATAGGCAACCCGGCCTTCTCGCACAGTTATGCCATGCCGGGCTGACCCCTGGAATGCATGATGAAGATTATGCCAGCCTTCACCCAAGGTTAGAAATGCTACGAGCCAATGGTTCCGACTGTAATCATTAGTTTTGAACGGTTGCTCGCCCAGTATGTGGCTGAGTGAATTGACAGTGGCGACACAGTGGAAGAGGACAGTCGTGCTGAGGAAAAAAGCGCCGAGATATTCAACTCCACCAATGTAGTATGAGAACGCACCAAGAGCAAAGGTGGGAATGAAGTGCAAACGATCAACAATCTTCAAAACCACATTACTCTCAACATCAGTGGGAAGTTTCGAGGGAAAAAACTGTGGGGAGAATAGCCATCCAGCTTGAGACCACCAGAATCCTTTGATCCCCTTGAAAGGCATATAGGGAGAATGAGGATCTTTTTCATGATCTGAGCTTTGATGATGCTCCATGTGGTGAGCTTTCCACCAACTTGGCCCCATCTGTCCGGCTGAAGCAGCCACGATGCTTCCAACGCATAGAACTGAGCTTGGAGCCTGGTAGCTATTGTGGGTGAGTAGCCTATGATAGATGCCAGTAGTTGCAAGCATTCGTATTACATATAACAACACGGCCCACAAAACAGCACCCCACGATAAGCCAGTAACAATAATCAGTAATGATCCTAAATGACTCATCACGATCAAAGTAGGGCCTAGTATGTAAGAAATAATCGTGAGATGAGAGTACTGCTTCATTAATCTTCTAACGTCCTTAAGCTTCAAAATAAAAATGCACCACATTTTCGCCGCAGTCAAGCTTGCGGACAGCAGAACGCCCACCCTTGTCAGCGTTAGTACCTACACGCATATCTTGGCACAATTCGCTTGGAATATGAAAAGCAGTTTCAAACACAAGCAGTGGCAAAAAACCAGTGAAGAGTTTCTATAGCACAATCGGATTTGAGTTAAAATCTCTAATCCCGTAACAGCGAGTTGACCTGGAAAATGTCAAAATTAAATGAGTTTTGCGTAGGCGCATTCGCGCAGCGTCTCGTAGAGAAGCGACTTTATTAGCGCAGATTTGAGATAACTTAGTTGAAATTTATGGGCAAGCAACGTGTTCTTTCTGGAGTTCAACCAACGGGCAATTACCATCTAGGTAACTACTTAGGAGCCATTCGCAACTGGGTAGAAGGTCAGAGTGAATACGAAAATTACCTCTTTGTGGCTGATTTGCACGCGATTACAGTACCACACGACCCGAAACAGTTGGCAGCTGATACCTACACTCTTGCTGCTCTCTATCTAGCTTGTGGTCTTGATTTAAATCACTCCACCATCTTTGTACAATCTCACGTTTCAGCCCACAGTGAACTCACCTGGTTGCTCAACTGCATTACACCTCTAAACTGGCTGCAAGACATGATCCAGTTTAAGGAAAAAGCTGTTAAACAGGGAGAAAATGTGAGTGCAGGTTTGTTGGATTACCCAGTCTTGATGGCGGCTGATATTTTGCTTTACCAAGCGGATAAAGTACCAGTGGGTGAAGACCAAAAGCAACACTTGGAATTGACAAGGGATATTGCAGCTCGGTTAAATCACCAATTTGGTAAACCAGATCAGCCAGTTCTAAAGTTACCAGACCCTTTGATTCGTAAAGAAGGGGCAAGGGTGATGAGTTTAGCGGATGGTACACGCAAAATGTCGAAGTCCGATCCTTCAGAGTTAAGCCGAATCAGTTTGCTCGATTCACCCGAACAGATTCAATACAAGATTAAGCGTTGTAAAACCGATCCGATCCGTGGGCTGACTTTCGACGATCCAGCACGTCCAGAGTGTAATAATTTGTTGACGCTGTATACATTGCTTTCTGGGAAGAGAAAGGAAGATGTAGCAGTTGAGTGCCAGGATATGGGCTGGGGACAATTCAAACCATTGTTGACAGACACAATTATTGAGTCCTTGAAACCAATCCAAGAAAAATATCAAGCGGTAACGGCAGATAAAAGTTATTTGGAGTCTGTATTGCGCGATGGAGGGGAAAAAGCTAGAGCGATAGCAAATCAAACTTTATCACAAGTAAAAGCTGCTTTAGGCTACTCGCTTCCTCTTTAAGCTTTCGCTTTTAGGTGTGATTTGCTATACCATTTAAGAAATTGAAATTCTTAATTTTATGTATCACACCCATAGCCACACAGCCTTTCGCAGAGCTGTACAAGCAGGTGAATTTCTAGTTACCGCCGAGGTAGCACCCCCGAAAGGGGGAAATCCAGCGCACATGATTCAAATGGCGGCGACTCTTAAGGGAAGGGTTCATGCTGTCAATGTTACTGATGGTAGCCGCGCCGTGTTACGGATGTCTTCATTAATCGCGTCGGTGATTTTGTCACAAAATGGTATAGAGCCGATCTGTCAAGTTGCTTGCCGCGATCGCAACCGCATTGCTTTACAAGCTGATTTAATGGGCGCTCATGCTTTAGGTATTCGTAATATTTTAGCTTTGACTGGCGACCCAGTAAAAGCAGGCGATCATCCAGATGCCAAAGCAGTATTTGACTTAGAAGCGGTGCGACTGCTGCAACTAATTCGAAAGATGAATCAAGGGGTTGATTACAACGAAAAACCTTTGACTGATGGAGCGCTAGATTTATTTGTTGGTGCAGCAGTAGATCCGCAATGTAAAAGTTGGTCGGGTTTACAAAGTCGATTTGAACGCAAAATCGAAGCCGGAGCGCAGTTTTTTCAAAGTCAGTTGATTACCGATTTTGATGTCCTAGAAAAGTTTATGGATACCATTGCCTCTGGCTATAAAAAACCGATTTTGGCAGGAATTTTTCTGTTGAAATCGGCAAAAAATGCTCAGTTTATTAATAGATGTGTTCCGGGTGTCAATATTCCCCAACATATTATTGATAGATTGGCAAAAGCCAAAGAGCCTTTTGAGGAAGGGATAAAAATTGCCGCCGAACAAGTGCAGATAGCACGGCAATTGTGTCAAGGTGTCCATCTGATGGCAGTAAAGCGGGAAGATGCGATCGCACCAATTTTGGATTTGGCTGGGATTTCTCCAGTTAATCAGTTGGTATCTAAGTAAATGAGATAATGGTTTTTTAAATTCAAGCAGATGATGGTTACTATCTGCTTTTTTTTATGCGTAATCAGACGCGTGTACACGATTTTTGATAAACTTTGAATATCCAATTTCCGCTTGACTAAATCCAAGTGCAAACTGACAAAATATTTTATAGCTTATTTCAATCTTTCCCCAGCATATTTTTTGCAATAATTGGCGATAATACTGTCAACGTCAACGCATATCAATTTGTTTCAGTCGAACTAAAAGAAACGGCTTTTAGGATTGATGGGGTATTCATGCCCACAACTGAAACCACAAATCAACCACTCTATTTTGTTGAAGTCCAGTTTCAATTAGACCCAACTTTTTATAGACGCTTCTTTGCCGAAATCTTTCTTTACTTGCGTCAAAACGAATCAGTCAATTTTTGGCGTGCTGTCGTCATCTATCCACAACGAAGTTTAGATCCAAGCGATCAACTACCGTATCAATCGCTGCTAAACAGTTCACAAGTGCAACGCATTTATCTAGATGAATTGGATACGGCGGAGAACTCACTTCAAGTTGCGATCGTTAAATTAATCATCGAAAGAGAAGAGACAGCCGTTGACAAAGGTAGAGAATTGATTTTACAAGCAAGGCAACAGCTAGCGGATGAAGCAACCAGGAAGCAAATTGTAGAATTAATAGAGACTATCCTGTTGTACAAATTTACCCGGTTAAGCCGAGAGGAGTTAGCAGAAATGTTGGGTATAGACGACGAATTCAAAAAAACAAGGATGTATCAATCTATCAAGCAAGATGGCTTGGAGGAAGGTAGACAGGAAGGTAGACAAGAAGGTAGACAAGAAGGTAGACAGGAAGGTAAACAGGAAGCTAAGTTAGAAGCTATTCCCCGGTTATTGGCATTGGGGTTGAGTGTGGAACAAGTGGCGGTGGCTCTCGATTTAACGGTGGCGCAAGTACAGCAAGTAGCCCAGAATCAGTCTGGCTGATAGTGGGCGATTGTCTGAGTATTGCGCTTTATCTCTGGAAACACTGTGCTATGTATTTCTTAAGCAAAGTGTGCAAGATATCAGTTAAAAACCTGGGTTACATCTTACCGTGTTGCAGCACTTGTTGTAGATGTTGGCGAATCTCTTGTGCGTGTTCAATATCAGATTGGCGCAATTTTTGGAACAACTCTACACAAGGCTGAGAACCTACTTGCTCTGCATCTTTGATGTAGGTATCGTAAGCTTTAACGGCTTCAGCTTTGTTGTGCAAAACGGTGACAAAATCATACTCCAAGTCGCTAATCGCTGTTTGAGACTGTCCGTTACCTGTATTTGTAGCCATTGCTTGATCCTCTTTTAGAATTTCTAATTAACTTTATACTCACCCTTAAAGAGCGATTCATCTTCCAAAAAGAGTATATTTCAATACGTCGGAAGTACCTTGCGAGTGTAGGTTATAGTATTCAGTGCGTAGGCGTAGCCCGTCGTAGACATCGCTTTCCAATTACCTCAGCCTTATTCAATCTCGTTTTTCCTTTACTGGTACGCAAAAAATAAGATCCCTGACTTATTAAATAAGTCGGGGATCTGCGGGTTCCAATTCTCACCAATCAAATAGAATTGCTATACTGCTAAAGAATTAGATTTGAAACTCAGAAATAAGCAAGTCGTAAGCAGCAAGTTGGAGTTTTACTGGCTCTACACATCTAAGAGGATATTTTATTAGTCAACATATAAATCAGGAGATAGGACAGACAAGGGAGAAAATTCTACCTCATCTCCCCACTCCCTATTTTCATTAGAATTTAACCAAGCGGTTTATTTTCATCACATTGACGTGAATACTGGAATTCCAAATCATTTTGCCGTTCCCTACCTCCTCTATACACAACCGGACAAAACTTAGTGTTAGCGCTCATACAATCCATGTGAGGAGTTTTAGCACAGACTACGAGTAGTCCACCCAGAACAAATAACAAACCACAAATTGCAAGCGTATTAACCCAAGAAATTTCCAGCGCTCCATGAACTACTATTTCTCGTAGCAGGGATACAATTGTTACCTCAACCGCTACTCCCACAGAGATACTATGTTCTTGCAAGTAGACCATTAATAGTCGAAATAACTCGACCAAAATTAACACAAATAGTATTTTTGCAGTCACGTGTTTATAGTCTAGTGGCTGCATGAGGGCGATAGCTATCCCCCACAATTGGATCAGCATGACGGCGAATAAACCTAAACACAAGACAATCACAATCAAGTCTTGAAAGGCTTCCATGTTGCGAACAATTGAGTGCCGATCAAGCCAGCGATCGCTAAATAAAAATCGACTTTTCTGGCGCTTTTGCATGTACATTTTTCCAATCGGGACAAGTTCAGACAACACCAGCGAGTCAGCCCAATAGTTTTATGTTATGCAATATTAAGCGTTTGCGCCTCAGCGAGGTTTGTAATTTAAATTTTGTGCTTGTTGCAACAATTGCTCGGCATTTTTCGCCCACTGAGGATTCTTCTGAGAATTATATAAATCTCTAGCAAATTGCAATACTTGCACTGCATCTCCATATTGCTGTAACTGCATAAAAACTAACCCTGCACCATAATAAGCATTGGGATAGTTAGAGTTAGCTTCGGCTGATTTTCTAAAAGCTTCTAATGCTTCTTGTAACTTGCCTTGCTGAAACCAAATCGAACCGAGATTGTAGTAAGCTTCTGGATATTTCGGATTAATTTTTACTGCCTGATTAAAAGCATCTCTTGCTTGATCGAGTTTGCCTTGTTGGAGATAACACATCCCTATATGGTAAGGAGGTTCTGGTGCATTTTTGCTATATTCTATGGCTTTTTTAAAAGATGCGATCGCTTTCTCACAATCTCCTTGCTGCTCTCTTACTAACCCAAAATTATAGTGGGCAAATCCTAATTTTGGATCGAGTTCTAACGCTCGTTGCAAATAATCGTTAGCTAACTGTAAATTATTGCCTTCTAATAGCGCACCACCTAAATTAGCAAAAGCTGGAGCAAACTTAGGATCGGCTTGCGTCGCTCGGTAAAATGCATCCGCAGAGGGTTGTAATTGTCCTGTTTGTCGGTATGCTAGCCCTAAATTATAGTACGCTGGTGCTAATGTTGGATCTAACTTGGCTGCTTGTTTAAAGGCTGCGATCGCATCTTTTACTTTGCCCGCCTGAATTGCCTGTAAACCTTGGTTTAGCCAGTCTATGGCTGTTTTCCCATTAGATTGTGCCAGCTTTGAAGGGACAGACCCAGAGAGAGAAAGAGAAGGGGAGGGAATGCTAACAACCAACAAAGTCAAACTGACTAACCCTGCTATGGGATATTTAGAAAATGATAATCTCATTGATTTTCTGATTCGCAACATTTTCAGTTAAATTTACTTCATAAAAAGTTATTTACAAAAATTTTAGATTCGCTATTAATCTTTACTAAGATTAACTTTTATTAAGCTAAATCTTACGACAGGCTACAATTTTTTTAACTTTCGATTAAAAGAAGGATAATAACAAATTAAAGAAGGGGTAATTTTGACTCCAGAGAACCATTTTTTGATCAAATAGAATTCAGGAGTCAGGAGCCAGAATTCAGAATGAATTCTGTACGACACAACGACCTGCGGTAGTTGAGCGTAGCCGAAACTCAGTGCATCGCTGGTGGATGAATAAATCGGTTTAAGACGCTCGCGGACTCGCTAATGTCTTGATTCCGAATCCTGTTAGCGCTAGCGGGGCGTTTAGCTCATTCAGAATAGCTGGATTCTTCTTCAACCCTTGATATATACGGAATCATGCGGTTATAAAAGACTTACCGCAAGGAGGATTTTATGAACGAAAAAGTAAAATCGGGTTCGCGGAATGTTGCAATTGTCGGGCCTTATTTAAGTGGAAAAACCACTTTACTAGAAAGCTTGTTATTTGTCACAGGGGCAATTTCTCGTAAAGGCAGCATTAAAGACAGCAATACAGTGGGAGATAGTGCTGCCGAGTCGCGCGATCGCCACATGAGTGTAGAAGTCAGCGCCGCTAGCACTGAGTATAACGACATTTGCTTCACTTTTATTGACTGTCCGGGAAGCGTAGAATTTGCCCAAGAAACGTACAATGCTTTAATCGGAGTGGATGCGGCAATTGTAGTTTGCGAACCCATCCGCGATGCCTTCGGCGGGCAAAGCCTACGCGTCCTCACCCTCGCCCCTCTATTTAAATTCCTCGACGATTGGGAAATTCCCCACCTCGTCTTCGTCAACAAAATGGATCGGGCAAATATTCACGTTTTAGAAACGTTACACGCCCTCAAAGCAGTATCTAGCCGTCCCCTGGTAGCACATCAATATCCCATCATGAACGGGGAACAACTCACCGGCTTTATCGATATGGTGAGCGAACAGGCATATAAATATCATCCAGGCGCACCTGCTGACCCCATCCCCTTCCCCGAAAGTTTAAAAGAAGAAGAACATAAAGCACGGGCAGAAATGCTCGAAGCCCTAGCAAATTTTGACGATCATTTACTCGAAGAACTTTTAGAAGACATCGAACCTCCTCAAGAGGAAATCCTTAAAGATTTGAAAATGGAATTAGGGGCAGATTTAGTAGTGCCCGTTTTCTTTGGTGTGGCAGAACAAGATTATGGTGTTAGACCTTTATTAGAAGCCTTGTTACGGGAAGCACCTGAACCAGAAACTACAGCAGAACGCCGTTTAAAAAACTTAAAAGGTGATACACCTCTAGCACAGGTATTAAAAACTTACTACACTCCCCAAGGTGGCAAACTTTCTCTCGTGCGTGTTTGGCGGGGCAAATTAACTGATGGCATTGTCCTCAATGGCATTCGTACTGGTGGCATTTACCGCCTTATGGGACAACAACAGCAGTTTGTTAACCAAGCTAATGCTGGTGAAATTGTTGCATTGAGCCGTTTAGAAGGAATCAAGACAGGCGATACAATCTCTATAGAACAGCAGTCTGCAATAGAATTACCCAAAGCCGCACAGTTGGAACCTGTGTATGCCCTCGCCATTACACCAGAAAAGCGCAACGATGAAGTGAAACTCAGCAGTGCCATTACCAAGTTATTAGAAGAAGACTGTTCACTTGCTTGGGAACAACACGGCGATACTCACGAAGTAATCCTGTGGGGTCAAGGTGAGATTCATTTACAAGTGACCTTAGACAGACTGCGCCGCAAATATAACTTGCCGATGACAACCCATTTACCGCAAGTGCCTTACAAAGAAACCATTCGCAAAACGGTGGCTTCAGTTCATGGGCGCTACAAGCACCAAAGCGGTGGTCATGGACAGTTTGGTGATGTTTTTCTCGATATCAAGCCTTTACCACGCGGTACAGGTTTCAACTTTAATGAAACCATTGTGGGCGGCGTGGTTCCCAAACAGTACATTCCTGGGGTGGAAATGGGCGTGCGGGAATTTCTCACACATGGGCCTTTGGGCTTCCCAATAGTGGATTTGGCGGTAACTTTGACTAATGGTTCGTATCACAACGTTGACAGTTCCGAACAAGCCTTTAAGCAAGCTGCGCGATTAGCAATGCAAACGGGGATACCCCAAGCAGAACCTACCCTGTTAGAACCAATTCTGCGCGTGGAAGTGACTACACCGAGCGAATTTACCTCCAAGGTGCTGCAACTGTTGAGTGGTAGACGGGGGCAAATTTTAGGCTATGAAGGCAGAAACGATTGGCAAGGCTGGGATAATGTTTCGGCATACTTGCCACAAGCAGAGATGCAAAACTTCATTGTAGAACTGCGATCGCTCACTCTCGGCGTTGGTTCCTTCCACTGGGAATATGACCATCTCCAGGAAGTGCCGGAAAAACTCGCCGAACGGGTTATTCACAGCAATGGTAATGGTAGTAACGGCAACGGCAAGTAATTTTGGATTTGTCTGAAATCAAAGCCCTGCACTTAAATATGCGGGGCTTTTTATTAATGAATATTTAATACGCTTTGGACGTGCTGTTGAAACGCTAATCCTTCTGTACTCCACCGTTCTTGGAATGCTTGTATGTTTTCCAATCTTATTGCTTTTCCATTGGGAGGGAAGTTAATCGCACAATCAAATACTTTACTCTTATCTGGAGGATGCTCCCAATCATTCGTCATCCAAATCACCTGCACAAGACGATAAATATTAAATTCCTCTTCAGTATTACCATCAGGATAAAGTTGCTTATTCAGCATTTGAACAACGTGCGTTACTTTGCTACGTTGTCTTAAAATCATCAGTTCACCTTCTTGCGGAGTCTTGGCATTTATTTCATCTTTATTTTTTAAATTTCTCCAATGTAAAGCAAAAATCTTTAATTCTGGATGTATGGTAAGTATGCTTTGATAAGCCCAATCTTCACCATTTAAAGGTTTTACGTTTTTAGTCCAAATTGATCCATTGAAATCCATAAATATATCTCAATCTTATTGTAATAGAGAAGCTACTGATTTAGTTTTCCCTAAAATCTTGTTAAAATAACAAAACTTGTTTTTGCACATATTAATAAAAAGTGTCAAACTGAGCCGAACTTTAGGTATAAGTCCAACGCTCAGAGCATTTAGGCAATGGGTGAAAGAGGAAATCACTCAAACTTAACGTAACCCCTGCTCTTTTAACAACTCACTCACCCAAGCTGAATAAACTTCTCCAAGGGGCGGAATTGGTTCACCACTATAATCTATAACCAAATCAAATCCGGCGCGATCGTATACGCCGTGTATTAATGCTTGTAAGTCTAATAATGGTTCTGTATCACCCTGACATAGGGGTAACAAAAAAGTGGGAATCTGCTCTTGTAGTCCAAATGGATATAATTCTGCTTTAGGGCGATATTCACTCCGACTTACCAAAATACGATAGTCTGACTTAATTTGATTACCTAAAATTGGCATGGGTTCGCCGCCACGCAACAAGTCTATTTCTATTAGATGAGTCAAGCTACCTAATATTTGCTGACGTTTACTTTCGTATGCCTTTCTTCCTTCACCAGTTCGCTTATTTTTTGGTGACAAAATTTCAATCACTGTGACAACTTCTCCGGTTGCTACTTCTCGAACTTCTAGGTATCCTTCTCGCACTTCTTCTAGAATAGGAAGATTGACAGTTATTGGTTTTGTAAGCGGTGCAGCGATCGCAATATTAGACGGTTCTTTTTCTGTGTTTGTTAAAGAACGTCCGACAACCACATCAGGAATACCAACTAGAATAGAATTTTCATCTGTCATTTGATATACTCGTTTCTCAACCGCTACTCGATATTTGGGTCGTAGTTGAGGAGCAATTACATCTGCGATCGCAATTATCAACCGACTGTGAACTTCAGCCCAGTATTCGGGATTTTCTAAGTAGGGGTTCATCCCTGGAAACGGTGAAGGCATAAGCTTGGCAAAACAATATTCTTACTGTTTATCCTAACAATCTGGGCTGCCATGAAGATTAATGAGTTAAAAGGGGTATCAACCTTCTCAATGACAAAAGAGTTTCGCCCCCAATAAATGGGGCAAATACCTCAGCGCAACAGTACACAATCCTTTTTTTACTTCAGCCGCAGCATCAAGAACTCAGTACTGAGTTTTAGGAATTAATTCTGCAAAATTATAGCTTGCTGCCCTTGAGGGAAAGTTTTATAAAAGCATCTGGGAATTATGTGATTAAGTATATCCGTCTTAACCACACAGAAAAACTCATGGGCTTTATAATCTCTCTTCTAACTAGCCTGATTGGAATCCTCGTTTATCTCAATACAAGTAGGATCTCTGGCGAAAAGTCACGTTTAGCAATACGCACAATTACGATATTGATTAGCAGTATTGCAATACTGAATTCTATTTCTAGGCTTTTGGTGATTGTCCCACCAGGCAATATTGGTGTCGTCAACTTATTTGGTGAGGTTTCCGAAAGCACTCTTAATCCTGGTGTCCACTTCTTGAACCCCTTTAACAAAGTGTTGAATTTTTCCACTCGCATTAAGGATCTCAAGGAAAACATAGATGTAACAACCCAAGAAGGTTTGAGTTTAAATCTTGATGTCAGTCTTCAGTACAAGCTCGATCCCCAGAAAGCAGCCACAGTATATAAAACCATTGGAACTGATGAAACACAACTGTTAATTTCCAGATTCCGCTCTACCGTTCGGGCTATCACGGCAAACTACCCAGCCAGTGCAATTTACTCTACCAAACGTCAAGAAATCGCCCAAAAAATTGACCAACAACTCACCCAAGAGATACCCACTTTGGGTTTCATCGTTGAGGAAGCTCTTTTACGAAACGTCAAAATGCCTGATATTCTACAAGTTGCAATTCAAAACAAACTCAAGACAGAGCAAGAAAACCAGCAGATGAAATTTGTTTTAGAGAAAGAGCGTCAAGAGGCAGAACGAAAGCGTATTGAAGCTCAAGGCATAGCTGATTCTCAAAAAATTATCTCCGTTGGACTTACCAACCAAGTGCTACAATTACGAGCGATTGAAGCCACAGAAAAGCTAGCTCAATCAAATAATTCTAAAATTGTAATTATTGGTTCTGAAAAAGGTGGAGCGCCTATTTTGATCCAGCCAGAAGCAGGAACTTCAAAGCCCTAAAATTTTCTGATTAGCGATCGCTGCGGCGTTTCTTACTCCTACATATCTCTCTTTCGGCTTCCAACCTTGCTACTGGCTGAATGATACAGTATGAGCGTTGCTAGAAACTGATGACTATGAGCAGTGAGATTGTCGAAAAACTCAAGGAAGCTAGTACTGGCTTGTTAATGATGAGCGAGTCAGATTACCCTTTTGAGGTTGTTCAATGGAAAGGTGCTGCACCTGCAACACAAGAGAAAATATTACAGCTAACAGGTTCTCAAAACCTGCCAGTCGAAGTAGTAGAGTTGGACTATTTCTTTCGTAATTGTGCATTTGAGCAAGAGTGGCACAATGAATTACAGAAAAAAGATGTTAAAAGATTTCAAACACTTATGCAGACACTAAAAGATAATCTTAGTGACATCAGCGTTTATCGTGTTGGACAAATAAATATTGACGCTTATATCATCGGACAAACTCAAGACGGTGACTTAGCTGGAGTAGTAACAAAACTGGTTGAAACCTAGTATAAAGGTTGGAAAATTCTTTAAATAAAAGCCTAGCTATCTGTGCAGCTAGGCTTTCTCGTTTTTAAAATTATTCCATCTTATAAATCAATACGGTTCAGTTAAGGATTTTTGGTACTGATTTTAGACCTGTAGAGACGCGAAATTTCGCGTCTCTACCAAGGGTTTTGGGCTTAACTGAACGGTATTGACTTATAAATTGTCAACTCGTGCTTCTATTACAGACTGAATAGACGTTGAAACTTGTGAGAGAAAATTGTATCCAGTTAGGGATTCTAATGAGTCAACACTAACCCGATAGTTTCTCCAATTCGCTGTCCGCACGCCTTGGACGTTGGGAATATTGACAGCAATAACTCTCGTGCTGGTTGTCACGCCTGCAAGACCTGAACCAGGAGTATTCAATACAACAAGAATTTTCCAGGTTCTGTTAGGGACTTGAACCCGTCCATTAGCTATTGTATAGAACGTTCCGTTAGAACCAGTACCACCCATCCCATATCCACCAGATATGATGTAGAGTTCTTTACCCTGTCCTACTAAAGTTCTGGCATAATCCTCTAGGCTTGCCCAAATTCCCTGATTGTTATCTGGGGCTTGAGCAATCATATTGCTCATCAAAAAGGTGGCAGAATTATTAGTAACACTACTAGTCCTGTCAGCGCTAGGTGTCATGTGACCGCGATCAAACCCACTTCCGCTAAAATCGGTAGATTGAACTTGATAACACCCTGAAGGAAGTGTTGTATCAGCCCGAAAAGTATCTTGCCTTGGTGTGCTACCTAACCAACTACTATTTAACTGCCAAGATACCCAATTTGGTCTACCTATTGAGCAGTTATAACCAATTACATATTGTGGTTTTACCAGCAAGTAGTTATTTTGGCTAGAAGTTCCAGCGTTACTAGGGTTGCCAAGAGTTAGGTGAACACTTACTGATGACTGGGCTGGTACAATCTGTGCTAACCCAATTATGAATAGAACCACCGTCACAAATGGCAGTAGAAACTTGAAAATCTTGATTTTTTTCACGTTTTTGTGCTTTTGATTACCAAAACAGTGTCCAAGTTCTTCGTTTCAATATCAAGTATTCAGTGATACAAAAAAAATATTTTTTAATGATAAATATGTAGTGACACAATAGCCATAAATCTTTATTCGATAAGAGTTTACAATCAAAAAACCCAATTTTGTAATGAGCGATGGCTTAAAATTTTGCATCTCTACACCAAGATTTATGCATCTAATTAGCAATGCCAATCTTTTTTCTTAAAGAAAATTTTATTCACACCATAAATTAGGGCGATGCCTGCGATGGAAAGCCACGCACTCGATCGCCTTAATCTCTAATTTTATGGTTCACTGGCGGCTATTTAATTTCCTGAAAATTCTCAATTGTGAGATATATTTCTTCATCAGCTATCTGACTGTCGTAATCTATCTCAATTTTAGTTGGATAGCCGAATTTAGGGCTGTAACTCACATTCAGGCTGTAAGCTTGACGGTTGATAGCATCTTGAATCACATCAAACAGCTTAGGAATTGTTTTGTAGTTTTGAAAGAATTCTGGATTAACTGCTTGACCTGTAGCTACAGAAGTGATGGAAGTTGTTTGACCATTACGGACTTCAATGACTACTGGCCCCCTAGCGTCTGGTATACAAAAGCATCCATTACTAAATGTATAGCGATAGTTGGAAATATTTTGCTGATTCCACAAATAGCGATTAAATTTTAATCGTCTTACATCCAAATTATTATTTTTCGTTGACGATTGTGCTATCTCTATGGGAGATTTTGACATTACTGGTAGGTTAAGACCGAAAGATAGCAATAATCCGGCACTGATAATGATAGGTAAACGCATATCAATTCACTTAATTTTAAAAGTGTTATATACATTAATTCATCTACTTGTTTAAATACACTTTATCTTTTGATTAAAATCCATCAGTGGTTAGCCAAGATCAAATAACAATAACAAATTTATTCTTCCCATAGCGATCGCTTACAATCGCATTTATCGCTTGTAAATTAGTTTTATGAAAACCGGTGCGATCGCAGATGTACGAAAATCTTTTCTCTATGCTGTAAAATCTTTACTGTAAAAAACAGATTTTTGTCTCAAGCATGAATGAATCACAAACTTGGTATATTGTCAAGCATTCTGCTGGTAATTGCGAAATCGTCCCCAGCGACAAAATTGGCGACGATAATTTAGAGATTAAAGAAACTATAGAACAGTGGGGGCCTTTTAGTTCGCAAGGAGAAGCGATCGCTCGGCGTGTTGGACTTATTAGGGCTGGAAAGTGCCAACCAGTTTAAGTTAGGAGTTAGAAATTATGGTTTTTATTCCTAAATCCTTACTACTCACTCCTAACTCCTAACTTTATTCTTAACTCTTCATTTTTCTGCTGTGGTTGTGCCCTTAGCAGCAATCTTTTTACCTATTACTTCCACTGCTTTAGCGAATTGTGGATCTTGTAGGGTAGCGAGTTTATCGCGTTCATGGAGCCATAATTCCTGCATTTGCTCTTTGGTCAACTCTACCTTCACATCTGGATTAATACCTTTGTGATTAATATCTGTACCATTAGGGGTATAGTAATGAGCAATTGTTACCGCCAATCCTGAGCCATCTTCTAAGGGACGTACCGATTGCACTAGTCCCTTACCAAAGGTTTGAGTACCAACCAAAGTAGCACGCTTGTTGTCCTTCAAAGCCCCTGAAAGGATTTCACTCGCACTGGCTGAACCTTTATCTACCAGCACCACCAAAGGTTTATCCGTTAAGGCGCGTCCGTTTGCCTCTTCTTTTTCTGCCTCTCCTTGGCGTTCAACGGTGGAGACAATCTTACCTTTATTTATCCACATCCGGGCAATGTCTACACTGGAGAACAGTAAGCCACCAGGATTACCACGTAGATCCAGAATATATCCAGCTACCTTTTTGCTTTCTAAATCCTTGATAGCTGTTTGCATTTCTTTACCAGCATTAGCGCTGAATTGGTTCAGGCGAATGTAGCCAAGATTACCTGCTGGAGTTTGCTTTTGGGAATATTTAACTGGATGAATTTCAATCCGCGCCCGTTTGATGTCTAATTGTTTTATCTGACCGTCGCGCTGAATCGTTAGGCTAACTTGCGTTCCGGCTTCACCTCGAATCAGGGCTACTGCTTGATTAGTATCCATCCCCTTGGTGCTTTTGTTGTCGATTTTGAGGATGACATCTTTTGCCAAAACACCAGCTTTAAATGCTGGTGTATCTTCGATTGGCGCAATTACAACCAGTTGCTTAGTTTTTTCATCTTGACTGATAGTGATCCCAATCCCGATCAATTCTCCAGAAGTGTCCACTTGCATATTTTTGAATTCTGCTGGGTCCATAAACCGGGTGTATGGGTCTTCCAGCTTTTTCAGCATTTCCCGAATAGACTTATATGCCTCCTGGGGATTACTGTAGGACTTGCTTAAGTACTCCTTACGAACAGCCTGCCAATCTACCTGATTGAAAGTACCGTCTACATATTGGCGCTGAACAATTTGCCAAACTTCATCTACTATTTCTTTGGGACTTGCTTTAAATAAAGCCTGACCACGGGAGTGAATGCCAAGGCTAGTAACTGCGATCGTGGAGAGTGTCACCGCCGTAGCACCCAAAACAAGCCTACTTTTTGTAATCACCATAATGACAGCTGCGTCAGAGGGAAAATATATAGTCAGTATGCTCAATCTAACACAGGCTTCCACTGTACAGATCGAGTATGTATTCTTAATTTAAACAAAATACTTGACAATCCGGCGACCTTGGTCGTTATCAATACAAAAGTTTTAAGATTGGGGATTGGGGATTGGGAATGGGGAATGGGGAATTGGGCATTGGGCATTGGGCATTGGGAATTGGGCATTGGGCATTGGGCATGAAGAAGAGACAAAGGATACAAGGAAGAGTGGGAGACGGAGAGACTTGTTCAATAATTCCCCCTTGTCCCCTTGTCCCCCTGCCCCCTGCTCCCTCTTCCCTTAAGGTTCTACCCAGCGTTCATCTGCCTTAATGAGGTTAATAAGTTCCTCTACACCTTTGTCTTCTGGGACTTTTTTAATTTCTTCTCGACCACGATATAAGGAAATGTAACCAGGTGTTTTGCCAACATAACCATAGTCGGCATCTGCCATTTCGCCGGGGCCGTTGACAATGCAACCCATAACTGCTATGTCTAAACCAGTCAGGTGTTTAGTGGCTTCCCGGACTTTGTGTAACACTTCTTCTAGATTAAACAAAGTACGCCCACAAGAAGGACAAGCGACGTATTCCACCATCGTTTTTCGCAATCCCAAAGCTTGGAGAATGCTGTAACAGACGGGAATCTCTTTTTCTGGTGCTTCTGTTAGTGAAACGCGAATTGTATCGCCAATGCCATCAGCAAGTAGGGTAGCAATACCGGCCGTAGATTTAATTCGCCCATATTCGCCATCACCAGCTTCGGTAACGCCTAAATGTAGCGGATAATCCATACCCAGTTCATCCATGCGCTTGGCGATCAGGCGATAGGCGGCTAGCATCACAGGTACTCGTGAAGCTTTCATGGAAATTACCAAGTTGCGGAAATCCAAGGATTCACAGATGCGAATGAATTCTATGGCAGATTCCACCATTCCTTCTGGGGTGTCACCGTAGGTAAATAGCATCCTCTCGGCGAGGGAACCGTGATTTACCCCAATTCGCATTGATTTGCCTTGATCTCGCAAAGAAACTACTAGAGGTTCTAGAGTTTCGCGGATTTTATCGCCAATTTCGTCAAATTCGGATTGAGTATACTCGGTTCGATTGACGTTGGGCTTTTCAAAGACATACAACCCCGGATTAATCCGCACTTTTTCTATGTGCTTGGAGACTTCCAGGGCGATTTTTAGCCCATTATGATGGACATCAGCCACAATGGGCACGTCTTGGTAAGTTTTTATTAATTTTTGTTTAATTTCTGCTAAAGCTTTAGCATGAGCCATACTCGGCACTGTAACACGGACAATTTCGCAGCCAATTTCGTGCAGACGACGAATACCAGCTACGGAACCATCAATATCAAGGGTGTCTTCGTTAATCATTGACTGCACTACAACGGGGTAGCCACCGCCAATGGTGACATTTCCTACCTTTACGGGACGGGTTTTACGCCGCTTGATAGTTGTATCAAAGATAGGTTGACTTGATGCAGTATTTGAAGTATCTACTATGGGCAGAGTTTGCATAACCTGATCGGGTAAATTTGCAGTAGCTAAAAATATCAGATTTGATAAATCTCTGTTTCCCAGATTGCCACAGCTAGGGGATCTTTTGGAGGATTATGTAGAAAAAATTGGAGAATTGAGTCAGGCAAAGAATTAAAAACTTTTCTAACAGAGCAGTGTTAGTGAGGTTTAACGACGCGATCGCTCTTTTACTGAGTTATAAGTACTACTAACAATGGCAGTAATTATTTGTCTGGTATATTTTCGCTGTTGTGATAGTTGTGTAGCGATGTACCAATACGTTTGATACTTTATCAAGATAACTGATTTTGACCTTTGTAAGCTTAATGCCTTTGGCATATCGCAACTACGGCTTACCGAAGCGATCGTGCAGTTCGTCAAAATCGATGATTGGCCCCTTGGGTACAATTCGATTTGGATTAATCTCGGTCATACTCATGTAATAGCCGTGTTTAGTATAGTCTAGATTGCACGTTGCTTTGAATGGCCACGCATCAGAAAGAGTTTCGCCCCCTGCACCCTGCCCAAATAATCATTACTACCTGAGATAGAACTGGCGTTAGCCATTTGGGAAGACTAAATATGAAAGCCTTCAAGATTTAGTAGATGGTTAGTATTCCTGGATACCACGTAACTGAAGAAATCTCCAATGGTTCGAGAACCCTAGTTTATCGAGAGTATCGAGAAACTGACTTTTCCCTCAAAGATGATTTTGGTTTGGATCGGAGGCGATATGTCGGTTATTTACAAGAGTTTTTAGCGATCGCTCGAAAAATTATAGTGGAAAAAAATAGTGGTTCGATCCAATGCAACTCTTCTCCAGGGCTAGGTACGGAATTTGAGATATTAATTCCAGTTCAACAGTCAGCAGGAGAAACAAGTAATGCATAACACAGAATTCGAGCAAGAAATACTTTTTCTTCGTCAGCAAAATGCTCAGTTACAGCAACAACTGGCAAAATCCACCACAGAATTCAGTGCAGAAATCGCCCAATTAGAACAGAAACTTAGAGAATCAAAACAACTATTAGAAAGTAATTGCCAAGCAGAACTAACCTTCAAGGCTTCTCAAGCAGAATTACTAGCATTATTTAACGCCATACCAGATGTGATTCTCATGCTTGATGCCGAAGGACGTTACCTCAAAATTGCTCCTAGCAGTGCGCCTTTACTATACCAACCACCTGCGGAACTAATAGGTAAAACCATGCACGAGGTTTTACCTTCTGCTTTTGCAGACTCTTTTCTCAACTGCATTCAACAAGCACTAGAAACCAAGAAAACTTTCAAAATCGAATATAGCTTGCCCATTGGCGAGCAAGAAGTTTGGTTTGAAGCGAGTATTGCGCCAATGAACGAGGACACTGTTGTTTGTGTAGCTAGGGATATTAGTAATGTCTACAACGAGCTTCGCTTACGCAAAGCAGCTGAGGCAACCTTAAGTCAACAAGAAGATCAGTATCGCAGCATTTTTGAGACTGTGAATGATGGCATCAGTGTTGTTGATTTAGATACAGGTAAGATTGTCGCTGCCAATCCCGCTTTTTGTCAGATGCATGGCTATTCTCAAGCAGAATTTTTCCACTTAAGTCCTACAGATTTCATCCATCCCGATTCTTTTCAGCAATTTGCGGAATTCATCAACACAATCAAGATGGGAGGTGAATTTCACACTCAGGCTGTAGATATTCGCAAAGATGGCACTTATTTTGATATAGAAGTTACAGGCAAACTCTTTAACTACAATGGCAAACCCCATGCACTTTCGGTAGTGCGAGATATTAGCGAACGTAAACTTGCTGAACAAGAGCAAAGAAGACTGCTAACTATTTTAGAAGCCACAACTGATATCGTCGGTATGGCTGATGTAGATGGAAATAATTGCTATCTAAACAAAGCAGGGCAGAAGATTTTAGAAATTCCAGCATCAGAAACCAACAAATTTCATATTAGCGAGGTTACAGGACTATCAATATTAGAAAAATTCCAGAATGAAATAATACCTACCGTAGTTCGAGAAGGGATTTGGTCTGGAGAATCTATATTTCGCTGTCGCAATGGTGAAGAGTTTCCAGTTTCCCAAGTGCTGATTGCCCACAAAAATGAACAAGGCGAAATAGAATTCTTCTCAACTATTGCCCGTGATATCCGCGATCGCCAACAAATCGAAGCCCGGCTTAGACAACACGCAGAAGATTTAGCCCAAACTCTTCAAGAACTCCAACGTACCCAAGCACAAATGATTCAGGCAGAAAAAATGTCTAGTCTGGGTCAACTCGTGGCCGGAGTCGCCCATGAAATCAATAACCCTGTCAATTTTATCCACGGTAATCTCAGCCATCTTGAAGAACATACTCAAGATTTATTACGGTTAATTAACTCATATCAAATCATTAACCCGCCAGAATTTCAGAACGGTAATTGCTACTCTGGTGAAGCAAGCTACGCATTAGCAGAGCGACTCAACCCACTGCTGACTTTATGCCAAGAAATTGATCTGGAATACATTCAGCAAGATTTACCAAAAATCTTGAATTCAATGAAAGTGGGAACTCAACGCATCCGTCAGATTGTCCTGTCACTGCGTACTTTCTCGCGCATGGATGAAGCCGAGTTTAAAGCTGTAGATATTCACGAAGGCATAGACAGTACCTTAATGATTTTGCAACATCGCCTCAAGGAAAAACCAGAATTTCCCGAAATTAATGTCATCAAAAACTACGGTAGCTTACCTTTAGTAGAATGCTACGCTGGACAACTGAATCAGGTATTTATGAATATTTTTGCAAATGCTATTGATGCTTTAGAACAAAAAACAGATAATGAAGTTTCTCTACCGACAATTACCATTCATAGCACATTAATTGATTCTCATTGGGTCAAAATTACAATTGCCGACAATGGTTTAGGGATGCCAGAAGGAGTTGAAAAGCAGGTTTTTAATCCATTTTTTACCACCAAGCCTGTGGGTAAGGGAACAGGTATGGGAATGTCTATTAGTTATCAAATTATTACCGAAAAACATGGTGGTAAATTGGAGTGTTACTCAAAACCAGGTCAAGGAACAGAGTTTGTGATTAAAATTCCAATTCGGCATTAGATAGGCAATAGGCAATAGTCAAGAAGCCTCTTTGAGCTATACGGAATTTTTTCAACAATCAGATATGAGTTTTATATTAATCAATCTAGTTTTTAATTCGGAGTGAATTAATAAAAATGCGACCGCTATTCCTGAATAACCTATTTGAGCGATCAGAAAAAAGCAAAGTTAACCTTTTTTTTAACGAACCACAGAGGCGCAGAGAACACAGAGAGAAGGAAGAAATGCTTAACTGAACTATTGGGGTAAAGGTTTTTCTTTACCCCTTTTCTCTTTGCCTTTTCCCCAAAACTCGACAAGTATTGATTGCCTATTGCCTGTTGCCTATTGCCTTATCCCAACGACAATTTACGCCCACTTACTTCTGAATTTTCCCCCTTCGGGAAGGGGGTTCGGACTATTTGCATACTTGTACCTCATCGGATTGAAAATGGTTATAAGAATAAAAGGTGTTATGACTGCCGGACTACAAGTCGGGCAAATAACCCTTCTTCTGCAATCAATTTTGAGAAATTACCCATCTGCACTACATTACCTGCATCAAGAACATAAATGCGGTCTGCATGACGAATTGTACTGAGGCGATGGGCAATCACCACTCTGGTAGCATTTAATTTGGCTAAACTTTCAGTCACAATTGCCTGGGTGCGATTATCCAGAGCGCTGGTTGCCTCATCCATTAAAATAATTTTGGGCTTTGCAACTAGCGATCGCGCAATCAATAATCTTTGCCGTTGTCCCCCAGAAAGATTAGTACCACCCTCAGCGATTATAGTATGCATTCCCATCGGCATTTGCTTGATATCATCAGCAAAGCCTGCCATCTGTGCAGCTTCCCAAGCTTCTTCTAGAGAAACCAAGGCTCCGGCGGTGATATTATCAAAAATTGAGCCAGTCCCAAATTTGCCATTTTGCAATACTACTCCCAACTGTCTGCGTACAGCCTGAAGTTCCAAATCTGCTAAGTCTTGGCCATCATAGTAGACACTGCCTGTTAATGGAGTCTCAAATCCCAGTAACAACCGGAATATCGTTGATTTACCACTTCCAGAAGGGCCAATAATCGCCACAAACTCTCCTGGTTCAGCATGGAAACTGACATTATTGAGAATTAAGTTGCCATGTTCCGAGTAGCGAAAACTCACATTTTCTAAGGCAATACGACCACTTAATTGACCAGGGTTAACTTTGGTTGAGCCATCTTCAGGCTGCGATCGCCAAATTGGTTTTGCCCGTTCCCATATTGGTACAATACCCCAAATCTCAGATACAGTATTGCTGAGGTCAATTATCCCTTTGATGAAAATTGTCAAGGCATAGTTAAAAGCAACAAATATACCAAGTGTGAGGCGTGGCTGCATCAACAGCATCGCCAATCCAAAAAGCAATATAGAACTGACTAAGGGTAGTGCTTCATTGAACACAGACATACCATCTTTAATCTGTTGCCAATTCGCCTTTAGCCGGATTTGCTGGCTATACTTTTTTGCCCAAGCAGCAAATGCCCGTTCTTCTGCCATTGCTACCCGTAATTTGGCAACACCATTGATTAGTTGGACAGTGAGTCCCTGAATCGCGCCATTGAGTTCTTGCTGTTTGCGCGATTTCTTCACCAAGCGGAAACTTGCAACTGTCGTAACCACAGCAGCAAAAATTGCTAAACCCACTCCCACCAGCGCTAATTGCCAGCTATAAATAAACATCAACACTAAATTGAGTAAGGCAAAAACCCCACTCAACAACGTTTTTTGGGTAGCACCGCTCAGTTTTTGATGAATTTCCCTCACCGCCATAACGCGGTTAACTAAGTCTCCGGCAGTATACTGACGAAAAAACCTCGGACTTAATCTCAGCAGACGATCCCAAATAGCTGGCTGCAATACGCTATCAGTGGCGCTTTCAACTCGGAGGGTAATAATACTTTGGGCAATTTGAAAAGCTAGCTGCCCAAAGGCAACTGCAAACATTACTAATCCTATTTGCCATAGTAAAGCGCGATCGCTATCTGGAATGGCATTATTGATTAAAATTGCTGTTGCTTGTGGTGCAACCATTCCCAATATCGTCCCCAGTAGCCCCACTACTAAAATACTTGCGATGTCTTTTTCATAACCTTTCACCCCAAACCGAAGTAAATCGATGGCTTTGAGTGCAACTTGGGGCAACGGTCGATACAGAACGTAGGCAGATGTTGTCAGTGTTTTTGCTACTGCCTCATTTACGGGGATGCGAGTTCGCGCAACTGGATCAAAGATCACATAATCCCGCTTATCTGTGGGTAACAAAGCTACTGGGCGCTTTTCTAATTGAGTATAAGCTAGCATCGGCCCTTGATCTTGCCGCCACCAACCGCTTGCCAAAGTCACACGCCGGATACGAATGTGCGATGATTGGGCGATCGCTGCCACAGGGTCTTTAATTGAATTAAAATTATCTGCTGCTGGACGAATCTCAATTCCTAATGTCCGCCCAATTGCTCCCATTGCTACCAATAGAGGCGGACCCTCTTGAGATACAGCTTCTTGCTGTGGTTGCAATACTGTTGCTAAATCAGAGAGTGCGCCCTCAATTACTTGCTGATTAAGTTGCTCTCTTTGCTGAAACTGCCGAAATTCTGCTTCTGCTTGTTTGTTTGCTAGCAGACTCAAGTAGTGAAAAAAATAAGTATGTAAACATACTAAACCGCTACGTATTTCTTCATAATTTGATAAATCTGCGGTTGTTAATACTTGTCCAATAACTGCATTTTCTGCCTCCAGCCACATCGCACTCGTGAGGGGAAAAGCTGGCGAGGTGGGATTCAACGTTAGCTCCTCAACTCCCATCCAGCTAACATTACCTTGCTGTAACTTGACCCACACAAGTGTTTGTTGCCACAGATGTAGTGCCTCACCAGTGGATAATGAAAAATCCTGTCCCGATGTCTGCACAATGTTTAATGGCGTTGTCAAAACCGTTTGCTGGGCACTAAGAGACTGACTTAAATGATTTACCCAACCTTCTAAAAGCTTTATGGCTTGAGAGTCAGCCTCTACAATTCCCTGAACCAAATCAACCATTGACATCTGGCATAATTGGGTAGGTTCAATTGCGATCGCTACAAAACTCCACTTGCTCTCTTCCGGTAACAAAGCTGCACTAAACAAAGCTTCTCCAGCGTTGACATGAAGCAGATAGCGGCGCTGCTCCCTTAGTAAACTGTTATCAAGGAAAGCTGGACGCACAGGCCAGTCTTCCTCCTGCCTCCTGCCTCCTGCCTCCTGCCTCCTGCCTGCTTCAACAACTCCAGTCGCAAACACAGCTAATGTTCCAGACTGCACTATCCAGAATATTTCTGAGTCATTTAACAATACTGGTTCGTTTGCCTGAAAGGAGTACAGTTCAGAAGAAGGATTCACCTGCGGGCTACTCATTACTATGCCTCTGCTGCGTGGAGTAGGCAAACATAAGTTCCGCCTTGCTGCCATAATTCCTCATGGGTACCACTTTGGACAATTTTACCTTGGTCTAGAACAACAATTTTATGGCAATCACGAATTGTACTGAGGCGGTGGGCTACGACAATACAGGAGCAACCACGCTGTCGCAAGTTATGATTAATAATCAATTCGGTTTCCACATCGAGGGCGCTGGTTGCTTCATCCAGTACTAATATTGTGGGATTTCTTACCAAAGCGCGGGCGATTTCTAGACGTTGGCGTTGCCCACCACTGATATTCATACCGCCTTCAATCAATTCAAAGTCATATTTTGCAGGCATAGAAGCGATCGCATCATGAATGGCTGCATCCTGACAAGCTTGCACCAAATCAGCTTCTGGCACAGTTGAATCCCAAAGAGTGATATTATCTCGCACAGTCCCCGCAAATAAAAAGATATCCTGCTCAACCATTGCCAATGAGTTAGCCAATACAGAACGCTTAATTTGCGATCGCTCTACACCATCAAAACAGATTTCCCCTGCCCAAGGCTGATAAAGACCGCAAATTAATTTAGCAATCGTAGATTTCCCTGAACCACTTCCCCCCACAAGCGCTATGCGTTGTCCAGGTTGAACAGTTAAGCTAAAATTCTCAATCAAGGCAGGTTCCACCCGACTGTAGCCAAAAGTGATATTTCGTAACTCAATATGTCCCTGTAATTGCCACAGAGATGAAGAAGTAATTTCTCCCCCTGCCTCCACTTCCAAATCAACGGGATTTTGCAGCACATCATCAAGGCGATTTAAATCAGCTTCTAAATCTTGCAGCGTGCTGCCAAAATTGACGAGGCTATTGACTGGCTCTAAGAAACTTAGGGTTAAACTTTGGTAGGCAACGAGCATCCCAATACTGAGATTGCCATTCATTACCTGAAAGCCGCCAACCAGTAGAATAGAAGCTGTAGTCAGGGCTGTCAAAATCGTCGGTAATGTGGTGAGAATTTGAGTTTTTAAGCCTAATTCCTGTTGGGCGTTGAGTGCTTTAGCGTAATAACCGGCAAACCGAGCAAATAAATCTGACTCCAGCCCAGAAGCTTTGATGGTTTCTATCGTTTGGATGCCGCTAATCGTTACTCCACCTACTTTGCCATATTCTTGAGCTAGGCGCATATTTGTATCTACACGAGTTTGCGATAAAAATAGGAGGGCGAAAATATTGATTGCAGCAAAACCAACTGCGATCGCACTCAATAATTTGTCATACTGAATCATTATCAGTAGGTAAAAAACCATCATTACTGCGTCAATTAATGTGGTTGCCAAAGGCCCTGAAAGTGCTTCCGCCACTCGGTCATTCAGTTGCACTCGACTACTGATTTCCCCAGCAAAACGTTGGTCATAAAACCCAATAGGCAATCGCAGGATATGCCAGAGAAACTGTCCTGATGTGCTGACTGACAACTTAACCATCAATCGCCGCAGATAAGTCAGCCGCAGTCTAGCAAGGAATGCCCGTAATATAGTAGTTAACAACATCCCTAACAATAAAGGTCGTAACCAATCTTGCCGGTCTTGGATTAAAATCTCATCGATAAACACTTGAGCAAAGGCTGGCACAGCTAACCGAGGCAATGTTAACAACAACCCAGCCAGCAGACAAAACAAGATAGTAACTCGTGAGTTTTGTAAACGGGTATTTAAAGCCGAAATAATGTGATTTTTTTTGCCGCCCTTTAAGAAGTCCGCTCCTGGTTCCATTATCAGCACAACACCAGTGTATGCGCGATCAAACTCTTCCCAACTCACTGTTCTCCGACCACTGGCAGGATCGTTCAGGTAGACGCGTTTTTTGGTATATCCTTCTACCACGAGGAAATGGTTAAAATTCCAAAAAGCAATGTAGGGAAGACGGGTAGCTGTCACCTTTTCTAGAGACAGTTTTAAACCTTTAGCATTAAGTCCATAGTTTTTGGCAGCTTTGAGAATATTAAAAGCTTTACTCCCATCCCGCGAAACACCACATTCTTCACGCAGTTTAGCCAGTGGCACAATCCGGCCGTAATAGCTAAGAATTATTCCCAAAGCAGCCGCACCACATTCGACCGCTTCCATTTGCAAAAGGGTAGAAGTACGGACACGATTTGGTTTAAATTTTTGAATTGGGGATTGGGGATTGGACATGGGGCATTGGAGAATTAAAACTTGAACGTTGAGCTTCCGAAGGTGAACATTGAGCTTCTGAGGGTGGACATTGAGCTTCTGAGGGTGGACGTTGAGCTTCTGAGGGTGGACGTTGAGCTTCTGAGGGTGAGCGTTGAGCTTCCGAAGGTGGACGTTGAGCTTCTGAGGGTGAGCGTTGAGCTTCTGAGGGTGAACGTTGAGCTTCTGAGGATGAACATTGAGCTTCTGAGGGTGAACGTTGAGCTTCCGAAGGTGGACGTTGAGCTTCTGAGGGTGAACATTAAAGTTTTAACCCCAATGCCCCATTCCCCATTCCCCATTCCCCATTCCCAAATTAATAAATTCCCGTCCAAGATCGCAGCATAGGAATAATATAAGAAATCGGTGCTTTTTCTCCAACTTTTACTTGAACAGAGGTAGTTGTACCAGAAGATATTTTTAAAGCTGGGCCGTCAGAAGATGACCATTTGTAGCCGCTGACTGATGTTGGATTTTCTTGGAGTTGGACAAAAGCTTGCACCTGAGCTTCACCTTTACCCGCAAGACTGGCAGCCATTTCTTTGTTACCAACGATCGCAGTAATATCTTGTGTACTTACCGGAAATGAAGAAATATCTGCGATCGTTCCGACAATACCACCTTCGCGTTCACGTTTGGCAAAACTAGGAGTTACCTGTACAGCCATCCCCGGCTTGATTTGCTTACCATCTTTATTAGCAAAGTAAACAAGGCTCATAAGCTTTGAATTTGCTTCTTCAGCTTCGATTGACCCTAAGCGAGTACCCGGATTCATCATTTGACCGGGGACAGCACTCACTTCCAGAATATGACCATTGTATTTGCTGATGATTCTACTTTCTTGAGATAGTTGTAGTTCTAATTGGGCAATGCGACGCTTTACTTCCCGAATTTTATTTGTTTTGTCAATTGATTGCTTCAGGTCTTGCTCGCGTAATTTAGTATTTTGAGTATTCAGGTCTTTAATTTTCGTTTTAATTTCGTCAATTCTATTAAGATTTTCCAGATATTCTCGTTGTGTGGTGGTTTCTTGGATTTCGAGATCCTTTAGTTGCACGTCAATATCTGACAGTTCGCTTTGAGTGTTAAAATATTCCTGTTCAGCTTGCACCAACATATCTTGGCTGATGACATGCTGCTCAAAAAGATGACGACGATTATCAACTCGTCCTTTAAGAGTTTTGAGTAAGTAATTAATTTGTTGTTTGCGAGAGTTAATGCTTTGACGTTTTTGAGCGATCGCTCTCAGCGTTTGATCGCGTAACTTTGGCGCACCTTGCTCTCGACGCAAATTATTTTCCAAATCCATTCTCTGCTGTCCAAGAGTAATGATTTGTTGGTCAATTAGCAGCTTTTGTAACCTGTCAGTCTCTTGATTTTGGGTTTGCAATTGTTGCAACTTTACTTGCTCTTGCTGTAGTTGCTGCTTTAGCGATGATTGGTCGATAATACCCAGCACATCACCTTGCTTAATAATATCTCCCGCCTTTACCTTCAGAGTTAGTAACGGGCCAGAACTGGGTGCTTGAAATTCTACAACATGGTGCGGTTTAATCAAGATACCTTGACCTGTGACAGTCAGGGGAATTCTGCCGAACACACTCCAAAGGCCAGCGACAGCAACCACAAAACTCATGGTAGATAAAGTCAACCAAGCTTGAGGCTTGACTACATTTATCGCTTGATCCAGTTGTTCTGGTGAAGATAAGCGCTCTAGGGCTTCTTGGCGAAAGATATGGCTGTGTTTGAGTTGCATTGTTCTCCTTCTTGCTGATGGCACTCAGAGCCTCAAGTCTTCTAGACCTTTAAGATTAAAGTGCGATCGGGGAGAACTAGGGGAGAAATAAGGGAAGCGATCGCTTTTACTGCTTCAACAAAACATTATGGACAGTCTACAATGCTGGGATGCCCATGACTTCGTTGATAGTCGCGCCAAAACATAGTTATAGCAAACTGTTATCAATTAATAAATAGCTCCATCTTGTCCCAATGCCAAATAGTTAGTCTGCGATCGCGAGCATTGTCAATAATTGATATTGCCAAGTAAATTCAATGCTCTTTTAGGGCATCCTGAAGAGGCAGAATTTGCAATCTTGCCGGGTACAAGTGTCCGGCATTTTTATTAGAAAATATCCGACTTAGGCTAATAACAAAACTATACCAATTCTAGGACAGAGTTTTTACGTATATCTTTTGACAGATTTTTACTTAAGTGTCTTATCTGTCTTAACTGTCCTTGTGTCACTTTTTCAGCCATGCTAAGTTTCGGGGTGAAATGAGCAACTGTGCAGAAAGTTACGCTCTAATTTCAAGTCTTAAACATAGAAATTCCCAAAATCAAGGTAATAACAAATGGCAACACCTAACCAAGAACTTTATCCGGTTATCTTAATACATGGAATATCAGGATCTAGGCTCATCTCAAAACAAACAGTATTTCCAATAGAACCGCCACCAATCTCGAAAGTAGAAGAAGAATATCCAATTTGGCTGAATTTATTGATGAGTTCACGACCAGCACGACCAATACCAAATGACGATGCAGAAATTAACAGCAACCCTGAAAAAGTAACTTTAAAAACACTTGGATGGAATTTACCAGATGCTACAATTTCTTCTAGGACTCTCCCGATTACTCCGGCTCCGTGGTGGAAAACACAAATGACATTAGGGGTTGATGGTATAACCGCCTTCAATGACGAGGATAATCATCCTGTAGAGGGATTTAAAGCAATTGAGAGGATAGCTCCAGACATAGAGCCTGATTTTGACCCTGAGACTGGCAAAGACAATCGATATTTTGCCGCTTTAATAGAGAAGTTAGTAGAACAAGGATATGTGAAGAATGAAAATAATAATCAAGGTAACTTGGTAGCTTTTCCATATGATTGGCGAGTATCACCAAAAGGTCTGAACGAAAAGTATGACTACTTTAATAAGCTCAAAAAGGAAATACAAAAGCAACGTGAATATAACCAAAAACGTGTAGTGATAATAGCTCATAGTATGGGAAATCGAGTTACGCAGTATTTTCTTCAGTGGGTTAAAAATAAAAAGGAGTTAGGGGAAGAGTGGATACATGAAAATATAGAACGATATATAGCAGTTAGTCCACCGTGGCTTGGCGGCCCTTTAGCAATTCGTTTTCTAGGATCAGATGATCCAATAGTATTAGGAAAGGCAGCAATAAAGGATCTTAAATCAGTAATACAAAGCTATTCGAGTGTTCCTTGGCTATTGCCCATAACAAAAGCGCCACAGGCATTTTTGAACACTGAACATTTTGCGTTTGTCAAAGAGAACAGCAAAGCTCCATCAACAATCAATAACTTTCAGCCAAAAACAATCAGAGACATATTAACAGATGGAGGAGCCGAACAAACTACACTGAAATATCAGCAGGAGCATTATCAAAACGATAATTTGATACGTAGTATTGTGGACGGCGACGGGGGTAAGCTGGTAGAGTGCCCACCTGTTCAGAAATTAGATGTTATCTATGCATATGGCACACCTACACATGTCGGTGCATACTATATTTCTTCTGTAGAAGAGATAGACGGAGAACAAACAAAATCACTGAGAGTAGCAGCAGACCTGAACGACACAGGCGGAAACTTTCTTGTAAAAGAAGGAATAAGATTTGAAATAGAGGGTACTACAACACAACTGATAGATGGATCAACACATTCAGGAGATGGAATAGTTCCATACGGAAGCTTGGCATATCACAAGCATTGGCAGAAAGACAAGTCGCTAAAAACCGAAATAGGAGATTACGGTTTTCAACTTAGCGATGCGGCTACATATCCAGGACATGAGGAAATTTTAAAGGTTAACCAAGGTACTAATAAAATCCTGGAGTTGTTAGAGCTAAGTACATTTAAGTTGGCGTAGATATAGCGGGGGGTAAATGAGCTTGGTAACATAATTAGGTAGTTTAAAAGCAGATGGCACTAACCATCTGCTTTTAACCTTTTATGAGAAAAACTTATTAGAAAAGTTAAAAAATAAATTATTTTTAACTTGGTCAAAAACTGTTTTTGGGTACGAACAACAAGCTCAATCCCATAACAATATTGAAGGTAAGCCATTGTTAGCCAGACGCAGCAATTGATAACCAATTCCAGAGATACCAGGTAAAAAGCCAGGATTAAATACAGAATTGGGTAAGTTGGGGAACAGTTGATAAGCTCCAGTTCGCTTGGCTCTAGCCACAACATTTGTTACATTCTGGTGAGCAATTTGATGCCAATCAGGACGGGAACAGATTTTTGCACCGACTAACAGCACTTCCGCTCGACCGAAGTTGCCACAGCACAAGTGATCGATCGCTTGTAAGCCAAAACTCTGAGTAGTTTGGAGAGCAATTTCAATTTCTTGTTGAATTTCCGGCGTTTCCACGATTCTCAAGCTGCCTAAGCGTCCCAAACCAATGCCGGCTGCACCATGACACCACTTATTTGCAAAGTCAGGTTGTCCTAGTTGTCCCATTCTGCGGAAGTCTGGCCAGTTGGCAGTGGACGGGCAAAAGACGCTACGTTCATACTCAATTCCTGCTAAACCTGCTTCTAAGTATTTGCCCTCCAAGGTGACGGCATAAAGTCTGAGCAAGGCATAAGAGATACCTGCGGCTCCATGAGAGAAGCCAGTTAAGGGCTTATCCCAATAAGTATGCCAAGCTTTGGGCGCACCGTTGTGGCTAACTTGACGGTTGATTAAATGTTGTCCACAGGCGATCGCTTTTTCTAATACGGTTGCTTCTCCTGTGGCTTGATGCAGGGATAATAACCCTAAAATTGCCCCTGCTGCCCCGCTCATAATATCCAAGTGTTCATCGGCAGCAATCAGTTCTGGTGTCATCAAATCGGCTAATATTTGAGCGTCTGACAACAGTGTTGCATCGTTGAGGAATTGGCTAATTTTCACCAGGCTATAGATCATCGATCCTAAACCTGTTGCACCCCCAACGCCCATGAAACGAGCCATGCGTTCCCAAGTTTCGCGATCGATGGTGTGGATTTGGCGACGCAGAGATTGCATTGTCCTCAATGCTAAATCACGGTAACGGGAATCACCAGTTACTTGACTTAGTGCAGCTAAAAACAAAGCAACTCCAGAGCGTCCGTCACTAAGACAATTATTCAATACTTGCAGTTGATATCGTTCGGCGCGAGGCACAAAGTCTAAGCCAATCCAGTTAACACTGCCATCAGGGTCAGAAATGGCTCTGGTTTCTAGTTGAGTAGCAATTTCCTTGGCTTCGGCAACCAATAGTTCTGAATTTAGCAACGGTAACGATTCGCCTTGCCATTGCCCACCTTGGCGGCTGAAAGTGGTTGCAATTTTAGCATCGAAGGAGCCTTGAATAATCGCTACTTGTCGAGCTAAGTCGGTTTCATCTAGAGATTGTAACTGGTTGAGCAAATCTTGATAACTGGATTGTTTGAAGTAGTTGGGAATGGAAGCAGAACCGTTTAAACTCAGTTCATCAACCACCGCGCTAGCCGTGAAGAAGGGGATATCCAATTGTTCCATTGCTCGGAGTTCCGCGCTCAAAACGGGAAAGGCGTTCGGTCTATTTTGAGCAACTAGAAAAGCACGGCTGAGAACATCGAGTTGAATACTGTAATCTACCCCGTGTTTGAGGTAATCGGGTGCTAAAGCTTTTTGAAGGATGATGCCATAAATGCGGGTGTTGCGGAAGATAAAGCGCACCTGCTGATTTTGCATAGCAGATAGCAAACTTTGGCTTGAAATTAAGAAATCTTTGTGCGCCATCAAAAAGCGATACATCTGCTCAAACCCAGTGGTGATTTGCAGTTGATAATCGTTTGGAGACAGAGCAGTTTCACCCAAGAACGGCACATTTTTCCCCATCCGCAAGGTTACAGGCTCAGACAACAGGTGCATATTATCTGTATTAATGTTCTGCCAACGTGGCACTTTACGGGGAGATAATCGGGGATCTGTGCTGCCTAGCCCGCTAATATCATAAGCGACACTGCGATCGCCACTAAAGTCCCAACGCGGTAAAAGTCCGGTGCGGAGTACGGAATCCCAAAATTGTCGTGTGGCGGTTGTTTCTAAATCTTGGGTAAGCGGTGAGTCTTCAATGAGATTCGGTTCGTGGTGCAGCAGCGTTTCCATGTCAATCAGCACCAGATGTTCGCCATTGGCAATTAAGTTTTCGTAATGGCAATCTGTTCCCCGCAAAGCGTAAAGCACACACAACAACATCCCAGAACGCTGATAGAATCGTTTCGCAGCTGCTTCATCCACACAAGGCAACTGTTCAACATATTCCACCCAACCGTAACCGTTGCGCTCCAGCACTTGAATGACTTTAAAATCTAAAAGATCGTTGTGTTGATTGCACCAATCCAAAAATTGGTTAAAGACAACCTCTAATCCTAAATCTTTGGGTTTATAAACAAGTTTAAGTCCAGACTCAAAGGTGAGCAAAATCACCGTTCGTCCGCGTTTGTGTGCATCGGAAATGGAGGTTTGAATTTCGGCAACTTTGTTTTGAGAAAATGGAGCGATCGCTTGATTAAAAGTTCGTTGAATATCTGTCTTATCTGCAACCAAACGTTCGATAAATTCAGCAGTGAACTCAACCCAAAAATTGACTGCTGTTGCCACTAACCGACCGAGAACTGGATACTTCTGAAAGAAGGTCAGCATTCCATCTTCTAGGAGTTGATTGACGAACTTGGTGTAATGAGTGTTATTATTTCCTGTCTCCAGTCCTAGTAAGCCGAGCAAGCTTTGACCAAAGGGACGCACCTGAGAAAATTCAAAATCTAATGTCTTTGTGCAAATTCCTGCTAATCGTTTCAGTAGACCACGTTCTAGAGAACTGTAAGCGTCGCGGGAAAGAATCGATAAGGGAAGACAATCTTGGGTGAATTGACTGTCGCAGCGAGTCAGTAATTGCTGTCTGGCTACTAAGATAGCAGGCAAAAGGATATCTTCAAAGGTAATCGGATTTTGTGAATCGATTGGTAGAAATACTTCGGTTGCAGAATTAAATCCTGTAGCAGTTTGGATGATTTGCTGCAAGGTTTCTGCCCACTCAGGCAAAGGTTGATCGGCAAGCAACTCGATGGTTCCCAATCTCGAACTAACAGTATCGAGGTCTAGCCCTTCCCACTGTAAGCGTTTGTGCAATGTATCCCATTTACCTTCTGCTGCAACTTCGCACCAGCGATGTCTACGACGGTTAATTTCTTGTTCGTTGACTCGATCAACATCAATTGCAAATCTGCTTTCATCAAGGCGTTCCCAAATAAAGCTAGCATTGGCTGCGATCGCTCTTAAATCGTCTGATGTTTTCTGTTGGGATAAGCGAACAAGTTGTTGAACCATAGCTGGATTTCTCATGATGGAGTTAAAAGGTAAGTATCAATTCTGGTCTACGTTTTAATAGTTGGTATTAATACCAATAGCGTTCGTCTGAAATAAGTTTTAAATTAAGTACTAATTAGGTAAGTATCTAAGCATAAATAAATTTAAAGTTTGTAGTCATGACTTTAGTCCTAATAATCCTTGCTCTGAGCGATAAATCGCTCACTACAAACTAGGAGTTTATTTTATATTTAATTATCTCTACCTACTTAGGCATAATTAAAATAACTTGTAATTATTAATTGAATTAGTTGGGGTACAAGTCTCCAACAGATAAAGACAAAAAACTTGACTATTTGGTGGATTATAGGACTCATATATTATGATTTTTGAACAAATTTAAGATAAAACTGTCTTTTCAGTTTCAGTATGTTTTCAAAAATAAAGTCTGAGTCCTATATTTCACCAAAAAATACGAATTACGAGAGATAGCAGTGTCCGCCACCACAGCCGGCTGTGTGACATAGTTTGGGCGCACTATCAGCCATTGCACCGCCACTAACACTGAGTAATTCTTCTTCGCTCAGTTCGTTTGAGTCCACAAAGGTCAGTTCTGCCAGCATTTGAGCTACGCTTTCGGCTGTGAAGGTATAACCTTTTTCTGCACTGGCAATTAGCAACAGTTTGATGGCTTCTGTTTGGGTAACTGCTGCTTGTATATTGTCGCGTAGTTGGTTATTTTGGAGTAAGCTTTGAATTTGTGACAACATAATTGTATTTTCTCAGAGTTGGTGATATTAATTGTTAATTTAATTCCCTCTTTCTCTTGATTAAAAAAGTAAAAAGGGAACTGTTATGCAGCATCTCTTTCTGCGTTGAGCCTCATTACCAAGTATGGAAATTATCCAAATTAAAATAGTGGGAAAGTTGGATATAAAAAGCTGTTTTAGAAAAACAACCTGACCTTGGAGGCTACAATGTCAGAGAGAAAGAGAAGCTACATACTTTTTTTAGCAGTGTCCGCCACCACAACCTTCTGTATGACATAGCTTAGGCGCACTATCAGCCATCATCCCACCACTAACACTGAGTAATTCTTCTTCACTCAGTTCGTTGGAATCTACAAAGGTCAACTCTGATAGCATTTGAGAGATAGCTTCGACTGTGAAGTTGTAACCTTTCTCTGCACTAGCGATCGCTAACACTTTAATAGCTTCTGCTTGATTAGTTGCTGCTTTTACTTGCTGTTGTAATTGGGCGTTTTGTAGTAATTCTTTAATTTGGTGTAACATCCGTCTATCCTCCGTTTTTGTTGACTTATCTAAACCGCAGAGATTCTACACTTGTTTTGTGCGGTGTTCTCTGCTCTTCTGATTTGAATTTAGAGAAGAATCGGGGAGAAGTAGGGGAGATAGTTGCAATAGCAGAAAAATTTTTTGGCGTTGGTGATTAGATATATGAATCTTGGTGTAGAGACGTTGCAGTGCAACGTCTCTAAAAGGGTTTTGAAATTACGCAAAATTATTTTCATACCTGAATTCAGCAACGCCAATTTTTGGGTGGAAAATAATTGAGGACATGGGAACTGGATCTTAGCCCTAACTGTGTAACCAGAGCTAGAGCCTCTCTAACGACGAGTTGAAAGGATTATGAATCTAATAGGACTTACGTACAGGTAACGGAAAACGTAGACACGTTCGCGTAGCGTCTCGTAGAGAAGTGGCTTGCCGCAGGCTACCACAGAGGACGCAGAGGTCACTGAGGAATGAGGGTTTGAGAGGGTTTTTGCGTAAGTCCTATCTAAAACTAAAGGGCAACCAGTACTTCATTGATTTGCTCTGCTAGTTTCAATGGACGGAAAGGCTTGGCAAAAATAGCAGCGACATCCATATCAGTAAAACTCTCTCGATCTGATTGCTGGAGTTTAGCTGTTAATAAAATTACTGGAATTTTCTTAGTGGCGGGGTTAGCTTTCAGTTGTTGCAGAGTTGCACGCCCATCCATATCAGGCATCATCATATCTAGTAGGATGACATCTGGTTTGTGGGTAGCAGCTACCTTCAAAGCTTCCTGCCCAGAACTTGCTGTCAATACATTCCAGCCAGCAGCCATTTCTAATCCCAACTTGGCGATCGCCCGCACATCTTCTTCATCATCAACAATCAAGATATTTATGTTCATAATGGCACTCTTACAAAATATATGTGCTGATTTGCTTGATCGCTCTTGAGCTATTCTAAAGCCAGATCGGGGAAAAGTAGGGAAGAATTAAGCTGTTAGAAGCAGTTTATTGCACTGGTAAAGGTAGCAGTACATAAAAAGTGCTACCTTCACCTAAAGTGCTTTGAACCCAGATTTTGCCATCATGTTGCTGGATGATATCTCGGCAAATAGCCAGTCCTAAACCTGTTCCTCCTTTGTTGCGGGAGTCGGATGCATCCACTTGCTGAAAGCGCTCGAAAATTATTTGTAATTTATCTTCAGGAATTCCTCGCCCTTGATCTTTGATAGTAATCAAAAGGTATTTGGGTAATAAAGGCTCATTTTCTTTAGGCTCAACGCCTTGAGATTCTGAGAGAGTGGCACTTATATACACCGTGTCTCCTGGTTCAGAAAACTTAATAGCGTTGCTCAGTAAATTAGTCAGGGTTTGCAGCAGGCGATCAGGATCTGCCCAAAGTTCAACTTCTACAGGATTTATAATCAATTTGACTTGGAATTGATCTGCCATTGCTTGCATTGCTTCTGTGGCATTAGTTAGCAAGTCTGCGGCGTTGTACTTCATCTTCCGCGTGAAGATTTTGCCCGATTTCATCCGCTCTAAATCGAGAATATCGTTCACTAAACGAATTAGGCGTTCAGTATTAGTGGTGGCAATGCTCAGAACTTTTTGGCCTTGTTCATTCAGAGTTCCCAGTTGTTCTGAACCCAATAAATCTAATGCTCCCATTGTGGAAGTTAAAGGTGTACGCAATTCATGACTGACTAAAGAGATAAATTCGTTTTCTAGACGTTTGCGTTCGGTGATGTCATTGGCAATTAATAAAGCACACGGTACTCCAGCTAAGTCAATCAATTCGAGAGATATTAGTATGGTTTTGAGTTCTGCACACTTAGTTGAAAATTCAAATTCTAGATTGTACAATGACCCAGTTTCTGGCAGAAGTTGAATTGTTTGAGCGATCGCGACTGTGTTTTTACCCAAATTAAGTTCAGTAGCAGTATTTCCAATCACTTCGTCTAGAGAGTAGCCGCTCATCTTCAAAAAACTGGGATTGACATCAATAAAACGAGCATTCGAGACTGTAGCGATCGCGATCGGATTGGGACTAGAGCGAAAAACTTTAGCAAACTTCTCTTCTGCTTTGGCGCGAGCCCTTTGGGAAGCTTCGCTAACGTGAATTTCCTGCTGCAACCGCTCATTTTGGGCTTGGAGTTGTTGTTGCAGTTTCCAAATCGTTAAGTGATTTTCAATTCGTGCTAAAACCTCTTCTAGTTGAAAAGGCTTAGTGATATAGTCCACTCCCCCAACTGCAAACGCTTTCACCTTATCTAGCACATCACCCAAAGCGCTGATAAAAATTACCGGAATTTCGCGAGTGCGATCGCTTGCCTTCAAATGTTCGCAGACTTCATACCCATTCATCTCCGGCATATTCACATCCAACAAAATCAGGTCGGGGGGAACTGCATTTGCCCCTCGTAAACCCGTAGAACCCTTAGTTACACTCCGAACTTTATATCCCTGTTCCGTCAACATGGCAGATAAGAGGTTCAGGTTTTCTGGCGTGTCATCAATCACCAGTATGTCTGCTTTGGGAAAGTTGAGCGACTCTTTAGGCATGGCAATATCGACTTTAGCCAGAATAGGCTACTAATGATTTCTAGAAATTGTAACCTTAGTCCTAGGTCTTAATAATCCTTTACAAAAAAAATCCCAATTATTTATTTATCTACCCTAGTTCTCCCCGATTAATTTCTAATCTTAAAAACATCGAATCAAATTTATAGCTCACACCTACCAAATTACACAGTACGGAGTAACTTCTATGCAAAGTTCAACCATGCGTAAACCAATTATTCTTGCACCAGGAGAAGGTAATCAATTCTCAATTATGGGTGGACAATTTACCACCAAAGCAACTGGTGAAGAGACAAATCAAGCTTGGAAAATTTATGAAATTACAGACACAGAAGAAAATGGGCCACCACTACACACTCACCCTTGGGAAGAGGCATTTTATATTCTCGAAGGAGAACTAGACATCCAAGTTGGTACAGAAACTATTTTGGCATCAACCGGCTCTTTTGTTAATATTCCTCACAATGCACCACACGCCTTCAAGATTCGTTCTGCTACTGCTAAATTTTTGGTTTTAATCTCACCTCAAGGCGCGAAAAACTTTTATGAAGAAATGGGTCAAGTCGCAGATAGTCCATCGCCAAACATGGACAAAATACAGCCTCTTTTGAACAAATATGGATTGCAATTTCTGGCGTGAATCTTTCTGTTTAGATGTAGGGCGTACAGCTAGCTGTACGCCCTTACGGGGAAAAGCTATACATAAACACGCAGAATTTCCATTTGTTGATAAATAAATCTATTTCTAGAAAGCAATATGTACTCAATAACAAAACCAAAAGCTGCTCACCTTTTAACTACTAGTGCGTTGAGTTTGGGAATCATCGCTAGCCTTGTTTTTTACCCAAGCGCGAGTCAAGCAGGTAAAAATGATGCTGGAGTACCAGGCGAACTCCAGGGCGAGTGGCGGTACGGTCGAATCTCGTCTATCCAATATCAAGACAGCTACACAGGTCGCCCAGCAGCCCCAAATGGTTCAAGCGATCAATTTCAACTCGCATCTAACGGAAACTACCAGCGAAATCGGCTGCTTCAAATCACCACTTATAACTGTGCATCTAATCTCTTCATAGAAGAAAAAGGCAAAGTTAAGATTGAAGGTCAACGTCTGACTTTCCAACCTAGCGACAGCACATCCAAAGGGCAAATCTGCAATAGCGGGCGCACCTACTCCAGCCGCAATTCGGCAAAGGCTGAGACTTACGAGTGGTCGATTGAGACGAACGAGTACGGACAGCAAGTTCTGGTACTTGAGACCACTGATGGCAAGGGCAAAGCTCATTACGGCCGACCTCAATAAGCATTAAACCTCTTGCAAAAGTGCTTTTTGCAAGAGGGGGAAAAGGGGAAAGGTTAAAGGGAAAGGGTAGTATTTAAACCTTTTCCCTCTTCCCCTTTACCCTTTTCCCCTCTTCCTTGCCTCCCCTAGTTCTCCCCGATTGCTTTGTAATCTATAAAATATCGAACTGAGGTTATCCCATGATTCACCATATTTCAATTGCTGTTAGAAACCCCAGCCACGTTGCTCAAGTTCTGGCGGAAATTTTAAAAGCACAAGCTGTTCCATTTCCTCCTAACCCAGGAAGCTATATGGTTATACCTTTTGATGAATACGGTACAGCTATTGAACTCTATCCTTTAGGCTCTCAAATTGAACCTGGTGAAAATGATGAAGAATGCGTATTTGTCCGTACTGCAATTACTTCTATGTATACAGATATTCATGCAGCTATTTCTGTACCCATCAGCCAAAAAGAAATTGAACAAATCGGTGTCCGTGAAGATTGGCGTGTAGTGCGCTGTAACCGCGATTCTTTCTTTGATGTGATTGAGTTTTGGGTAGAAAACAGATTAATGATTGAATTGCTAACACCAGAAATGGCATCTCAATATTTGAAATTCGCCACTCAGCAAGAAAATCTAAAATATTTTGTGGCAGAACCAGCTTTAGCAACAACTTGATAAATATCTATCGAACAGAATTCAGGAATCAGGAGTCAGAATGGGCTAAACGCCCCGCTAGCGCTAACAGTTAGGTATTCTGTACAACTGGTGGATAGCGTTAGCGAGTATTCGTTCGCGCAGCGTCTCGTAGAGAGCGCCGCGTCTTGATTCTGACTCCTGAATTCGTTTATTCAAAGAAGTTGTAGTTACTAAAACTTCTTCGTTAGTAACTCCAGAAGGAGTTGTAGTTACTAAAACTTCTTGGTTAGTAACTCCAGAAGGAGTTGTAGTTACTAAAACTTCTTGGTTAGTAACTTCAGAAGGAGTTGTAGCCACTAAAACTTTTTCGTTAGTAACTCCAGAAGGAGTTGTAGCCACTAAAACTTGTTAATTAATAAGTCAAAAAAGAGTTTTATTAACTAAAACTTCTTTTTAACTTATCATTCAATGAATTTTTATAATTAAAAAATTAATTTATTTAATACAAATTTGGTTTTACTTATCAAATATGCGATCGCACAATCAAAGAAAATATTACCAGCCGATCGCACCTAAAGTAATCGCACGTTCTACATCTTCAGGCGATGATCGCATCACCTCCCTATCCCCTGTCTCTTGACTCTGGCTACTCTCGAAGTTTTCTGATGCGATTAAGTGCATCCTCATAATCTTGATTTTTACCTTGTTGTTGATAAATGTTAGCTGCACTTTGAAAATCAGCGATCGCTCCTTCCTTGTCTCCTAAATCGGAGCGGGCATTACCTCGGTTGTAGTAGGCATCGGCATAGTTAGGATTAATCTTGAGAGCAGCGTTGTAATCAGCGATCGCTCCTTCCTTGTCTCCTAATTGACGGCGGGCTATTCCTCGGTTGTTGTAGGCATGGGCATAGTTAGGATTAATCTTGAGAACAACGTTGTAATCAGCGATCGCTCCTTCCTTGTCTCCTAATTGACGGCGGGCTAATCCTCGGTTGTAGTAAGTATCAGCATCATTAGGATTAATCTTGAGAACAACGTTGTAATCAGCGATCGCTCCTTGGTTGTCTCCTAATTGATGGCGGGCTACTCCTCGGTTGTAGTAGGCATCGGCATCGTTGGGATTAATCTTGAGAGCAGCGTTGAAATCAGCGATCGCTCCTTGCTTGTCTCCTAATTCGTAGCGGGCTAATCCTCGGTTGTAGTAGACTTCAGCATCGTTAGGATTAATCTTGATCGCAGCGTTGAAATCAGCGATCGCTCCTTGCTTGTCTCCTAATTCGTAGCGGGCTAATCCTCGGTTGTAGTAGACTTCAGCATCGTTAGGATTAATCTTGATCGCAGCGTTGAAATCAGCGATCGCTCCTTGCTTGTCTCCTAAATCGGAGCGGGCTGTTCCTCGGTTGTTGTAGGCGAAGGCATAGTTAGGATTAATTTTGAGAGCAGCGTTGTAATCAGCGATCGCTCCTTGCTTATCTCCTAAATCGTCGCGGGTAGTACCCCGATAGAGATAAGCTTCAGCATAATTAGGATTGAGGCGAATGGCTTCGCTATAATCAGCGATTGCCCCTCTATAATCTTTTTTACTATATTTGTCGTTCGCTTTAATATAAAAGTCATCTGCTTTGGATGCAGCAGCAACATTAATACTTGGCAGATTCACTCCCAAATCTACCCCCACAGCTAACATCCTCTGTGCAGCCGAATATATAGTAGTTCCAATCCCCGTAATAATTTTACTCTGGCTTTTTTCACTTATTGCTTGCTCATCAGACCTGCCGTGAATTGCTACTACTTCCCCTTGTTCATTTAGCACCGCACCCCCACTCATACCTTTTAAAGTATCATTATCGTAAATGATGTTATAACCATCACGCTGTGCCGTCCCGTTGGCGTTTACTTGTCCTTTGTTAAAAAAGAAACCTGGGTTAGAAATAGCTGCTGTCTTAGCGGGAAACCCAGCGACATAAACAGTAGTGGCGCGTGTGGCTTCATCGGAATTACCAATCTTGGCAATGTTATAAGTTTTGCTACTGCTAAACTCCAAAACTGCTAAATCTGCCTGTGGTAAGGGCTGCATCGATTTAATTGAATTACTTTGCCCATCTGGTGTTAATATTTTATATTTTTGACCACTCTTCACCACATGATAGGCAGTGAGGACAGTGTAAGTATTCTCAGAGCGTTTGATAATAATTCCCGAACCTGAATCGGTGGAGTTTTGAGTGTTGACAATTTTTACTGTAATATCTTGAGCTATTTTTTCTAGTGCTGATGCAGATAATCCTAATGCTACCTGCGACTGCACCAATACCATTGATACACCAATCAGCGCAGATGAAAGTCCATAATAATATTTCATATTTTTACCCGATTTTTTTGATTCTTACCCAAAACAAAAACTTCACTCTGTGCCAATACTGCGTAGGTTTTGCCTAAAAAATAATAAATGTGTATATAAGTCGAATTACCCCCCTTAATCCACCCTTGTAAAAGGGGGAAACAAGAAATCCAGTTCCCTCCCCTTTCCAAGGCTACGGTGTACACACATCTTTCTAGAAAACCAAAATCGTTGTAGATCCCCCTAAATCCCCCTTAAGAAGGGGGACTTTGAGAGCTTTTTGCCCCCCTTTTTAAGGGGGGTTGGGGGGATCAAAAGCTTGTGGCGCAACTTTAGAAGACTTGTGTATACACCGTAGCTTTCCAAGGGGAGGGTTAGGGTCTGACAGGTGTAGGTTTTTTACAAGGGTGTGAGTATTCATTCACTCTCGACAGAAAATAAAAGCAGACTCACAGAGTGAAACAGAGGCTCAAATGCTAAAAAATGAGTACCTCAAACAGTGGACACGTATAGTGTCACAGAAAATGCCACATTTGACGTTACCACAAGTGGTAGGACTAGCAACATGGAGTTTTGGCATGGTGATGACAAAATCAAGTAGCTTGAGCAAAGTGTCAAAATTCATTGCCAAAGTCAACTCTCAAAAGGCAAATACGGTACGTCAAAGATTAAAAGAATGGTATCAGGAAGCAAAAGCCAAAAAAGGAAAGTTGCGTCGCACTCTAGATGTAAGTAGTTGTTTTGCGCCATTGCTGTTATGGGTGATAAGTTTGCTACCTGCCAATATCAAGCGTATTGCTCTAGCACTAGACGCAACCAGTATCGGCAATAAATTTGTAGTTTTATCAGTAAACATACTCTTGGCGGGTTGTGGAATCCCTGTGGCATGGTGTGTGGTTAAAGCACATGAACCGGGAAGTTGGAAAGGGCATTGGCAAAATCTGCTCACAGCAATCAAAGATGCCATACCGACTGAGTTTGATGTGATAGTCACCGCTGACAGAGGACTGTATGCTTGTTGGTTATATGAATTGATCGTTGCTGCTGGCTGGCATCCGTTTTTACGCATTAACCATCAAGGAACTTATCGCCTACCACCTGGCAATACATGGTATCCACTTGCAGATGTGGTTTCTGTGCCAGGAACATCTTGGTCAGGTCGAATTATCTGTTTTGTCACCAATCCCGTTGAATGTACATTGCTTGCCCGTTGGGATCTTGGCTACAAAGACCCTTGGTTAATTCTGACTGACCTTGAGCCAACGAGCGCCTCTGCACTCTGGTACGGTTTACGTCCTTCTACAGAATGTGTTTATCGGGATGTGAAATCTGATGGTTGGGATTGGCATCATACTCGTTTGCTTGACCCACAACGTGCTGAACGTTTGTGGTTAGCTATCGCTGTTGCCACACTTTGGATGGTGATGCTGGGTGGCGAAGCTGAAAATCAATCTTCTCCCCCTAACCTCGAACAACTTCCTCCTCGACATATTGTCTTTTCTCAACCTTTCCACCTTCATCCTAGGCGTCAGATTTCTTGTTTTCTTTTAGGGTTGTTGACCCTGATTGCTGATTTACTCAACCATCTTCCTCTTCGTCTTCCGAGTTGGAGTGCTTTTCCTCATACTCCTGTTGATAATTTCTTTTGCTTCAATTCCTCCTAATTGTAAAAAACCTACACCTGTCAGGTAGGCGGAGCGGGGATATTTTTTAATTGTAAGTCCCATAAGAACAGCCCTTAAATACCCGACTTCCCTCAATTTACCCGTTCTGAACTCAGTTACAATTTTCTTCCGTTACATCAATAATTTCATCGAAGCAGAAACTTCGGACTAAATTTGTCAATTTTTCTGCCAAAGTAGAATGTGTTGGTGGAATTTGCTCAATTAGTTGAAAAATCCTTTCGGCATCGACTTCAACGGCTGCCTGATTAAGTTCTGTTACCCATTGAGCAGGCATAATGGTAATTGCAGAGCGAAGATCCAAAATGGAAAATTGAATATTCTTTAGGTTGTTGTCTGTTGAATCTTCACTACTTTCTTCTGTACAGATATAGCTCACCTGCAAATATTCAGCTATTTTTTCAAAAATTACCTGCTCACGAAATGGCTTACGAACCAAGTCGTTGCAACCTGCGGCTAAGATACTTGCCTGTTGTTCTTCAAAAGCACTGGCAGTTAGGGCAATAATTACAGTGCGGTGATTTGTATTTGTATTTCTTTCCCTGGCTCTAATCTCTTTAGTTGCATCGTAGCCGTTCATTACAGGCATCCGCATATCCATCCAAATAAGATGAGGCTGCCAAGTTTGCCACATTGCGATCGCTTCTTGTCCATTATTCGCAGCCTTAATTTCAAAACCAATGCTACCAAGAAGTTGCACAATTAAATCGCGGTTTTCTTTACGGTCATCCACTACCAGAATCCGGTAAGAGGGTTGGCCTGCTGCTAGCTTGATGACACGTCCCTTATTCAACCTTGGTGAAACTTTCAATGCTGCGGCTAAATTTACTTGGATGTCAAAGCTAAAAGTAGATCCTTGTCTAGGGGTACTCGTTAAGTAAATATCGCCACCCAGCAACCGCACAAATTGGCGGCTGATTGTCAATCCTAGCCCAGTTCCTTCTTTGGTTTGGATACCACTTGTTGTCTGAACAAAAGGCTGAAACAAGTTATTCATTTCTTCTGGTGCTATTCCCCGTCCAGTGTCTTCGACTTCAAAGTGAAGGAATGGAGCATTGGGGATTGGGGATTGGGGATTGGGGATTGGGGATTGGGGATTGGGTATTGGGGATTGGGTATTGGGGATTGGGCATTGGGTATTAGTTATTTTTCTAGTTACCCGATCATCTTGTCCACTTATTCCCTTATCTTCAGTCCCCAGTCCCCAGTCCCCAGTCCCCAAGCTTACCCGCAACGTTACTCCGCCTGTTTGAGTAAACTTGACGGCGTTACCCAAAAGGTTAATGAGAACTTGGCGGAGTTTCCCTTCATCTGTCTGGATATAACGGGGAAGATTGGGAGCAATTTCAAATCTGAGGAATAATTGCTTTGTTTGTGCCTTTACCTGAAACATTTCTTGTAATGTTTGCAACAGCAGATAAAGGTCGAAGTCTTCAGGGGTGAAAATGATTTGTCCAGCCTCAATTTTGGACATTTCTAGGACATCGTTAATCAGATTGAGCAAGTGTTCGCCACTGCGGTTAATGGTAGCTAAAGATTCACGTTGGTTTGAGTTGAGGCTAGTATCTCGTTCCATTAACTGAGAAAAACCCAGGATGGCATTAAGAGGCGTGCGGAGTTCGTGGCTCATATTAGCGAGGAAAGCACTTTTAGCTTGGTTGGCAGTTTCGGCTGCTTCTTTGGCAATTCTTAGCGCTTCTTCTGCTTGATGTCTGGCTCGACCGATCGCAATTATTTCACCTACCAGCTTCAATAGATTAATATCTTCTTGACTCCAGGTTTTCGAGCAGTGAATCATCGCTGCACCAACAAATCCCACTACATTGCCAGCATGAACCATTGGCACTGCTAGTAAAGACTGAAACGACATACTTTCAAAAACTTTTCGCTCAGGTAGATGGGGTGGTAAATTTTCCACACAAGAGATTTGTCGATGCCTACCACGGAGAATCGGTTCGTAGAAATAGGGGAAAACTTCTACAGGCGAGCCTTTTGCAATATCAATCAATGGTGCAACATCTTCACCACACCATTCATGGATGAGGTGGAATTCACGTTGATCTTGGGAGCATTCAAAGATGCAACTGTGTTCGGCACTAATAAACTCAGCGATCGCTTGGAGTGTAAAATTAATTGCTGTTTCTAAATTTTGGTCAATAAATTGGCGAGAAATGCTACTGAGTAAACTTTCTGCTTGAGTCCGACGTTGCAGGGCGGCTTCTGCTTGTTTGCGATCGCTAATATCACGAGCTACACCTACAATCTGGAAATTACCCTGGGCATCTTGTGTGCGGACTGCATTAGAGGTTAGCCAAACCCAGCCCCTAGTACGATGTTTAGCGCGGTACTCAGTACCAGAAATTCCTTCACCGGTTGCGAGGATAGTTTGGGCGACTTCTTGACATTTTTGCACATCATCGGGATGAGTAAATAATGCCAAAGAATTACCCTCCATTTCGCTGGGGGCAAATCCGGTAGTATTCAAAATATTAGGAGAAATATAGTTGAAAACCCCATCAGCACTGATCGCGAACAGCACATCATTGACCTTTTCAACGATAGTGCGAAACTTTAACTCGCTTTCTTGTAGGGCTGCTTCTGCTTGTTTGCGTTCTAATTCGGCACCGGCACGGGCTGCAAAGATTTTGATAATCAGTTCCCGTCCCGGATCGTGCTTCATAGGTTTGACATCTATCACTGCTAGATGTCCAATGATTTCCCCAGAGGAACTGGTGAGAGGAACGCCAAAAAAACTCTCGGCATTCATCCTCACTAAATCTGCATCTTCAGGGAAAGCAGCTTGCACTCTTTGGGGGTAGTGGCACAGATTGCCTTCCAAGGTATGTTGACAAGGAGTGCCGTGCAAATTGTATTCCAAATTTTCGTTAATCGCCCCGCAAGACCAAAATGCCAAAGTGCGGACTTTAGTTTTCCGCTCATCATGAAACTCAGTGACTAGGGCATATTGAACTTGCAATACTTCAGCCAGATAACGAACGCAGGAATTGAAGAATTCATTACCTGTTTTTGCTGCTGTACCCTCAACAATTAAGCGTAAAGCCTGTTCTTGTCGTTTGCGATCGCTAATATCTGTAAAAACGGAATCTAAACAGGATTCTTCAGCGTTGAGACGGAGTGACAACAGTAACCAAACAACCGAACCATCGAGTCGCTGTAGTGCTACTTCAAAATTACGAACTTCACCATCTTTTTCTAACTCTGCTAACATCCGTGTGCGATCGTCTGGATTAGCATATAAGTCAGTTGTGAAAAACTTGCCAATCAAGTCAGCAGCAGAGGCAAAACCTAAAATATCGGCACCGCGTTGATTAGCCTCGATAATTAATCCATCTTGTTGCCGAGTGCGGAAAATACCCACTTGAGAATTTTCAAAGATGTTGCGGTATTTCATTTCACTACGCCGCAAAGCTTCTTCTGCTTGCTTGCGTTCTGTAATGTCACGTCCTACACCCAAAATAGCAACTGTGCCACTCTCAGGATTAATTGTCGAAGTATTAAAGTTGAACCATCGCCAATTGCCATTTTTGTGTCTTAATCGCACCTCAATATCAGTCAGTTTTTCTCCAGTAGCAGCCCTTTGTAATGCTGCGGCGCTAGTTGCTAAATCTTCCGGTTTGGTAAACTCCACCACAGAATGACCTTCTATTTCCTCTAGGCTGTATCCCATAATTGAGGTAACATTAGGCGAATGATAGGTAAAGATTCCATCTAGGTTAAGGACGAATATCAGGTCATTAGCATTTTCAACGATGCTACGGAACTTTAACTCGCTTTGCTGGAGGGCTGCTTGAGCGCGTTTGCGTTCTGTGGCATCAGTGCCTACTGAAAGAATTTCGATTAAGTTTCCTTGTGCATCTAATATGGGTTTATTTGCCCAGACTATCCAGACGCGATCGCCATTTTTGCATAAGTTCTCATTTTCGTTGAATAGATAGTTTTCTGGGTGTTGACAAATATCAACCATTAATGTCTGTAAGTCGCGCCCAGAAGTCTCGGTTTCTGGAACAATTGTGCCGATGACATTATGCCCGATAATTTCATCTAAATCGAAGCCAAAAAGCCTTTGACCGTAGTCATTTAAAAATATAATGTCACCGTTGCCGTCCCAACGCAGAATAATACAGTTGGCTGTTTGCACCAAATCTCGATACTGGACTTCGCTTTGTCGTAAGGCTTCTTCGGTGCGCTTGCGATCGCTAATATCGCGCACTACTGCCAAGATGTGTGGCTTACCGTTGTAAATGCAAGTCGTTCCTTTGACTTCCACATCTATTAAAGTACCATCTTTACAGATATCAACTGCTTGCCCATAAAATTGCTCACCAGATCGCGTTGTTTCAAGAAACTCTAGAAAAACCGAATGTGAGCTTGGGTGAATATAGACAGATGGATGTAAAGTGAGAAATTCTTCATAAGAATAACCGTGCATTTGATAAGCCGCAGGATTAACTTCAGCGACTTTTTCAGTTTCTATATCAGTAATAAATAGTCCATCATTGATTGCTTCAAAAATGGTGCGATATTGCAACTCACTTTGCCTTAGTGCTTCTTCTGACCTTTGGCGTTGGGTGATGTCGCGGAAAGTCCATACTCTACCAATAATCTGTTCGCCAATGCGCTGAGGACAGGAATATCGCTCAAATATCCTACCATCTTGTAGTTCTAAGCAATCATAACTAACTACTTCCGGCTGTGAATACAATTCTCGGACTCGTTGCAAAAACCCATCGGGGTCTTTTAGCTGGTTTGCCAAATACGCCAGTCGCTGAGGATGATCTGGTTCTGTCAAAATTTCTGGTGGAATTGACCACATTTCTAAGAACTTTTGGTTATGAGTAGTAATATTACTTAAACTATCAACTACTAAGATACCGTCTTGAATCGATTCAAAGATCGCGCTTAACAGAGACAAAGAGTTTTCTAAGGCTACTTGAGTTTGTTTGCGATCGCTCAAATCCCTTCCTAAAACCACTAGAGCCTTGCGCCTACCATCCTGATGAAATAGGGGAGCTTTAATCATATCGACACTGCTAACTGTCCCATCAGGTCGAGGTATAATTTCTTCTACCCGATGCACACATCCCAACTGCCAAGCTTGCTCATCTGTTTCCTTGCAGTTGAGTAAAGCATCGTGATAAAAATTGCTAAATTCTGCCAGTTCGGAGTCTGTTTTGCCTTGATAATCAACCCCTTGTATCTCTAAAAATTCTAGGTTAGCCTGGTTTGACAGCAACCATTTTCCTTCGCCATCCTTTAAGCAGATAATATCGGGTGTAGCGTTAATTAATGTCTGCAATCGCTCTTCAATCTCTTGCAAAGATTCTTGAGTTTGTTTCGTTAGCGTGATATCCCGAATCACCAGTATTGCACATCGATCGTCAGTCAGTTCGGTACAGGTACCAGAAATTTGTAGTGTTAAAGTTCGCTCACCCTGCTGGTACTGATAATTTGCTGTTTCATATTCCCCATTGAGTATCTGCACATCAGGATAGGCTGGCTGTCTTGCTTGTGCTAAGGGTAGTAAGTCAGTTAATTTTGCGCCGCAGATATTGCCGTGGGGTTGATTTACCAGAGACTCAAAATGAGAATTGCACCATTGAATGCGTCTGTCTTTTCCTACCCAGACTACAGCATCAGCGATCGCACCTAATGTTACTTCCATCTTGGTGAGGGTAGCTTGCAATTGCTTCACCTGCTCCAATTGTTTAGCGCTCATCACCCACTCCTTAATGTCTCCTGGTGTAGATAGAACAACTTGGTATAGTGATTGTATCTATAGTTGCTCATTAAGGTATTTAACTATAGCAAAACTACATACTGCCTTTAAATGTTACAGCAGCAATACGGTTATCAGCATCATTGAGGGTTAAAGGGGAAAGGGAAATGGGGAAAGGTTTTGAATACATCCCACATTCCGCATGTTAGTTTCAAAATTTTGGTATTTTCTATAAACTAGTTCTGACAAAGGTTTCGGGTATTGAACCTATATTCTGCACTCTGCGATCGCAACTCTGGCTTATTGCCCCGCCGTAAGTACTCTTTAATTAAAGAATGCTTAATATCAAGCATTTTGCTATACAATATTTTTAGCTTGAGATATTTTTTGCTAACTGTGCTTAACTGTCTAACATATATTTCTTAACTGTCTTAACTGTCCTTGCATTCTATTGAAAATTGTGAAATATTGAAACCATGAAGTGCGCTCTTGATAGACTTCAAGCCACTTCCATTCTTCACATTTATCAAGCTAAACGCTTTAAGCGGACGGCTATATGTGCTGCTGTAATAGTTAGTAATTACGCACTAGACTGACTGATGTCTTGAGGCGAAAACTACTGTGCGGGCGACCGTTGTTTTTTGCATTGACACGAATGGAAAAGCCTTACTCATGTTCAAAATCTAGTAATTTGAAGAGTTGTATTCATCACAATCATAAGCCCTACCACAGGAACATCTCCCAGATACTTGACCTGCTGCCAGTTGTCCAGTCCCAGATAGTCGTGGGCGATCGCCTCTTGCTTCTGTCGTGAGCAGTTGGGAGACAAAAACAAATGAAAATTTTTGAAACCACATTGCGGGACGGAGAACAAGCGGCGTTTATTCATCTTGAACCCAGGCAGAAAGCTGATATTGCAGCCTCACTGGAAGCGATGGGTGTCGATATAATTGATGCTGGATTTCCCGTCGCCTCGAAGCTTGATTGGGAGGGTGCTTATGCAATAGCTGATGCAACCAACTTTGTCCAGTTAAGCGTATTGGCTAGACATATACCAAAGGACATTAAAGCAGCCTACAGTGCGGTAAAACATCATATAGACCGCACTAGATTGGCGACATGGGTTATGCCATACGAATTATACACTCGCCATACTTTTGACTCCGACATCCACAGAAGGATCATTAATTCATCACGCAAGGCAGTGAGCTATGGGCGAGATATTTTTCCGGCTGTACAGTATTATCTGGTTTACAGTGGTAACCGAGACAAGTATTTTCTGAGTGAATTGGCTTGCGAAGTAGCGGATGCTGGTGCCACATGCATAGCAATTGCGGATAGTCAGAGTACTATGAATCCAAATAGTCTCGCATCTTTGGTGAGTTTCATTAAAGAGAGCTTACCGATAGGTGTTGACATATCTATTCATTGTCATAATAATATGGGGCTTGCCCTTGCCAATACTGTGGCAGCGATTAATGCTGGTGTCAGTCAGGTGGAAGCAACTATTGGAGGAATAGGTGATGCTGGTGGAAATACACCACTTGAACAGATTTTGGCATACGCCAGTTATTTTGAGAAAGATAATCCTTTATTTGAATGTGGCTGCCGTCTTGACAGCCTTTACAAGATTGCCTGTGATCTGAGCAAGCTGACTGGTTTCCAGTTTGCATCAAATCAACCGTTTGTTGGACTAGATACTTTTAGTGTTGAAACAGGCATACACCATTCACTTGCTCAAAACATTCAAAACACCACATTTGATCCGAAAGTTATTGGCCGTAATATTAAGTCTACCGTTGGAAGACATAGTGGACTTGCTGGACTCTGTGACAAACTGCAAGAGATTGGTGTAGACACCTCGTCCATAAATTTTCATATTCTTTACTCAAAAGTCATGGAAGCGGCAGAGACAGAAGGTACAGTCTGTAACGATACACTACTCCGTTTAGTCAAGGAGATGTAATACATTGGATGTCACTGTTATTAAATATGGGGATGAAGCACTTCCAGAAATCAAACGGCACCTTAGCCAAGGACAGCCTGTTGTCTTACCCAACCCTTCTCCCTTGCCGTATATGGTAGTGGCTGTTTCTCCAGTCATAATCAATAGACTGAAATGTAGATCGGTCGATCAAAATGTGGCTTCTTTTATCGGAAGGTTCGAGACTGTCAAACAATATTTCAATCTCGACCAATACGGTATGGAAATAGCTGAAAAATGCCTCTTTGAAAAGAAAATGACTGTGCTGTGTCCAGTCAAGAACGATATTGAGGTGCCGGCATTCCTTCTACCCTCTCTTAAAAACAATCATATTCTGTTGTTTGCTACTCATTTGACTGGATTACAGCAGTTATGCCTTCAATTTCCTTCACTGTATGTTAGCAGCGGGAACGTGACAACGATGGAGCCACAGCAATTTTGTACAGATGTGCAAGCCCAGTTCAAGGAATTTGGAAACACTGAATTCAGATTGCTTCTAGTCGATGGAGATCATTTACGAGACAGACATCAACGCCACGGCTCAACAACAATGGTAGCGATCTCGCCTACTGGCAACTTTTCTGTTAAGCGCAAAGGCATACAGCAGCTACACCCCCTAACTGTCTAAGAGCTTGAAACTCAAGTACGGTGCGAAGTTCGGTATGTTGATTAACCAAAGCTTGTATTGTGCTAACTGGATTACGATGAAGGCAACGTTTTTGCTGGCGCGGAGCTTCGTCCAAAGCTAATCGACGACGTTGAGTTTTATACTCAGTTATAGGTACTTGCTGAATTTTTTCAAGTAACTGTTGCTCACTTTCTGCTACAAATATAACTTGAAATTGACCTAACTCACGTAATTCAACAGTTAATTGGTATGGCGTTCCTTAAAAAGAGAGAGTATTGTCATCCTTTACCCAATACTCAAAAAGCCTTCTTTCCTATTGCCTTTTAGCTCTGCTTCAACATAGAATTAGCAACTTGGTATAGAGATTGTAAGTTTAGTCCATCATTAGGATACTCAACCACAGCAAAGTTACAAGTTACCTGAAAGCGATCGCCATTTGAAGCTGTAAATACTTGCTGGCGAAGCTTAATTAAAATTTCACTGAGGCGATGTTTGACAACAAGTTGCTCTGTGTCTACTGTTACTTCTGTTTCAGTAAACCCAGAAATTCCCACCACAAATTCTCCGTTACCCCAATAGCCCAATATTTCACCACTGCAAAATGCTGATTGGAATAGCCGACTCCATCGTTGCAATACTTGATTACCAGCCTCATGGCCGTACTGGATATTAATTTGGCGTAAATCGCTGATATTTAAGATCATCAAGCAAAGCGATCGCTGATTTTTTTCGGCTTGAGCTATTAGGCGCTGTAAGTCGCGGCTAGACTGAAATTGATTTGCCAGTCCCGTTAAGGGATCTTTAGTAGAGAGCGACTGGAGTAGGCGGCTGCGTTCTAAGCGATGGGTAATCCTGGCCAGCAATTCTGCCCCTACAACAGGTTTAACCACATAATCATCTCCCCCAGCAGCAAACACCTGCTGCACCGTTTCCATCTCTCGGTGAGCCGTTAGAAAGACAATTGGCAATTCCTGCCATTGGGGATCTGTGCGAACTGCCCGGCAAAGTTCTATACCACTAATTTCGGGCATTTCCACGTCCAAAATCAACAAATCTGGTGCAGTAGATTGTAATACTTCCCAGAAACGTAGGGGATCGTCCAATCCGGTGATTCGCATTCCCCAAGGTTCTAACATTGGGCCTAGTGCGGCTAAAATAAGCGGGTCATCATCAACGACTAATACATTTACTTTTAAAGAACGGGTAAACTGTAATATTTGTGAGACAGTTTCCCAAACTTGACTTGCAGCGACAGGCTTGAGAAGAAAACCCCGCGCCCCAGACTGAGCCAAAGTTACACGATCTACTAGTCGATCGGTAACAGCAAGTGCCAGAACAGGTATAGGAGGGGTGTGTGTTGCTAAGTCCAACATTAATGCTAAAGTTTCCTCTCGCTGCCCTATCTCATCTACATTTAGCACTACTAAATCTGGTGATGTTGTTTGCAAGAAGTTTTTTGCACCTTCTAACGTTGTTATTTGCTGCCAACGCATTCCCATAGAATATGCCACTTGTTGCAACTGTGAACCCAGTTGTAAATCAGGGTCAATCAGCAGTAACTTAGAACTTATCTCTTCCTCAATCGAGGTAGCAGTTTGATCTACTAGCTTTTGTGCCATTAAGTTTAACAATTCGCCTAACTCTTGTATCAGGGATATCAGTCGGCGTTTTTGGGCTGCCAATAACTCTCCATCTTTGGCTAAAATCTGTTCAATTTTCCGTGCTATTTGAGTTCCTGTTTCTTGCTCAAACATTCCCAAAACACCAGCTAGCTTATGCGCTTCCCGTTCAGCCGAATTACGTAATTTTATAGTTAGTGTGCCGCTAGAGAGTTCTGCTGCTGCTTGTTGCAATACCTCCATTCGCTGTGTCATTAACCCCTGGTATTGACTCCACAGCCCATTCATTGCTTGCTGAAACTGCTGCTCAACGGATGGAGATGTATCGGTTGTGGAAGAATTTTGAACTGGATTTTTTTGAGTTATTTCTTTTTTGATATTTTCACTACTAGTAGTTTTTTGGGATTTTAAGCGATATCCCAAACCATAAACGTTTTCAATCCAGTCTACGGCTCCAACTACTTTCAACTTGTGTCGTAACCCCTTAATATGAGACTTCACAGTTTCTTCTTGGGGTGGATCGTCAAAAGTCCAGAGATGTTCGATAATATCTCCCCGACTAAAAACCCGCAATGGATTCCGCAGTAATATCTCCAGCAGACTATATTCTTTAGGTGTCAAATCCAGAACTTGATTGTCGTATGTTACTTCGCAAATACTTGGATCTAAACGCAATGCTCCAACTTCTAGCACTGGAGGACGGGGAGTATCGCCGCGACGTAGCAAAGCGCGTACTCTTGCTTGCAGTTCTCTCAAATTTAAAGGTTTAATTAGATAATCATCTGCTCCAGCATCGAGTCCGCGAATGCGATCGCTAGTTTCATCTTTTGCTGTGATCAATAAAATAGGAGTGGAACAGCCACTAGAACGTAAGCGCTGGCATAAAGTAATACCATCCAGCTTCGGCAGTACCACATCTGTTAATATCAGGTCGTAGTTCGTAGCTTGGGCATATTCCCAACCAATTTGTCCATCTTCTGCTATTTCAACAGCATAGTGTTGTTGGGTAAGAGACTGCAACAAAACACTTGCTAAAACTTCGTCATCTTCAATCAGCAAGATTCTCATCGCAACACTACCTTTTTTTGCATATAGAAATCCTATTGGGACTTAAACAAAAATGTAGACCAAATTGGCTTTATAAGCAGTAAATACATAATGATGAACATCAAGCAATCGAAAAATTAACTTCAAGGACATTCGATTACCACAGGTTACAAACTGAAGCGATCGCAATTTCTGCAATGTGACGCAAAAAACGACATCCTTAATCAAGCAACAGGTTTTTTGCTGTACCCGTCACAAGAATAATAGCTATGCTTGATGTTTCAGTTTCTATATTGCTTATGGGTCAATATCATAACAGATAAGCACTATGTCCCCAGTTACTAATTAAAATTGTTTTGATAACTTTTATGAATTGGTTGATTACGATTTTTTAAAAAATTACTCTTACGGTTTGTCAGCACTGCTTGAATTTCTGCAATGATGGCGATCGCTATTTCTTCTGGTGTCTCTGCACCAATATCAATACCAACAGGACTATACAATTTATTTAATTGTTCACTAGTAGGAACTATCCCTTTGATGGATAAATCTTGCAGCAATCTTTCTGTGCGATGCTTTGTTCCTAAAACGCCAATATAACGTGCAGGAGATGGTAGCATCATCTTTAAAATTTCTAGATCGTCAAGATAATTATGCGTCATCACTACAGCTATTGTTTGAACATCTATAAAAATCTGTTTATGTATAATATCTCGATTGCTAAGGATGACATCACAACCTAGAGGAAATCGCGCTCTAGTTGTCTCATTAGCTCGACAATCAACTACAGTAACATCCCAACCTAATGCTTGAGCAAACTTTGCTACGGGTACAGCGCCATAACCTGCACCAAATATTACTAAAGGTGTGGGTGGTTGAATGACTTCGATGAAAACTTCTGCACTGCCTAAAGGTAACTGATAGTTGTTGACGCTTGACTTGTGATTAACAAAGGCCGCTTGAACATCTGCACTCAGAGATTCAATTAAATTTGGATCTTTAATGTCAGTGACAATTTTACCATTTGGGTACAGCAGTAAGCGCGACCCAAGTTTTACATCTACCTCGCCTTCAAAAGCAAAGACTGTAGCAATAATACCCAAATGTTTTTTATGAAAGCACTCTCGTGTAAAAGCGATCGCATTGGCTATGCTTTTTCTCTCAAGCCGTTCGATGAGAACTTGTACTACCCCATTGCACCCCAAACCAAAACCCCAAAGAATATCTTCAGAGGCGGTGCGATCGTAAGTAACAAGAATTGGTTTGCCGTCTGACATTCGTTGCTGAGTATACTCAAATACGTCATTCTCTAAGCAACCAGCGCTGATTGTTCCGATCATCCGACCTGTATTTGTCATAAACATTTTAGCACCCGGTCGGCGATAGGTTGAACCTTGAGTTTTAACTACAGTGGCAAGAAAAGTGATTTCACCACTTTCTTGACTGGATTCAAAGCCTTCTAAAATTGCTTGTAATTCATTCATTTGATTGCTTATTTTTCTATTTATAGTAGTTTTGAAGCTTGAGGATATGATAGTGACAATAAAAACTAATAGAGTTTAGTTAAGGCTATAACTCAATACACTTCATTCAAGGATAATCGTAGCTTGGGTTGAGGAAAGAAACCCAATATTTTCGTTAGTTTTTGACGCTAACTGAACTTTATTGAGCTATAACTATTTGTGAAAGTCAATTTTTTTAACGAACTGCTTGAAGATTTAATTTTATTTAAATGCAGAGGAGCGCAAAGGTAAGCGCAGGAAATTCGTTACAAATTAATGAAATGTTGTACTAAGTTAAATTAATGCGTTCCTCTGCAATGCTAATGCGTCCCTCTGCAATGCTAATGCGTCCCTCTGCAATGCTAATGCGTCCCTTTGCAATGCCAATGCGTCCCTCTGCAATGCCAATGCGTTCCTTTGCAATGCTAATGCGTCCCTCTGCATTTAAGAAACGCTTCAATTTTAATGAAGCATTCTAGGAGCGGGGTCACGAGTGGCATCCAGTCCTGATAATACACAAGGTAGAGAGATTGTTTTGCCTGTTTGTGCGGCTTCGTAAATCAAGGTTATTAGTTTTTGCTCTTGTGGTTTTTTAACGATGAAATTTGGGATTTATGGGGTGCTGGTTGGAGTTGGGGTGCTAGTTGGAGTGCTAGTTGGGCTGCTATTTGAAGTTCCACCAGGATTAACAATGGAACGAACCTCTTCCAAGTGTTTTTGGAGGGTTGGTAGCGCTTGAGCCGCAAATGCTTTCACATCTGGATCTTGTCCCTGTTGAGCTTCAGTTTGAAATGCTGCGACATCCTTTTCATGAGCTTGAAGCATCTGATTCAGATATTGGCGATCAAAGTTAGTACCAGAAAGCCTAGATAAACGTTGCTTGGTTTGCTGATTATTGCTGCCGATACTAGTTGGCAATGTGACACCTTTTTGAGCTGCCAACTGTTTGAGTTGTGCGTTGACCTGGCTATGATCTTGAACCATACGCTGTCCATATTGTTTGACTACATTGCTCCTTCCACGTTGTGATGCAAGTTGTCCTAATTGAACTTCTGCTAAACCATCTTGAGCCGCTTCAGTGATAAATTGTCTATCTGAAGAACTGAGGTTATTTTGCCCTGATGCAGTTGGTGATACAGTTGGAGAAGCAGTTGGGGAAGCAGTTGGAGATGGATTTTCAGTTGCTTGCACAGACTGAGCAGATGGAGCTTCTGATGTATTCTGGTCACGGGGACTAGTTGGTGTGCAACCAGTTGCGACAGATAAAGCGATCGCTGCTAAACCAGTAGAAAATATTTTGAAGTTGGACATAATCAACGCTTTCCTTAAATAAAAGTGTATTTTGAAACGCAAAACTGTCGCGATCGGATAGTTAGGTGCGATCGCTAATTTAATGACGAGTTTAAATCTAATATTTACCCCAGATAATCTGGATTCATTGCTGTAGTGTCGTTTTGCTTTAATCCCAAAGCGAAAGCAGTTTATTAAAAACTGCGTTTACCGATCTCTATAATTGCCTCCTACTAAGCAATAACAGGAATAAGCCGAATAGTATCACGACAATTTGGCATAGAGAATCTAACTAAGGTGTGTTTTGAAACTTACTCCGTAAGACGCATTCACAATGCAAGCCGATGTGTTGATAATGCAAGCCGATGCATTCACAATGCAAGCCGATGTGTTAATAATGCAAGTTGATACATTTACAATGCAAATTGATGCATTGTGAATGTAAGCCCATACATTCACAATGCAAGTTGATACATTCACAATGCAATGTAAACACACGAAATTCGACTGGCTGGGCCCGCTACGCTAACGTCTCACTACGCGCTTTTGCGTCTATAAATTATTGTTCACCAAATATCTATTTAAATTCATCTTACTGTTAGATTTTAAGTTGTAATAGATACGTTAGATATACACAATACTACTTATACATCTATGACTATCCAAGATACAACACGCCGTTTGCGTCCTCAAACTATTAGTCAAGATATTAGCTCATTCCACGGTTTGCAAACCGTCAACACCTATAATACAAACCGTGTTGATGCCTCATCTGCAAAGTTACAGGAAGTTTATCAGGCGATGTTGATTTCTCAACAAGCCGAAACTGAGAAACTAGCTTTATACCGGGCTGCTGCTGATGCTGCCCGATTAGCAGAATGGGAATTTCATAACGCTGTATTAGCGATGAAAGAAGTCGTGCGCGGGCAATATGGCTCAGATAGCGATCAAGCCCAAGCAGTGGGATTGAAGAAAAAATCAGACCGCAAACGTCCTTCTCGTAAAAAGGCAGTTGCGATCGCGTAACCGCACGCTGGAAGCGATCGCTCCCTCTTAATTTCTCCCTCCGTGTCCTCTGCGCCTCTGCGGTTCGATTCTCATGCCCCCACAGATCCAAAGTACAGTGAATAATAAAGCAACCGCTAGCTGTTTTGAGTTTCAAAGAGTCAATATTAGCACTCTTGACTCTAAGCAGAGGAATACTCTCTAATAAACTGAGAATAAATTTATGCGAACAGTACCAATCCAATTACCAGAAACAGTATTTTCAGCACTTCGTAAAAATCCAGAAGAATTTATCCAAGAAATGCGAATTGCCGCAGCAGTTAAATGGTATGAATTAGGTGACATTTCACAAGCCAAAGCAGCAGAGATTGCTGGGCTAACTCGTGCTGAATTTATTAATGCCTTATCACGCTACCAAGTAGATTTTATGCAATATACTGCCCAAGAGTTAGCCCAGGAACTGGCAAATGTCGATTAATCGTGTAATTATTAACTCTTCACCTTTGATTGTTCTTTTGAAAAGTCAGCAAGCAGAATTAATTCCCCAATTATTCACAGAAATTTTAGTTCCATTGGGTGTTTTTGAAGAAGTCACAACAAAAGATGATGTCGCATCAACACAATTACCCAGTCTTTCTTGGATACAAACAGTAGAAGTTAATGCTATTGCGCCTGTTGTAGCAGCTTGGGATTTGGGAAAGGGAGAATCACAAGTATTGAGTTTGGCACTAAAAACTTCAGACTGTGCCGCCATTGTTGACGATAGGGCAGCACGGCGTTGTGGTCAAGCTTTAGGTATTACTACTATTGGAACAGGAGGTTTGCTGATATTAGCAAAAAGACGTGGACTAATCCCAAGCATATCTCCTGGAATTCAAGCTTTGCGTGACGCTGGTTTGTGGTTATCCGATAGTTTGGTCAATTTACTCAAACAACAAGCAGGGGAATAGCGATCGCCCCTAAATTAGAGAGGCAGGGGAACAGGGGAGCAGAGGGAGATGAGGGAGACAAGGAGGACAAGGGAGAATTATTGAATAAGTCTCTTCCTTGTCTGTTCTTCATGCCCAATTCCCAATGACAAATGACAAATGACAAATGACTACAACAATTTATCTAATGTAATTGGCAAATCACGAACGCGCTTACCTGTGGCATGATAAACAGCATTAGCGATCGCCGCAGCAACACCGGTAATGCCAATTTCCCCAATCCCCTTGACACCAAGCGGGTTGATATGTGGATCGTGTTCATCGACAAACAACACCTCAATATCAGGAACGTCTGCATTTACTGGTACGTGATATTCAGCTAAATCATGGTTGACAACGCGTCCTAGATTCGGGTCTATAACCGTATGTTCCATCAGTGCCATCCCGATACCGTAGACAATCCCACCGACGAGTTGACTGTTGGCTGTTTTGGCGTTGAGGATGCGTCCAACACCAAAACTTCCCACCCAGCGCGTTACTCGCACTTCGCCGGAATCAGGGTTAACGCGGACTTCGGCAAATTGCGATCCAAATGCGTGCATTGAGAACTTCTTTTGTTCGTCCCCAAGCTTGGCATCTGCACGCGCTTCGATCATTTTCATTCCATGTCGTGCCAAGATTGCTTGATATGTTTCGCTTACAGACGATTTATTCTTTAAGAAAAAGCTACCATTTTGGGCAATCACATCTTCAGCGTTTGAACTATAAAGCGGCGATTTTTGATCGGCAAGTGCTAGTTGCAAAAGTTTACTACGAGCTTGATTGCCCGCTAAATGTACAGCCGAACTTACACTCGCTGCTGTTTGCGAACCACCGGAAATGGGAGTTTCTGGCATCTTAGTATCGCCTAGTTCAAAGCGAACTTTCTCAACTTGTACACCAAGCGCATCAGCTGCAACTTGAGTCATGACAGTATAAGTACCCGTACCAATATCTTGAGAACCGCTTTGCACTAAGGCTGTACCGTCTGCCATAATCTGAGCGATCGCAGATGCCGGAGAACGATTGGTCGGATAAGTTGCTGTTGCCATACCCCAACCAATCAAATAATTGCCGTCTCGCATCGAACGGGGTTTAGGATTACGCTTTTGCCAGCCAAATTTTTCTGCTCCTGTCTTGTAACACTGGATGAGTGACTTGCTTGACCAAGGCAGTCCTTTAGTAGGATCGACATCAGCATGGTTACGCAACCGCAGTTCTACCGGATCGATATTGAGTGCATAAGCGAGTTCGTCCATTGCCGACTCTAAGGCGAACGATCCAGAAGCTTCACCTGGGGCCCGCATATAGGTTGGTGTTCCCTGATCTAGCTGAACCAGACGATGGCTAGTTTCGATATTCGGGCAAGCGTAAATCATCCGAGCGCTTTTACCAACAGGTTCAATGAATTCATCAAAAGTTGAAGTCTGTGAAGTGCCAGTGTGTCGGAGTGCAGTTAATTTTCCGTCGCGGGTAGCACCCAAAGAAACCTGTTGAATTGTTTCTGGCCGGAAGCCGACAGGGCCATACATTTGTATCCGTCCCAGAACTAATTTGACTGGGCGATTTACCTGTCGTGCTGCGATCGCTGCTAGTGGTACGTGCGACCAAGCCGACCCTTTGCAACCAAAGCCACCGCCCACAAAGTAAGACATAATGCGGACTTTCTCAGGCTTAATTCCTAATACCTCCGCAACTTTTTGTTGAGTCGAAAAAATTCCCTGAGTTGCGTCATACAGCAGCAGTTCATCGCCTTGCCAAACTGCTGTTGTCGCATGAGGCTCCATCGGATTGTGATTTTCCACTGGAGTGGTATAAGTCTGCTCGACGCGCACAGCAGCATTCGCTAGTCCCTGTTTGACATTGCCGTGAGATGAATCGGGCGATTCCTCTCTAGGGATTTTACCTTTAGGAAAGTATGCCTTAGCGAGATTCTCCCGCATATTGATGGCAGGTTTCTCTTCGTCATAGCGAACTTGTACGAGTGAGGCAGCATACATCGCTCGTTCAAAGGTATCGGCAACGACGACACCAATATGCTGACCGCTATACAGCACAGTGTTATCTTGTAACACTTGCACCTTATGACCGCCGCCCTTTTCTCCAGAAGCTGTGGGCGCGTTGAGGTGGGTAATAACTGCTAATACACCCGGTACTTGCTCCGCCGCCTTTGTATCAATTTGGGCAATCTTACCTTTAGCGATCGCACTTTGAATTGTGACTCCATAAGTCATTTTTGCAACTGGAAACTCTGCCGCATAGCGTGCCTCACCCGTCACCTTTAGATGGCCATCAACTCGATTGAGTGGTTTGCCGACAACTATATTATCCCCTGCATTCATGCCATCCCTCCTACTGTTGTCAGCGCCTTAACGATGGTGCGTTTAGTCAGTTCGACCTTAAACCCGTTGTATTTTTGAGGTTTAGCTCCAGCAACGGCAGCATTTGCTGCTGCTTGAAATGCTGCCTGATTTGCTGGCTGATTCACAAGGGCTTTTTCTGCATCGTAGGCACGCCAGGGTTTTGTCCCTACCCCACCAAGGGCAATGCGTGCCGAGCGAATAATGCCATTTTGAATATCTAGCACCGCCGCCACTGATACCATTGCAAAAGCATAAGAAGCGCGATCGCGAACTTTTAAATAGTGCGATCGGGCTGCAAATGGTGAAGCAGGTAAGTCAACAGCAACAATCAACTCTCCGTGTTGGAGGACTGTTTCCCGTTCTGGTGTCTCGCCAGGGACAAGGTGAAAATCTACAAGTGGAATACTCCGCTCTCCATTCGGCCCCCGTGTTTGCACAACCGCATCCAGTGCCACCATTGCCACCGCCATATCAGAAGGATGAGTGGCAATACAGCGATCGCTACCGCCGAGAATTGCGTGAATCCGGTTGTAACCTTCAATTGCCGCACAGCCGGAACCGGGAACGCGCTTGTTACAGGGCATTGAAGTGTCGCGGAAGTAGTAGCAACGGGTACGTTGTAGCAAATTTCCGCCCACTGTTGCCATGTTTCGCAGTTGCGGTGATGCCCCAGACAACAACGCTTCTGACAGCACAGGGTAACGCTGTTGAATTATTGCATCATAAGCAACGTCGCTATTGCGTGCCATTGCTCCAATCCGTAGATTGTTACTCTGCATTTCTATCTTGCTTAGTGGGAGTGGGTTAATATCAACCAACTCTCTTGGCGTTTGCACATTCAACTTCATCAAATCGATTAGGCTAGTACCACCAGCAAGATACGAGGCTTCGGCATCTGGAGCCACCAAAGCCACGGCATTTTCCGCTTGTCGCGCTTTTTGATAGTTAAACGGCTGCATCTTTTTTTCCTTCTAAGACATCGCGGACAGCAGCCACGATATTTTGATAAGCACCGCAACGGCAGATATTGCCACTCATCAATTCCCGAATGTCGTCATCTGACTTAGCGTGTCCTTCGTTGACTAAACTCACCGCCGAACAAATTTGTCCCGGTGTGCAATAACCGCACTGAAATGCGTCGCGGGCAACAAATGCGGCTTGCATCGGGTGCAGATTGTCTCCTTGCGCCAGACCTTCAATAGTTGTAATGGCAGCACCTGTGTGCATGATGGCAAAAGTCAGGCAGGAGTTAATTCGCTGTCCATCAACCAGCACCGTACAAGCGCCGCATTGACCGTGGTCACAACCTTTTTTACTGCCAGTTAGCCCTATGTATTCACGAAGTGCATCAAGTAAGGTAACACGCGGTTCAATTTGCAAACTATGTCTTGTTCCGTTCACCTGTAATGTTACCTTCATAGTTTCAGATATCGAACTTTTCAGCATGGGGGTAGTTCTTTTTATCGGAGTTTGTCCCACAGTTTTCTCTGCAAAATTACTGATCGTAGCCGCTACTGTACTGACGAGCATCAATTGGCCCAATCTACGCCGTCTTAGGCGAAACTTCATCTTTTTACTCCATTCTGCTTTTGTTGAGTAATAATATTCAGTAATTCTTCTGGCTTAAATTCTTAGTAAAAATCATTTTTACTTTATAAATATTTACCTCAAAATAACATTGTTAACAGAATACAATTTCATCTTGTTCTCGTCTCTCTATCAGAAGATTTATGTCATAAGTATCATCCCTACTTAAATAAGTTGGCACAATAAAATTAAACTATGTAAAGAAAAACGAACTAGGCTAAAACTCTCATATATATTGCCTGTTGCCTATTGCCTTATCACAACGACAATTATTTACGCCCACTTACTTATCATCTTGTTCTGGAACTAAGAATATTTTTATTTATTTGCTGTATCAATAATTGGAGGTTAGGGTTGAGTAGAGTATTACTATTCAACCTATGACACCCGAAATCGTGCTTTGCTCAAAGAAGAATTCGATGAATGTCGGTAAATCATAATATAAAATCGAAAAGCTGAAATTATGAACACCCAAACAACAACCGAACTACCAATTCCCCCACACTTTAACCCCAATAAAGTAGGAGAGGTCTGGCGTGTACCTTACCAACAAATTGCTGCAACAGCTGAAACTTGGATAAAACAACATGGTATCAAACCAGCATCTTCAGACAAAAATCGTATTTGCTTATTGTTAATTGATGTTCAAAATACTTTTTGCATCCCCAACTTTGAACTATTTGTAGGTGGACAATCGGGGAATGAAGCGGTGAATGATAACGTCAGGTTGTGTGAGTTTATCTATCGCAACTTGGGAGTAATTACAAAAATTATACCTACTCTAGATACCCATACAGCAACGCAAATCTTCCATCCCATCTTTTGGGTGAATGCCGCCGGAGAACATCCTACTCCAGCAGCGACTAACATCACTTTAGCAGATATCGAACAAGGGATCTGGAAGGTTAACCCAACGGTTGCTGATAGTATTACTAATGGGGATTATGAATTATTAGAAAAACACACTTATCATTACGTTAGAAAACTCAGTCAAGATGGTAAATATCCCCTCACAATTTGGCCTTATCATTCTATGTTGGGCGGTATTGGTCATGCTTTAGTTTCATCGGTGGAGGAAGCAATATTTTTCCACAGCATTGCTCGTCAAAGCCAAACACAATTTGAAATCAAGGGTGAGAATCCTTTAACAGAAAACTATTCGATCTTACGTCCAGAGGTGTTGGAAGATTTTGAACAACGTCCACTTGGTCAAAAAAACACCCGTTTGATTAAGCAACTTTTAGAATTTGATACTGTTATTATTGGTGGTCAAGCTAAAAGTCATTGTGTCGCCTGGACAATTGACGATTTATTAACAGAAATTAAAGAGGTAGATGCTACCCTTGCTCAAAAAATCTATCTCTTAGAAGATTGCACTTCCCCCGTTGTTGTTCCAAATATTGTGGACTACACAGAACAGGCAGATGCAGCATTTGCAAGGTTTGCAGAGGCAGGAATGCACATCATAAAATCTAGCGAATTTGGGAATTGGGCATAGGGTATAGGGCATTGGGCATTGGGAATTGGGCATTTGGAATTGGGAATTGGGAATTGGGAATTGGTTATTTCCCCCTTGCTCCCTCTGCTTCCCCTGCCTCCCCGCTTCCTCATTTCTTCAAATAACCCTTTGGATCTTGTGCTACCCAACCCAAAGATGAGGTAGAACGTACTTCAAAATGGAGATGCGGTTGAGTGGAAGTTGGTTTTCCACTAGTGCCTACTGTTCCTAGTAAGTCTCCTTTTTTTACTTGCTGACCAACAGTAACCTTAATACTGTCAAGCTGGGCGTAGCGGCTTTGAAGTCCGCCACTGTGGTTAATGATGACTAACTTGCCATAAGAACCTTGGTCATTAGCAAAGGCTACGGTTCCAGGAGCGATCGCTAACACATTACTCCCAACTGGTGCTAATAAGTCAACACCACTGTGGAAGAAAACTTCACCTGTCGCCGGATTAATTTGCCATCCATAAGCTAATCCTACATTTGCAACTTGTGCCAAGGGATATCCAGACAGGGATGCACGGTTTGGTGTACCTGCATCAGTAGGTAAAGGGGACTTAGTTACAACACCATTAGGCGACCAATTTACCCCCGGAACAAACACGATTCTGGGGTCTTGTTGGCAGCCATTCACCTCAAAAAGGCTATCAGCACGAACTTTGTATTGTGCTGCCACTTGTCGCCAAGTTTGACCGCGAGGTACTTCTACTACAATCCCATTGTAGGGAGGAATTTGAAGCACACTACCAACGGTTGCGACCGCGCCATTCTGCAAAGCTGGATTCATGCCAATAATAGTTGTAGGTATGAGATTGTAGCGCTGCGCTATGCTCTCCAAAGTTTCGCCACGAACAACTTTATGGCGTTGGAAGCGAGATAGGGCTGGAATCGGGCAACCACCTACAGCAGCGTTAGCACTGTTCAAGTTTGGCAGTATGCTTACTAGGCCCAAGGCGCTAACTAGGCTACAGAGAAACAGTTGACGAAAGGGTAAAGTCATGTATATAGATCAAGAGCGCATTAACTTTAAATTTTAGATGGAGAGTGTGGGAAGTGGGGAGATCGGGGGGCAGGGGGGAACTGGGACAAGGGGACAAGGGGACAAGGGGCGAGAACTTGAAACAAGTCTTTCCCCTTGTCCCCAATTCTCCTTGTCCCCAAGTCCTCTTCCCAATTCCCAATGCCCAATACTTAATTCCTCGTAAATTGATCTGTCCACTTGCCGTTAGCTTGACTACACTTAGAAATTAGCAACTGCATTGTTGTCCTTAAGCAGAATTGTTATGAAGTTATCTTTAAAGCAACTAGGTGTTTATTTGTTCTTAGTGGTATTTGGCTGTGGTGCAGGTTTGTTTGGCAGTCGCTATCTCCTGCTACAAAATTCCTCATTCCAACAGTTAAGAAATGTAACAATGGCTTCGCCTCCAGAATCTGTAGTGCCAAATTCTCCTAGCGGAGTAATTGGGGCTACTGGAGGCGATAATGTGAATTTTATTGCGACGGCAGTGCAAAAAGTTGGCCCGGCTGTAGTGCGAATTAATGCCACTCGCAAAGTTGCTAATCCCATCTCTGATGCCTTAAAAAATCCACTCTTACGGCGATTTTTTGGAGAGGATGAGCAACCAATGCCTGAAGAACGGATTGAGCGCGGTACAGGATCGGGATTTATTTTGAGCGAGGATGGGGAATTACTCACTAACGCTCATGTAGTAGCAGATACAGACACAGTACAAGTCACCCTCAAGGATGGTCGAAGTTTAGAGGGGAAGGTGGTAGGAGTTGATTCTGTGACAGATGTGGCAGTGGTGAAAATAAAAGCGAATCATTTACCAACTGTAAAACTGGGCAATTCACAAAACTTAATACCAGGACAGTGGGCGATCGCAATTGGCAACCCTCTGGGTTTAGATAATACTGTCACTATCGGCATTATCAGCGCTACCGATCGCACCAGCACTCAAGTTGGTGTACCAGATAAGCGAGTCAGCTTTATCCAAACTGATGCCGCAATTAACCCTGGTAATTCCGGTGGTCCCTTATTAAACGCTCAAGGCGAAGTGATTGGTGTTAATACTGCCATCCGCGCTGATGCTCAAGGACTCGGTTTTGCGATCCCCATTGAAACCGCCGCCCGCATTGCCAATGAACTTTTTACCAAAGGGCGTGTAGAACATCCCTTTTTGGGTGTTGAAATGGCAGACCTTTCTCCCATCAAAAAACAGCAGATTAATCAAGAAAATCAACTGAACATTCAGCAGGATGTTGGGATTGTGATTAAAGGAGTTACAGGCGATTCCCCAGCCAAGCGCGGAGGATTGCTTCCTGGAGACGTGATTCAAAAAGTTAATGGTAAACCAGTCAAAACCTCGGCCCAAGTTCAAAAGCTGGTAGAGTCCAGCAAAGTTGGGGACATAATAGCTATCGAGGTCAATCGTAGCGGGAAAATTCAAACCTTCAAAGTACAATCAGGAGCTTATCCTGAAAGGAAGTAGTCAATAGTCCCAGAATGTTTGACTATTGACTATTGACCATTAGACAAATGCTCTAACTGCATTCTTTGTTCCATCTGGCGCAGAAAATACCCCGTCATCATGGCCGACGCTAGAAGCCCAGCTAAGTTATCCCGATCTGTTGTAATTTGCACGTTGAAATTTTCTGCCGGGAGCATTCCCACTAGCCCTTGGACATTTTGCGAGATGATTTGTTTAATTTCAGGGCTGGCGGATTGAGCAATCCTCGCTAGAACATCAGGAGACTGATGTTGTAGATATTTGAGTAACTGATTGGGGTATTCCTCAGCGTGGTCGGAAAGAAGTTGATTGGGGTGTTCCTCGGAGTTGTCATTTAAAAAGTCAGGATTAAACACCATTGGCAGTTTTATTTAGCTTAATTGCTAACTCTACTCTAAACCATAGTACAAGGCTAGCGCATTCACCACGGGTATAAGTCATTGGGATTGGGGATTGGGGATTGGGGATTGGGGATTGGGGATTGGGGATTGGGGAGTAGGGATTGGGTATTGGGAATTGGCATGAAGAAGAGACAAGGAAGAGACTTATTTCAATAACTCCCCCTTGTCCTCCTTGTCTCCCTCATCTTCCCCATTCCCCATTCCCTATTCCCCACTCCCTACTCCCTTTAGTTCTAGTTCTAGTTCTAGTTCTAGTTCTAGTTGTTCTTCCTTTTGGTTGTTGGAAAGTATTTGTGGGAGTTGTTCGATTTGAAAATACTGATGAAATTTTGGGGTTACTTGGAGTGAGTAGGAGCGAGAATCGCTGTCTCGGCGTTTGCGGATAAAACCAAGTTCTACGAGTTCGGGAACGTGTTGATATACTCCTGAACCGCGCAAGTTAATTAAGTCGCTCTGGAGTATAGGACTATTGAGGGCGATCGCAGCTAAAGTCCGCAATGCACCTACACCCAATTCTACTGGTATCATCGTTTGCACTAAATCCTGAAAATCAGACCGTAGTTGCAAACTGTAACCATCAGGGGTTTCTATTACCTCTAGGGCGCTATCTCGGTGGGCATAATTGTCCATGAGTTCAATTATGCCTTCTTTGACAGTGGCGCGATCGCACGCTGCATACTCGGCGATTTCGCCGAGCGACAAGGGTTTACCCTTTAAATAGAGAATTGCTTCTATCTTCGTCGCTGTGGCTGTAATCATTTAGTCATTTGTCATTGGTCATTAGTCATTAGTCATTGGTCATTAGTACATGACAACTAATAATCAACAAGTGTGTGGCATTATATCGTAAATTGTCAAAATATTGTTAGCCCTCAAATTTGGCATTGGGCATTGGACGTTAGTTCATTTTTTATTCCCCCCATTCCCCATTCCCAATTCCTCAAAAGCCTCTAGTTGTAAGAATAAATTCTGCGATCGCTAAATCTTGTGGAGTCGTCACTTTTAAATTTGTCTCTTCTCCCTCGACAATTCGGACTTCGATGCCGCACTTTTCAAATAAAGCGGCATCGTCAGTTACTTCCCAACCTTGACGGACTCCCTCAGCGTGGCACTGTTTCAACAACTTGACATCAAATCCTTGGGGAGTTTGTGCCGCCCACAATTTTTGTCTGTCGGGTGTTTCTTGAATTATGCCTTGTTCATCAACAACTTTGATGGTGTCTTTGACGGGTACACCAGCAATTAAACCGGGACAGTGGCGAATGGCTTGGGCACAAGAGTTAAATAAATCTGGTGTGGCGAGACATCTAGCGCCATCGTGAATCAACACTTGTTCTGCGGCTAGTGGCAAAGCCTGCAAGCCGTTGTAAACAGATTCTTGACGCGTGGAGCCGCCTTGAATAAATTCCACTGGTTTAGTGAGCTTGAGATCGGCGATAATTGCTCTGAAGTCTGGCCAATCAGTAGGTTGAGAAATAATCCCGATCCAACTGATTGTATTGGCGGCTTCTGCGGCTAATAGAGTCCAAGCAATAATTGGTTGCGATCGCACTTTCAGCAGGAGTTTATTGCGGTTACTACCCATTCTTTTTCCGATTCCCGCAGCTGGAATTAGTAAATACACAGAATTCCTCAATCTTTAAGCTATATATTTTCCCCTAAAATAGGGAGCGAGTTAAGCGTCAATAAATATTATGCGAGTAGTAGCCCTTGTACCTGGCGGAATTGGCGACCAAATTCTCTTCTTTCCGACTCTAGATGACCTGAAGCGCAATTACCCTGACGCTCAAATAGATGTCGTTGTTGAACCCCGGTCAAAGGCTGCCTACCGAGTGAGCAAGTCAGTTCACGAGGTGCTGAACTTTGATTTTAACGACCGTAATAGTCTGGCAGATTGGGGTAACTTGGTGGGGACAATTCGCGATCGCGAATACGATGTTGTGATTGTTGTTAAGCAAATTTGGTTGCTTAGTCTTTTGCTCTGGTTGACGGGAATTCCCATACGTATTGGCTACAAAGGCAATGGTTCGGTTTTTCTGACCCACACTGTGCCATTTAAAGCATCCCAGTATGCGGCGGCAGCATATCACGATTTGCTGCAACCATTGGAAATAAATAGTCCTGTCCCAGAGTTAGCAGTAAATGTGCCCAAACCAGATATTGAGTGGGCACAAAAAGAACAGAAACGCTTAGGGGTGCATGAAACAGGCTATATCTTGATTCATGGCAGTTCTGGCCAGTTATCCCAGGCTAAAGAACTGGATAAAATCTACCCTGTCGAAAGTTGGCATCAAATTATTCAAGGTTTCCAAGACAAGCAGCCTGAACTGCCTGTGGTGGTTGTTAAGGGAATTGGCGATGAACAGTTTGTGCGATCGCTTCTGGGGTCTTCTCCAGATATCAAAGTGACTGCCCCAGATGATATTGGCAAGTTAACTGCTATGATCGCCGGGGCAAATTTGATGTTGTCTACTGATAGTCCGGCACTACAACTGAGTGTTGCAGTCCAAACCTATACCATCGCCCTATTTGGGCCCACCGATCCAGCTAAATTGTTGCCGAAAAACGATAAATTCCTGGCCATTGCATCCCCCACGGGAAAAACAGCGGATGTTTCACCAAACGCAGTTTTAGAGAAAATCTGGGGTGGCTAAACCAGCAGTTTGTCCCAATTTCTGCAATTAGTCTATTGGATATCTAATGTAGTCATGCGTTTGTTGAATGACCGCAAAACCTGGTTGTGACAGCTAGATTTTGCGGTTATTTCAGTATTTAAAGAAGAATTCAGAATTCAGAAGTCAGAATTCAGAATCAAGACGTTCTCTATGAGACGCTACGCTATCCACCAGTCGCTTAACCCTGTTCTGAATTCTGGCTCCTGACTCCTGAATTCTTATTAAAATATCTCAAAAAAAGCATCATCTAATTCATAACCCAGCATTTGAGCCATAGACTTTAACCGCGAGAGGCTGGGGATATCCTGCTGTTTGAGCCAATCACCTAAAACAAAAATTTTGTGCATCAAAAATATTTCTAAGGCTTCAGGATTGTACTGAATGCCATCTTGGGAACTGAACTGGTGTGGTACTAGCATGGCGGCATAACGAGCAAATTCTCCAGCTTTCCAATCTAGTAAAAATGCTAACCAGGGGTATTTGGCATCTAGGCGCACAAACCACAGCCGTATTTCTGGAATTTCTGAGAGTTCCCGTGGATCGCCAGGTTCGAGATCGTAATTGATATCAAAGCGTAGTTGCTGTTCATGGGATGCAGCCCCATCTTGCAGCATTTGTTCAATCACCGTTGAGGCAGGTGACAGATCCAGATTGTTAATGAAGTCATTATTGAGTGCGATCGCAATTGTCTTTGACTCAGCAGCCACTTTCTTTTTGCTCAACTTTAGGATCGACAATCTACAGTAGCAGCTTTCAGGGATTGACGCTACATTGACTTTGAGAAATTAATTGGTATTTACTAATACTTTTTTGCTAATAATTTTGGTCAACCTATACAAGGTTTAGAAATAAATCTGACCTTCTCAAGTTTATTTGATACTTTTAATTAGTTTTTGCTGTTTATAAAAAATATCTGTCTAGTTGCTAGCTTTGATATCATCCGCTAGCGATACCTGCGGCGGTCACTGAGCTTTGTCGTTCGCGCAACGTCTCGTAGAGAAGTGCGGGCTACACCTACACTTCTCACGTATATGGGATATTTCTACAGTTAAATATTACTTTCATAACTGCGAAAAATACCCGTATCTAACTAAAAAATTACTACATCGTTTACATATAGGACTCATATTTGATTTTTGAATAAACTCTGTACAACTCAAAAAGCCTTCTTTCCTATTGCCTCTTGCCTATTGCCTCTAGGCAACACCTGCCCCAAAGTGGACATTTCCAGCAATTTTAAGTTAAAGTTGTAATGAGTTTGTTTTAGATTAAGGTCTGACAAAGTAGCCATCAGCAAGCAAAAAATAGATCGTTATTTATCGCCACCTGTTACTTCCGAAGCATCACAAGCCAAAACACAAGTACAGGTAGAACAATGGTGTGCAATATTATTGCATATATTAAATAAACAATAAAAATTGAAGTGGGAAAATTCCCTTAACAGTTAACAAGCTGTAATATGCAAAAACAAACAATTTCAACAAAACCAATTCGTTCTCTAGAAGATGCGCTAGATAGGTGTCAAATCCTGGGTATGCGCGTCAGTCGTCAGCGTCGCTTTATTTTGGAATTACTTTGGCAAGCAAATGAACATCTTTCTGCTAGAGAGATTTACGATCGCTTGAACCAAGAAGGTAAAGAGATCGGCCATACCTCTGTTTATCAAAATTTAGAAGCATTATCCAGTCAAGGCATTATTGAATGTATTGAGCGCTGTGATGGCCGTTTGTATGGCAATATAAGTGACTCTCACAGTCATATTAACTGTGTCGATACAAATCAAATTCTTGATGTTCATGTGGAACTACCAGAAGATTTGCTCCGCAAAATTGAAGAAGAAACAGGAGTGCGAATTACTGACTACAGTATTAACTTTATTGGCTACCGTAATCCTGAAGAAGGGTAGGGAGCAGGGGAAGCAGGGGAGGCAGGGGGAGCAGAGGGAGCAAGGGAGAAATAACCAATGCCTATTCCCTATTCCCTATTCCCTATTTCCTATTCCTCAATAGAGTTATTGCCAAAAACTGTTTCATCATCGACATCATCATCGTAGAAACCTACGGGTAAAATTGTGCCTTCGGAGCTTTCAATTAACCCGCTCAGAGGGGGTTTATTCCAATTTTTATCTGTGTTTGGCGTAACTTGGATAGTGTTTAAGAAGGGTTGTTGCGATCGCAAATTTTTCAGTCTTTGAAACGACTCTTTAGAGAAAAAGGCACCATTATCAGCAGCTAATTTTTTACCAGCCTCAGTAAGGATGGCATCAAAGAAGCAGGCTTTGGTGAGATCGGCTGAATTAAGATTTGCTCCTGTAAGGTTAGCTTGTTGAAGATTTGCACCTGTCAGGTTTGCCTGTTCGAGGTTTACGTCTGTAAGGTTAGCTTGTTGAAGGTTTGCGCCTGTGAGATTAGCCTGTTGCAAATTGGCTCCAGCCAAATTAGTCCCAATTAACTCCGTATTGGATAAGTTTGTCTGCTCAAGATTTATCCCAGTTAACATTACTTGCAACAAAGAGGCTCCCGATAAATTGAGTCCAGCCAGAGACTTGATTCGGGTTGCAAAGGCACTTTTGTGGAGAACGCTTGTTCTAGCAATTAGCGCACTTAAAGCCTCTGGATTGAATTCTGCTAAATTGAGCGGATTCCCACAAGGCCAAAAAGGGATTTTGGTTTCTCGGTAACAAGCACAAAGCAATAAAAATACATTCAATCCCACAGCAGCATTGACTTGCTCAACATTCACGGGGTTTTGTAGTGTGTGGAAATGAGTCCAAGCTTTATGGGCTATCCCTTCATCTAACCAATAGCCTTGACAGTAAGCACGCCAGAAAGACAAAAGACGTTGAAATAAAACTTCAAAAGAAAACTTGTGCTTTTGTTCGCGGCGTAAAATTGCGATCGCCAGTTCTTCAATTTCCTGGCTCAATATTCCATAACCTAGTAAATTATAAATATGCTGGGCAACGCTACTGGGAGAATCTACTACAAAAGTGAGGGAACCATAAGCCTCATTTTGGCACTGAGTTAATAATTTCAACTCAGCAGTCACAGCCTTAGCACAAAGAAATTCTCCTAACTTAATATGCGAAAACTCAATTAAACTAGTTTTTTCTGAGCTTTCTAAGTCCCGAATTTTAAAATAAAATCCTGGTAAATTGTTAAATTCACCAGCCAAATTAATTTGATGACGTTGTGAGTGTAAAATTTTCAGAGCGATCGCTTGCATCTGATCGAGTAAATCTTGGGGATGACGATTAGTAAGTAAATTAGCGATCGCTTCTGGAGTCCGGTGGATATGAGCCGATCCTGAGCGCAGCAGCATCGTTTTAATCCCACCAGTTAGCGGATAACCCAACAACCATCGACTTAAGCGATGATAAATTTCCCATACCACAGAAGACTTTGGGGTATTAACAGCTAGTTGTAATACTTCATCATTTAGCAGTCCTTCACGGTGTAAAATCCCCAATAAATGCAACATTAGGGGTTGACGAACAAGGGTAGATAATTCTGAAAACCTTGATTGGCTGGCAAATAAGCCTGACTGTTTTAAGAATGTAAAGAAATTTTGAGCGATCGCCAACGATTGTACTTTTGCCCACTGCTGAAACCATTGTTTGAATTCGTCCACATCCAACGGTTGAATGATAATTCGCTTCAATGATAGGGGGATCTCTGGGGCGATTTCCTGTAATGTTGTTGAGCGGCTCGTTAACACAATTTTGTGTCTATGTTGAGATTGGAAGTTCAGTAGTTGCTGAACAAAAATTGCTTTTGCCCTTACACCATAAGCAGAAGGGGGCAGTTCATCCAAACCATCCAGCAGCAACAGACAAGGAATATTTTCTTGCTCTAACCAGGTTGAAAGATTAACATCAAAAGCAGAATTTAGAGTTTCGATTAAAGTTTTGCCATATTTTACATCCCTTAACCTAATTACTATAGGCATCCAAATAGGGTAAACTTCTTGCGCTATCTCTGCTGCCCAAAGTTGGCAAAAACTGGTTTTTCCAAAACCAGGTTCCGACTCAATGACAGCGATCGTTTCTAAATCAGCTAGCTGTTGCTGCGCCCATGTTTTTAAATCAACTGACTTAACAGCTTTTTTATCCACATCAGAAATACTTTCCTCTATTGGTAAGCCTTTTTGTGGCACATAGATATCCTTGAGGGTAAAGGATTCTATAAGTAAAGGCATACTGAGGTTTTTAATCAAACTTGCACGGTAATGTTCTCGGTGCAAGTCAATTTTCTCACCAACTGTAGCACCAGCTTCTGGAGCGATAAAACTGGGGGCTAATGAAATTCCCAAACGGAAAAACTTTTGCAGTTGGGCTAAAGGGGCAGCATTTTCAGTAACCACTACGAGTATGTCACCAGGAAGTGAGTGAACTAAACGCTGTGTTAAGAGTTTAGCTTCATATTCTTCTGCACCATTGGCAACAAACCAAGCGATGACAGCATGATTTATTTGTTGCACCAGTAAAGAATCTGCAATCAGAGACAGTGCTTGTTCCGCTTGTGTATCAGTTAATTTACCTGGGCTGAGAGTTTTCAGCAATCCTTGCAATTGCGAATCTTGGAGGATGAGTTTACCAACGTCTTCTTTAAGTACTTGTGCTTGGATTGGTATACTTGCCCGATCTAACCACGGTCTTTTTAGGCTTGCTTCCTGCTCTAGAATTGCTTGCAAAGCTTGAAGATAGGCAATTTGGAACGCTAGCCATGTGCCCTCGTTACGTTTTAACGGTTTTTTCTGGCTGAGGCTACGCAACAGGTTTTGTGTTAACTGCGAAATCAGACTGATTTCTTCCCAAACAATCCCTAAAGGCAGTTCTAAAACCTCTACCAAGGTACAGATATCAAAAGGCATGAGGCTTTTGACTTCCATATCCTGAACAATCCGGTAGGCAATACCTGCCAATTGCCCCGCCGAAAATCCTCTGATTTGATTGATTGCGATATAGCGTTCTGCTAACCAGTTCCGAATACTCAAGTTCATTTAATTACACAGTGACAGCTGCTCATGGCAATTATGATCGATTTATTCAGTTTGCGAAAACAGGTAACAATAGGTGGAGACAAAGTTTTGTATCAAAGCTGTTTTCTGATTGGTAAAAAACAGTGCTTGTGTAATTGAGTAGACTATGAGCGATCGCCCTTTAAAATTATTGTTATTCGACCAAGACCCAATTTTTCGTTTGGGATTACGGGTAGCTTTGGAAGCAATTCCGAACCTGGAAGTAACAGGAGTAGTAGAAACTGATACCACTGCCTTGCAGATTTTAGCAGAAATTGCCCAAGAAGACCCTAAGCAGGTGAATTTGGTCGTTTTAGAATTCGGTAATGGTCGCTCCATCACCAGCCAGCAGCTAGGTTTACAATTCTGTCGGCAACTCAAAGCCTTATATCCCAACCTGCCAATTCTGCTTCTTAGTTCTGTGCAAGAACAAGGACTGCTATTAGCGGCGAAATCTATTGGTGTAAATGGCTACTGCCCCAAGGGTACACTACTTCCTGAGTTAGTCGCTGCTATGCAAGAAGTTGCAGATGGTGGTGAATATTGGTTTCGAAACACGGAAGCGATCGCAACTCCTAACTCCTCACTCCCTAATAGAGATGCGATTAATCGCATCTCTCCCAACTCCCCACTCCCTTTTTATAGACAGCGAAATAATTTACGTTTGTCAGGAATTGCTTACATTGACGTTACCCTAGCCGCAGTCACAGCACAATTACAAGTTCCTGGATTAGCAGTATTAGATCGGGCAGTTTTAGCTGGACAGAGGCGAGAACTTCTAGCGGCTCGTTGGTTGCTAAATCGGTTGTTAGTTTCATCACAAGAAAGGCAAGAGGAAGATATTCCGGTTGCTGATGGGCCACCTTTTACCCCTTCATTGAGTAGTGCCATTCAGCCACGGCAAACTGTTTTACCTTTACTTAGTCTAGGAACAGTACAATTTAACTTGTTTGCATCTTGCATTACCAAACTTCAATTTCCTTTAAGAAATGTCACAGATGTCCCTTTAGAAATTGACATCTTTCGTGAAGATAAAAAGCGGGAATTGCTTTATCTGATTCTACAAAAATTGACTGAACAGTTGGATGAACTGCGTGCTTCTCAACTCGACGTGAATCAATTATATGAGGTAAAAAATATCTTGTTGCGTGATTTATGGGAAGTAGCAATTACAAATTTTTTTGGGAAATTTTCTCGAATTAAAATAGGGAATCGAAATATAGAAATTGTTAATTTATTACTGCAAAATATAGAAGTTGTGCAAAGAGATATTCTCAACAAAATTCCGCTAGTTTTTGAGTTATATTCTTATTTAATCTTTCAAACAGAATTGAGAATTGATAATACGTCATATCCTGTATTAGGTACTGAAGCGAAGTCCCAATCATTAATGATTTTAGAGAACTTATTGATTCAGGTAGCGAATGGAGTAGTACAACCACTGTTAAATTCGTTAGCAGATGTGGAAATCATGAAGCAAAATTTATATTGCAGGGAATTTATTTCCACCAGAGAAATTGAACGTTTTAGAAATGATTTATCGTGGAAGTATCGTCTAATTAATTATATAGATGAGCCAAAAGCGGTTTTTGAAAGTCGCTACGATCTATTTGTTATTGCCCCTCGTGGTATTGCCAAAACTTCAGTTTATGCTCCTCGGAATCAGGAGTTAGCAAAACTTTCTAATATTCCTTTAATAGTGACTTTACTTTTAGAATTTAGTGATGCGATCGCACCGCGTTTAAAATCACTATTATCTTTTTTAGGTAGCGGTATAGTCTTCATCCTTACCCAAATAATTGGTCGTGGTTTAGGTTTAATCGGTCGTGGTATTCTTCAAGGTATTGGTAGCGTTTCGTTACTAGAAAAGAATCTGAGACGAAATAGCGATCGCACTAAGTGAAGAAGGAAGGGGGCAGGGGAGCAGGGAGCAGGGGGAGATGAGGGAGACAAGGGGACAAGGGGACAAGAGGTGAGAACTTGAAACAAGTCTTTCTCCTTGTCCCCAAGTCCTCTTCCCAATGGCCAATGCCCAATGACCAATGACAAATGACAAATGACAAATGACCAATGACAAATGACCTTATCGGGCTAGCAATTTCCTATATTTACGCGATTAGTCTACTTGTGATTGGCGAGGGACTGCGTAGGCTGTTTGATGTAAAGCCGGATTTGACCCGCAAAGTGATCCATATTGGTGCAGGGATGTGGGTTTTCGGTGTCCTGCTATTGTTTAATCGCTGGGAAATCGGAATCATACCTTTTGCCACCTTTATAGGACTCAACTACCTGTTCTACCGCTACCGATTCATTGGGGCAATGGATACTCAGGATAGCTCACCTGGTACAGTTTATTTCGCTATCTCAGTGACATTGCTTTTCGGACTACTGTGGCGACCAGACGGGCCAGTAGATAGCGTTGCGATCGCTGTTGCTGGGATAATGGCGATGACCTGGGGTGATGCACTAGCAGCATTAATCGGTAGACGCTTCGGGCAGCATAAATACCAAGTAGGAAATTCAGTGCGTTCCTGGGAAGGTTCGGCAGCAATGTTTGTGGCGAGTACGGTAGTGATTTTCTTGGTGCTGTTGCTGCTACCTGGTTCATCACTAAGTCCTCTAGGAACGCCTTTAACTTTAGGGTTAGCATTGTTGACAGCGGTGGTAGCTGCTACTTTCGCCACCCTAGTAGAGGCAGTCTCACCCCACGGCACAGATAACCTCAGTGTGCCTTTAGTCACGGCTGGCGTAGTGTGGGTAATAAAACAAAATCTTTACCTGTTCTCTTAAAATTTTCAAAATTCCGAGTTCAAAGGTGCAACTTCCGTGTTCAAAGGTGCAACTTCCGTGTTCAAAGGTGCAACTTCCGAGTTCAGAGGCTCAACTTCCGAGTTCAGAGGTGCAACTTCCGAGTTCAGAGGTGCAACTTCCGAGTTCAGAGGTGCAACTTCCGTGTTCAGAGGCTCGACTTCCGAGTTCAGAGGCTCGACTTCCGAGTTCAAAGGCTCGACTTCCGAGTTCAAAGGCTCGACTTCCGAGTTCAAAGGCTCGACTTCCGAGTTCAGAGGCTCAACTTCCGAGTTCAGAGCTAGTAATGAATACAAAACTCACCTTGACAGCGCCACTTTACACTCATAAATTCCAATTGCGGCGGAAATGGAAGAAACCTTCTAAAAACTCTTGCCAAGCAATATCGCTATTTAACTTCTGCTTACTCCATTCTCTTGCAGCTTGTTCCAGAATTTCTGAGAAACTGGGATAGACAGGAGATAGATTTGCTAAATCTTTAACTTTAATTTTTTGGGACATTGCTAAGGCAATCAAATTAATCAATTCTCCAGCTTCTGCCCCTAATATCGAAGCTCCCACAATTTCGCCATTGCGTAGCACAATTAATTTACACATACCAGTGGTTTCGTCCCGAAGTTGCGCTGCTGCCACTGTTTTAAAATATTGACGCAAAACTAAAACTTCATCTCGACTAAATAGACGTTTTGCCTGTGCCTCTGTCAAACCCACTTGCGCCACCATCGGCACAGAAAACATTGCCCAAGGAATGGAGCGATAATTTACTCGTAATCTGGGGAAAAAGAGTGCATTTTTTAGGGCAATTTTTGCTTCATAATTAGCGATATTGGCAAAGTCGTAACCACCAATTACATCACCACAAGCGTAAATGCGGTGGTTAGTGGTTTGTAGTTTATCATTTACCACTAAACTACGCTGATGCCATTTCACGCTTACCGTTGCCAAATTTAGGGATTCAATATTCGGCTGTTGTCCAGTCGCCACTAAAATTTCATCAGTTTCAATGGCTTTATCTCCTGCTTGAATCCACTTTTTATCCTCAATTAGCCTCACCTGAGTTACTGGTTTATCGGTGAGGACGCGCACACCTTCGACTTCCAACTGTGCCTGAAGCAATATGGCTATTTCATGGTCAATATGGGAGAGAACATAAGGATGCTTGACTACTAGCGTCACACTGCAACCAAATCGCGCTAAAGTTTGAGCAATTTCAATGCTTTGAGGAGTTCCACCGATAATTACCCAATTTTTGGGTAATGTCTCTCCCTGTAAAGATTGCCAAATATTAGAAAGGGTTAGATAGCCAGTACCTTGCAATCCCTCAATCTCTGGAATTTCTGGACGCGAACCACTCGCTAGCAAATAAGTACGGGCGTGTAATAGGCGATTGTTAACGGCAAAAGCCAGTTGGGGCGAAGATTGAAATTGACCACTGCCAACAATCACATCTACCCCCAGCGCGGCTAGGACGGCGGGAGAATGCTGTTCTTTGAGATTTGCGGCGACGCATTGAGCATACAGCATCGCTTCTTGCCATGCCATAGATATGTGGCATTCTTCTGAAATATTAGTCTTTGTGGCATGAATACCAAAACTAGCGGCATCATTCAACTTCTGCGCCAGTTTACCGATTTCGGTAAGAGCATGGTGATGAGTAAACCCATAGTCTACTTTAGGTTCCACCAAGGCAACCGTAGCACGTAGTTGGGTTGCAGCAAGAGCAGCGTAGTATCCAGCAAGACTGCCGCCAATAATTACAACATCGTAGTCAATTGTCATTTGTCATTTGTCATTTGTCATTGGGCATGGGGAATTGGGAATTGGGAAGAGGACTTGGGGACAAGGAGAAAGACTTGTTTCAAGTTCTCACCTCTTGTCCCCTTGTCCCCAAGTCCCCATGTCCCCTTGTCACCCTGCCTCCCCTACTTCCCACTCAGCGCTGTTAGTAAGCGTTGGTTATCGGACTCTTCACGTACAGCAACCCGGAAAAAGCGATCGCCTAATTCTTTAAAACTAAGGCAATCACGGATTAAAATCTGGTGATACTTGAGTAATTGGTGCTGTAACTGCGAAGTCGACTCTTGAGACTCAACCAGTAAAAAGTTAGCAGCACTTGCTTGGGGTTGCAATCCCGGTATTTCAGCCAAACCCTGAAAGAGTTGGTTTCGTGCAGGTGGTAGCCATGCCCAGGTTTGCTGCTGAAACTCTGTATCCTGGAGGGCTGCAATTGCCGCTGCCGCCGCTAGGGTGTTTACGGGCCAAGGGTCACGCCATAGCTGCCATTTAGCTAGGCAGTCGGGGTGTGCGATCGCATATCCTAATCGCAATCCTGGGAGACTGTAAAATTTGGTTAGCGATCGCAATATTACTAAATTCGGATATTCCTGCACCACCGGAATTAGGCTTTGTTCCTCATTAGGCGGCACAAAATCCATAAATGCTTCATCCACCACAACCAAAGCAAATTGCTCCAGGTAGGGCAAAATAGAGTCCCGTGAAAATATCTTTCCGGTTGGGTTGTGGGGATTATTCAGCAATAATCCTTTGTCCTTTGTCCTTTGTCCTTTGTCAATGAATAATGACCAATGACCAGTGATTAATGACAAAGGACACTCCAGCACATTAGCGTTATACGCTGCCAAGGTTCGGTAATAGTCACCAAAGGCTGGAGTGATTAAAGTTGTCGCGGCTAATTGAGCCAATTCCCTACCTATTAAAGTGAGTAATTCTGCGGAGCCGTTACCCGGCAGAATCCACTCAGGAGGCAGTTGATGGAAGTGACTGAGAGCTAGTCTCAGTTCACTATAGTTTGGATCTGGATAGTGCTTAAGATTACCAAGTTGGGACAGTATAGCAGCGATCGCGCTGTTTGGAGGCCCCAACGGGCTGATGCTAGCAGAAAAATCCAGAATAGCATCAGGGGGACAGCCAGCCAGTGCTGCTGCCCAGGCTAAATTCCCCCCGTGTGCAGGTTGCCGCATTAAAAAAGGGTTCCCGAAGACAGAACCTATGCTTTTGGGGGTGCTACCTTTTCTCTAAACAGTTTGCCTGCGGAGAAAGCAGGAACTCTCGTTGCGGGAATTTCCATTTTCTCATTTGTTTTCGGGTTGCGACCTTCGCGGGCTTTACGTTCGCGTGATTCAAATGAGCCAAATCCCACCAATGTCACCTTATCACCAGAGGAAACCGCTTCAATAATCGTTTCCAAAGCGGCAGTTAAGACTGCATCCGCTTGTTTTTTGGTAACACTAGCTTTTTCAGCTACGGCATCAACTAATTCACCTTTGTTCATGTCAAACTCCTGAAGGTTTACTTGAGATTCTTTACGGATGCACCCTGGTACACCTGTACTGAAATCTTTGTTAGCGGGAATACAAAAATCATCCTTTGGGAGTATGTTTACTCAAAACGGCTGTACATCCCATCGGCTCGACTTTTCAATGAATCATTCTAAAGCGTTGTAGCCTGATGTGGATAGATGAAACCATTAATTTATATAGATTTCAGGATTTTTTGTAGTTTTAGGGTAGTTGTTTCACTAAAAACCACCCCAAAAGTAGGAAAAAATACCTAGTAAATCCCGCAATCGCCAAGAAAACAGGGGAGTGAGGAGGTGGGAGATGGTGAGGATTTGTTGGGATTAATTACCGATGTTGAAGAGTTATTGCTGAGATTAACCAATTTTTATGGAAATCAAAGACTCATGTTCCCGATTTCTCTAAAAAGTCGGGTATTTTGCTTACTTTTCATATCATCTGAAAAATCCAACACGAAATTTAACCCCCTAGCCAGCTTTTTTAGTAGGGAAGGGGGAAAAATTAAAGCGTCTCCCCTACAAGGCTATTCATTAGTTACATCTTTCTTAACATTTGTTAGCGATCGCTGGGACAATTTGTTCTAGTGCGTCCATTACGCAAGAAGATCCCCGACTTCTTTAAGAAGTCGGGGATCTGAGCATTTGCCAAATGTAACTTACCTGCTTTTTATCTTTATTGCCTACCGGGAAGCTTCAACCCTCGACGTTCAAGGATTTGCCGAACTTCTGGGCTGGGATTGTAGTTATAACCATAAGAGGAGTTTTCAGAGTCATCCATAATTTGAGGTGTGAGTAATACAATCACCTCATTGCGCTGGTTGGATCTATTTGTACTTCTAAACAGCGCACCAATCAGTGGAAGATCGCCCAAGATGGGAATCTTGGAAATACTTGTCCGGTCTTGGTCTTGAATAATCCCTGAGAGAATTAGTGTCTGACCATCTCGTAAGCGAATTAAGCCAGAAGTAAGGGAACGCTCAGAGACTAAAACAATTTGTCCATTTCCTGTATTTTGTGAGGCTGTAGGAGCGCTGACTGTAGGAGCAACCGATAGAGAAACAAATCCATTATCGTCAATCCGGTCAATTTTCACACTTAAAGTTAAGCCAACTTTTTGTTTATCAATTTTTCTTTCCGTCCTAGAACCACCAGCATTATCTGTTGTTTCGATGGTTATATTTCCGACCACTTCCTGAGTCAGATTGACAAGAGCCTGCTGACCTTCTTGCACAATTAAGGTTGGGTCAGTCAAAATCTTGGCATTGCCATTTGTCACTTGAGCTTGCAAACTACTGAGAAGACGTTTAGGAAATTGGTATAGAGAAGGCAAACTAAATGTAGATGTTGCACGAGTGCCTGGTGCATAGGTACTAGTTTGTCTTCCAGTTACGGGATCAGTAGTAATCGTTACCGTGTCTGGTGTTCCTGGAGTGAAATCTGAAAGGCCAGGGGTCGTTGGATTGCCATTTGCGGGAGAAATAGGTTGGAGAAAGGTCGCATCACCTGGAATTTCTTGTACAACTTGGCCATCTTGTATAACTCTCAAGCCAGAACCTCCATTTGGCACCGTGAACGTACCATTTTGGTTAAGTAAAGGCGAGCCTGTGATTGGATTCGTAATAGTAGGTGTACTAGTCACACTGTTTGCTACTTCAGAACTAGTAGCTGGTCTTGAACCGCCAAAATTTAGACTTGCTGCACCGCCATCATTTGAAAAGTAGTTGTTGCCAATCCCAAAAGAAAAGCTAGTGTTGTAGTCCTGAGTGTTATTGAGATTAACATCAATAATCTTGACGTTAACTACCACTTGACGACGGCGGATATCAAGCTGAGTTAGTTGAGCCATTGCCATCTGAACTAGCTTGGGAGGTCCAATCAAGGTTAAAGAATTAGTGCGTTCATCTCCTAATGCCTGTAAACCTCTCAGTAATGGGTTAGAGTCTTTGAAATCAACGCGTTGAGTTTCTACCTTGGTTTCTGTAGTTGTCTGAGCTTGTGTGATGGGAGCAGCTGCATTCCCAACAGCTACAGCACTAACACTGGTAACTTGTCGTTCTCGGCTGATGGCACTTTCTGCCCCCAAGCCAACTAAAAAGTTGATGGCGACTCCCACCGTGACCTGATTAAGTCGCAGGTTACGCATAACCATGTCACGAGTCGAATTAGGTAGTTTAGGCCCTACAAAAACTGTGCGATTACTGCGGTTAGCTTCTAAACCACTCAAGCGCAAGACGTAGTTAAACACATCTTGCACTGGTTCGTTTTCTATATCTAGGGAGATTGTTTGAGAAACTGCTGCATTAGCAGCACCAGCAGCTTGCTCACCTCCGATATAAGCCAGGTTCAAATTAGCAGCACGAGCAAGCAGTGACAAAACCTCACGCACTGGCGCATCTCGCAATACTAAGCGGGGTACACGTTCCTGAGTTCCTAAGTCAATGGTGCTAGGAGAAGCATCAGTGGCGGAAACAGCAATATCTCCTACCGGGGGGGCAACGGCTCTGGGTAAAAAAGGTGGAGCCTGGCTTAGAGGTTGGCCAGGCCCTGCGGCTTGTGCAGGTTGTCCGTCAATGGTGACTTCTGGGTTGGGAACAAGAACACCTGAATTTTGACCAGATTTGGCTGGAGTTGTAGCAGGCGGTGCTGTGGGTGTTGGCACTGTTGGCGTTGGTGCTGATGCTATAGTGCCTGCCGATGGGCTAAAGCTGAGTGTAATTCCATTTTGCGATCGCACCACGGGTTGACTGCTAGGTATGTTGCTGCTACCAGTTACCGTTACCCGAATGCTGTTGGCATCAAGCTGGCTAACTTCGACAGATGCAATTCCTGGTGCTGGGCTATCTTGACGAAAACTATTACCTTGTGGTAATCGTAATTGAGTATTGATAATATCTGCAACTAAAGCCTTACCTCTTTTTGTCGTGAAAACTTGGGGGCGCGACCCTGAAGAAGTTTTCAAAGCAACATTAATTCCACCATTAACTGGATTTAACTGGACATTAGTAACTTGACTAATTTGTGCCCAAACTGGTTGAGCTGCCAAAAATACAAAAGCGGCAGTACCTAATATAAAACTATTACCGTGAAGCTGTTTCACAGTTCATTCCTCACCTAATAAAACCTTGTTTACAAACAATTTTGAGTAGTTCGTTAAAAGTAAGAAGTTATGAATGAATAGTTAGGAATGATAACTCCTAACTCACAATTCACAATTCATAACTACTAATTCAAAACTCTTAACTACTCATTCCTAACTACTTTTTCGGGGTAGCTTTAGCTGCGGCAGCAGCTTTAGCTGCTATTTCTTCAGGACTAAGTGGCATCAATACCTGTAACTGGAATGACGTATTAATCGCTACTGGCCCAACCTGTACTGGTGTTTTGTCTAATGGGGATCTTGATTCTAATGGAGCCAAAGTTGCTTGATAATCTTTAATTATTAACAAAGGCTGTAATCGCTCAATGTTACGAATTATCGATTGTGTTTGCTCATAAGTTCCTGTAATTTCGGCATTGATAGTGCTGCGTTGCAGCTTGCCGTCAACCTTTAGTCCTAGAGATCCATCAGTAATCGGTTCTGGTTTTTGGGAAACTGGCACAAATTTCTTCAGTTTGGCTCTGACTGCATTAATAGAAGTTGGAGTATTGCCAGACTCAACTAAGCGGTTCATATCTAACAACAATGTGTCTAAGGTTTTCTCGTTAGCAAATAAACCTAAAACCTGAACTTTTTGCTGTTTTGCCTGTGCTAGTTCCTCTTTAACTTTTTCAATCTGTTTTATATTGGCTTTTTTTTGCTCAATTTGCCCTTGCAGTTCAGAGCTTTTTGCTTGCTGCTGCTGATAGCTTTCCCAAGCTGGCATCAGCAGGTTTAACAATATATAACCTGCTCCCGCTAAACCAATTACCCCTACCAAGATGCCAATGATTTTTGGCGTGAAGGCAATACCAAATAGCACAGGGGACGCTGGCGTTGCCTGATCGAATTCCCCACCTTGTTCAGCAAAATTTAAATCATCACTCAGCGTCATTTTGGAATGACTCCTGTTTGTTGCATACTACGAATTCGAGTTACTAACCCCACTGTGCCTTTTTTTTCCAACTCCCGGATTAATTCCGAAGCTGGAACGTCGCTCATACCAGATTGAATAGTGTATTTAACTACTTGTGGAGGCTTAATTGTTACACCACTAGGAGGTTGAGCTGCACCTGGTATTGAGGGAGCATCTACTAACGTTGCCGTTAGAATTCTGCTTTCTGTGGACTTCAAGAACCGAGACTGTTGTAAACTCAATAAGAAATCATTGACATCGTTAAAAGAACGAGCAAATCCAGTAATTTCTAATCCCCCCGAGGGATTGCTTGGAGGCAGCCCTTCAGCTACCGCAATTGGTGGGATTTGTCTGATGGTCTCGATTTGCACTGCCGTTGGGATGCGATCGCGCAAATCTTGCAGCATTGCTGACCAAGGTCGAATCTGGTCAAATACAGTTACTAAAGCTTGAGTTTCCCCTTTAACTGCACTTGTCTCGGCTTTGATTTTGTTCAGATTTCCTATTTCAGTATCTAATCTCTTGCTTTCCTGATCGAGTTTTGCTATTTCAGCATCTAATTCAACAATCTTCCCTTGCAACAAGAACCAACTAACTCCCAATAAAGCTGGAAGACCTATACCTACTGCAACTCCCACATACACTGGTGTCATATTACCAGTAGGAAAGTTTAGGGATATTCCTCCTTTTCTCTCAGGCTTTTGCTGGTATGCTGGGCGATCTTTAAGAAAATTAACATCCAAACTGTACATTTTCTCACACCAATTAGAAACAAATATTTATGGTTTGAGAATTCTCAAACAGCGTAACTATCAAAACAGACAATCCAAAATCTAAAATCGGTATTACACCTCCCGCATACCTAGACCAAGTACAATCGCCAAGCCAGAGCGTTGTACCTGTGGATATTTATCAGTGTCAACTTCTAACGACAAAGACCCAATTGGATCTATTTGGGTAGTTGGCAAGCTCAATCGTTGGGTAAAGAATTCATCTAGCTGTTGGAGTCCGCCTCCTGGTCCAGCTAATAAAATCTGCGCTACCTCCAAATTTTCACTTTGATTAAGGTAAAAATCGATTGAACGGCGCAGTTCATCCGTTAGTTCTCCCAATACTCTTAATATGGCTGCCATACCAGGATCGATTTCGGTAACACCGGTTTTCCCCCCATCTAGGGGAGTTGGGGGAATAATCATTCCGTGTAACAGTTCCATATCTCGTGATGTGGGTAAGCTCATTGCCCTTGCTAACGCAGTTTGCATTTGATAAGTGCCTATGGGCACTGTGCGCGAAAATTGCGGTACTCCGTTAACAATGATGGCGATTTCTGTACTGTCGAACTCTATATCAACTAGGACTGCTGCTTCTTGCGGCCCAAATTGTCGCAGTTGCTCACGAATAGTCCTAATCAGGGCAAAACTGTTAATTTCTAAAACATCAATTTGTAGTCCTGCCTGTTCGAATGTACTTATATAGGTATCCGTTATTTCCTTGCGAGTGGCTACTAGAAGTACATGTACTTTTTCAATGCCATCCTCATCTACAAAGTAGTCAAGTTTTTGATAATCTACATCAGCTTCTTCACGAGGATAGGGTAAATACAAACCTGCTTCATGGTTTAGCACCATTTCTCGCAGTTCTTTGTCATCTAACTCCGTTGGTACAGGTATAATCCGAACGATGGAATCTCGCCCTGGTACACCGGTGGCAACACGAGTAGTTTTGATTTTGCTTTCAGCTAGCGCCTGCTGGATTAATTGCGCCATTGCTGCGGGATCGGTGATTTGACCATCGGTAACTACGCCTTCTGGAACTGCTACCGATGTAAAGGTTTCTAGTTTCAAGCCTTGACGCTGTTTGCGTAGCTGAACCACATTTACCCGTTCGGGAGCAAGTTCAATGCCGACCCCTTTATTCGATTTGCCAAACAGACGATTGAATTTTTGTACCACAGTTGTGCCCGATGGACTGCTAAATTGAAAATTTAAATTTGTTGTGGATAGAAACGTAATATATTACGTCTCTACACGTAATTTATTTAGCCTATAATCTCGACAATTCTGTCTAAGCTTTTCACACTGATCAAGCGTAAAAATACTGGGAAAATGATTCAATTGCGAAAATTTAAACAACTTCTTGCTTTGGCACTGCTTGGCTTATTAACCAGTTGGATTGTAAGTTGCAGCACAGGTAATGTTAGTACAAATACAAAACAAGCTAATTCAGGAGAGTCAACTATTGAGTTTTGGACAATGCAACTCCAACCTCAATTTACCGACTACTTCAAAAACCTAATTGCAAATTTTGAATCACAAAATCCAGGTATAAAGATTAACTGGGTTGATGTGCCTTGGGCAGCTATGGAGAACAAAATTTTAACAGCTGTCTCAGCAAAAACGCCACCTGATGTAGTTAACCTCAATCCGGGTTTCGCTTCCCAACTGGCGGGTCGAAATGCCTGGTTAGATTTAGATACGAAAGTCTCAAACGATATACGTTCCTCCTATCTACCGAATATCTGGAAAGCCAGTACGCTTAATGGCAAGAGTTTTGGGTTTCCCTGGTATCTCACCACAAGGTTAACCATTTATAACACTGATTTATTAAAACAGGCAGGTATCAATAAGGTACCCGCAACCTACGCAGAATTAGCACAAGCAGCACAACAAATTAAAGATAAGACTGGCAAATATGCCTTTTTTGTGACTTTCGTACCGCAAGATTCCGGTGAAGTGCTGGAATCTTTTGTGCAAATGGGAGTCACCTTAGTAGATGCTGATGGGAAAGCAGCGTTTAATTCAGCACAAGGTAAGGCAGCGTTCCAGTACTGGGTAGACTTGTATAAAAAAGGGCTACTGCCTAAAGAAGCTTTAACGCAAGGACATCGCCATGCGATCGATTTATATCAATCTGGAGAAACTGTGTTTCTAGCTTCTGGGCCAGAGTTTCTAAAAACGATCGCTAATAATGCCCCGAAAATCGCCCAAGCTTCAGCAATAGCACCTCAACTCACTGGTGACACAGGTAAGAAAAATGTCGCAGTAATGAACATAGTTATTCCCCGCGACACGAAACAACCAGATGGCGCTGTGAAGTTTGCTTTATTTGTCACCAATGACGAAAATCAATTAGCTTTTGCAAAAGCGGCAAATGTTTTACCTTCTACAGTCAAGGCATTGTCTGATAGTTACTTTACAGATGTTCCAGCTAATGCTTCAACAATAGAAAAAGCGCGAGTCATGAGTGCTAAAGAACTACAAAAGGCAGAAATATTAACCCCTAATTTGAAGGACTTCAACAAATTACAAAAGGCAATTTACGAGAATTTGCAAGCAGCAATGTTAGGGGAGAAGAATGTAGATAAAGCTGTAGAAGATGCGGCGCAGGAGTGGAACAACAGATAAATTCGTAATTCGTAATTCGTAATTATGATTTACGAATTATATTGGTGGTTGCTAAAAAATCGCCTACTAGATAAAGGGAACCACATAAAACGATTAAATTGTCTGTGGTGGTTGAGATTGCGGCTTCTAGTGCTGTAAATAAATCTGGATGTATTTGGCGATCGCTTAATTTGGGACAGATGCTATAAGCTAGGTTTGCTAAGGAGTCTAGATCGGCAGAGGTTCTACCTGGCCAGGATTCTACTGGTATTGGTACTAAAAAAAGGCGATCGCCGGGGCGCAGTAGGGCGGCAAAAATATCAGCATGATCCTTATCGGAAAACATTCCCATAACCCAAGTGATGGGCTTGGGATTAACTGCGTCTAAGCTATCAACATACTGACGAAGAACTTGGGCGGCGGCAGTATTATGAGCGCCATCAAGTAATATTTTATGGTTGTTCCACGTAGCCCATTGCATTCGCCCTGGCCATTGAGTTTTTGCCATCCCCTTAATTATGGCTTCTTCAGAAATCTGCCAACCCTGTTGTTGGAGAATTTCTAAAGCTGCTATTGCCAAAGCTGAATTTGCTAATTGAATTTGTCCGGCTAATGGCAAAGGATATTTAATTAATTGAGAGTTTTGAAGTGTTTGATATTCTGCCCATCCTGTAGCGATTTGACGGGCAGGTTGAGGCGTAAAAATTGGACATTCTAATTCTAAAGCGCGCGATCGCACAACTTCTTCTGCATCTAGTGGCAATTGCCCAACTACAACGGGACATCCAGGTTTGAGAATACCTGCTTTTTCTCTAGCAATATCCGCGACGGTGGGGCCAAGTTGCTGCCAATGTTCTCGACTGATGGAAGTGATGATAGTAACTATGGGTTCCAAACAGACATTGGTTGCATCTAAGCGCCCTCCTAGTCCGACTTCTACCACAGCCACATCTACTTGCTGCTGGGCAAAATATAACCAAGCAGCCGCCGTAATTACTTCAAACTGAGTTGCCGATTCGTCTTCAGGGCGAATCACTCCTTGGACTTTTTCTAATAATTGGCTCAATTCCTCAGAAGAAATTGGCTGTTCATTCAGACAAATACGTTCCGTCCAATCGACTAAATGCGGTGAAGTGTAGCGTCCTGTACGATAACCAGCCTCAGTAAGTACCGAGGAAAGATAGGCACAGACGGAACCTTTGCCATTAGTGCCAGCAACGTGAATTACTGGGACTTGCTGATGAGGATTGCCGAGATTTGCCAATAAGTTGACAATGCGATCGAGTCCCAGATGGACACCAAAGCGTTGAAGAGGTTGTATTACAGAATCGATATTCAAAGAAGGGGAGTGGGGAGTGGGGAGTAGGGAGTGGGGGCAGGGGAAGCAGGGGAGACAAGGGGACAAGAGGTGAGAACTTGAAACAAGTCTTTCCCCTTGTCCCCAATTCTCCTTGTCCCCAAGTCCTCTTGCCCATGCCCTATGCCCCATGCCCAATTAATGAATTTAGGCTTCCCGATCCAAAAAGCCTTGAATTTGTCTTAAAGCCGCAGCGCCAATATTAAACACTGCCCAACTAGCAGCAATGACAACTGGTGCTAAAACGATCGCTATACGGTAATCGATATCCATATCTAGAACCCCTCTCTTAAGTAGAAATTAAAGTTTTGTCAACTGCTCTCATTTTTATTTTTAGCTGAAGTGGGTAACTTTTCCCAACATATATGTAAAGAATGTTTAAATTATTGGGAATTGGGAATTGGGAATTGGGCATTTGCAAGAATATTAATATTGCCCAGTCCCTAATCCCTAACCCGGATTTCTCACGCATAGTGTAGGCAGAGGAGTGTGGGGAGTGTGGGGGGTAAGACTTCTTCCCCATCCTCCCACACCTCCCACACCTCCCACACCTCCCACACCCCTTGGATTTCTCACTTGTGAGAAATAAAGCCAATATCAGTCCCTTTCCCAGCATGAACTAAAGCTAACTTTTGGTAACGTTTAGCGTGTTCAATTAGTTCTGCGGCTTCAGCTTCTGTTAATTGTCGTAACACTTTGCCTGGAACACCTACAACTAGTGACAAAGGCGGTATATTTTTAGTTACGACTGCGCCAGCACCAATAATGCTACCAGCACCCACTCGTACCCCGTCTAAAATAACCGCGCCAATGCCAATCAAGCTTCCACGCTCAATGTAAGCGGAATGTACCACAGCGCGATGCCCTACGGTAACATGATCTTCTAAAATTGTCGGAAAACCAGGATCGCCATGTAGAATTGCACCATCTTGAATATTTGTGCATTCGCCAATTTCAATGCGTTCTACATCTGCTCTAACTACTGCTCCATACCAAATGCTCACCCCTGCTGCTATATTTACCGAACCCATAACAACAGCATTGGCTGCGATGAAGGCAGCTTGAGAAAAATCAGGAGATGTCCAGTAAGAAGCGGTAGACACGATAGAATATGAATAATGGTACCAAGGAACACTGGAGAAACTCCAACCTTTGAGGCTGGTTGCACGACCAGGATATCACAGCGTCAAGCCTCTACGCTGAGGAAAACACTAGTGAACAATGTTATTGCCGCAACTCTGTGTCTGTGCAGCAGTCAACAAGTAACCCAAAGTGGTAGAGCCGCAGTGTATAATCCAATACACTGGTGCTGGTGAAGACAAAATTATGTTTGTACGCACTTCATGATGAATCCAGGCTTTCAGTACCCGATGTTTGGGCCGGAAATACAGTGTCCCCATTGTCGCCAGACTATTCCGGCGCTGACATTAACAGATACCTATTTGTGTCCGCGTCATGGCGCTTTTGAAGCTAATCCTCAAAATGGAGAGTTAATCCATTTGCAATCAGGCCGTCATTGGCGGAGGTGGAATAATGACTGGTATAGGCAGCATACTCATCCCGATGGTATTCGGTTTGAAATTCACGAAGCATTAGATAAGCTCTATACCCAAGGTTATCGAGCCACAAAAGTGATTATTGCTCACCGCTATCAGGAATTGATGAGTGGCTATTTAGAACGCAGTACACCTTGGCGTTCTGGACAACCAGAAGTTACGGCTGCTCGACTATACGGCTTACCGGTAGAGTTTAGCCCCGATACCTCAGAAGATCCCTGTTGGGAAGTGATTAATTTTGACTTGGAAAAAGAGCCTGGTGTCCCTGTACGCTACCCTTATTTCAGGTTGTTTGAGTAATGATCATTAGTTATTAGTCATTTGTCATTGGTCATTGGTCATTAGTGAATCAGGGATTACCAAGAAAAAAATTATCCAATCTTGTGGGGTGGACATCTTGTCCGCCCTTGGTTATGGGTGGGCGAGACGCTCTGAATTGATACCTAAGAGCGGGCTGCACCAATGGCGGAAACCACTGCTCATAGTTCTCTCGTCCCCACAAGAAGAATTGGATTTAGTTAAAAGTGCCTAAACAAAGGACAAAGGACAAGTGACAAAGGACAAGTGACAAATTATGCACCACGCTTCTATTCGGACTGCGAATATTCATCGAGCGATCGCTTTCTACGAACATTTAGGATTTACAATTTCGGAACGCTTTACTACAGGCTACACGCTAGCTTGCTGGATGGAAGGATTGGGCGGCAGAATTGAACTGATCCAAATTCCTGAGCCAAAGCCAGCCCCAGATGCCTTTGCTGACGAGCATTATGTGGGGTATTATCATCTCTCGTTCGATTTAAGTGAGATTACACCAGATTTACCTAGCTGGTTGACTAATTTACAAAAACGTGTATTAGCTGCGGCAGATGAGACTCAAACCGAAGAATTACAACCGTTAAAGGTACTTTTAGAACCGACACAACAGCAAATAGGCGATCGCATTTACGAAGTAGCTTTCATCGCTGATACTGATGGCTTACCTCTGGAATTCATTCGGGTTCTACCAAAATTGCCATAATTTAGCTTTTTTATTACCTTTATTGCTAATATATTGTTTTTCTGTATTGTTGCCGAGGTAACAGATTTTTTTGCCATATTTAACTATGGTCACTCACCAAAATAATTATGTAAATTAATTTACAGGTATATTTCCTAAGTACATGTATGGATTGTCTAGATTTTATAAATATTCCTTGCCGTTATTAATTTTAAGCTTATGGCTAGTAGCGGTTTTTTTGTTGAGCGATCAACCTGCTAATAGTCAACATACAGCCATATCTAACAAAGAAAAATCCCAGTCAACCTTGCTAGCAAAAAGAATAATGCCCTCAACACTGACAGAAAACGTCCATAAGACAGTGCTGGAGAATGGTCTAACTGTCCTAACAAAGGAAGTGCATACTGCGCCAGTGGTGACGGTGCAGGTGTGGTACAAGGTTGGCTCACGCAACGAAGAACCAGGGGTGAATGGCATTGCTCACCAATTGGAACACCTGATGTTTAAAGGCACGAAAAATCGTCCCATTCAATTTGGCCGTTTGTTTAGTGCTTTAGGTAGTGATTCTAATGCTTTCACAAGCTATGACCAAACTGCATATTACGGTACTGTGGAACGTAACAAGCTAAAAGCGCTTTTAGTGCTGGAAGCAGACAGAATGCAAAATTCTCAGATTGAGCCAGAACAACTAGCGAGTGAAAAACGAGTAGTAATTTCTGAGTTGCAAGGTTACGAAAATAGTCCAGAATATCGTCTCAATCGCGCTGTTATGCAGGCGGTGTTTCCTAATCATGCTTATGGGTTGCCTGTAGGTGGTACTAAAGCTGATGTCGAGAAATTTGAAGTTGAGCAAGTACAAAAATATTACCGTAATTTTTACAGCCCCGATAATGGTGTCTTAGTGATTGTTGGAGATTTTCAAACTGCAAATACTCTCGAAACAATTAAAGAAGTATTTGGCAAACTACCAAGGAGGCAGGGGGCAGGGGGCAGGAGGCAGGAGGTAGAAGGCAGGAGGCAAGAGGTAGGAGTTATTTCTTCGTTATCTTCTTCATCTCCTATAGTGTTGCGAGAACCAGGAGCAGGGCGACTATTACAAGTTGTTTATCCGCTACCAGATGCAAATCAACCAGATGTGCCTGCATTGGATGTGATGGATTACATCTTTACAGAAGGACGGAATTCTAGACTTTATCAGGCATTGGTGGAATCAGGTTTAGCTAGTGAAGTTACAGCATCTGTTACCAGTTTGCGAGAATCTGGCTGGTATGAGGTTTTGGTAACGGCTGGATCTAAAAAAGATTTGAAAAAAATTGATTCAGTGTTGAGTCGCGCGATCGCAAATGTAGCAGAAAAAGGCGTGACAACTGAGGAAGTAGAACGAGCCAAAACCCAATTAACAGCAGATGTAATTTTAAGTAACCGTGATATCACCTCTCAAGCAATGCGATTGGGCAATGATGAGACAACTGTTGGTGATTATCGCTACACTGACCACTATTTGGCTGCCGTTCGTCTGGTGAAGCCGACGGATGTTGTCGCTGTTATTAACAAATACCTTACTAAAGAAGCTCGGACAGTAGGCTTTTTTGAACCAACTCAAAAGCAGATAGCAGGGGTTGGCGATAAACCAGACTCAGCCCAAACTACAGAAAATTTTTCTCCTGGCGTGCCTGTGCTTCCTTCTGAAGTGGTGAAATACTTACCGCCTGTGGATTTGGCTACAGATGCGATTGCTCAAGTTTTACCACAGGAATATAAACTTACCAACGGGCTGCGGATATTACTGTTACCTGATAATAGTACTCCCACCGTTACTCTAAGCGGCTATATTCAAGCCGGGACAGAATTTGATCCAGAAGATCGGGCAGGACTGGCTGCTTTTGTAGCAGATAATTTGCTAAATGGTACTAAGAGTAAAGATGTCTTAACTATTGCCAAAATATTGGCAGAACGAGGGGCGAGTCTAAACTTTGAAGTCCATCGTGAAGGGGTGCATATCGAGGGTGATAGTTTAGCAGGGGATTTGCCAATAATTGTGGAGATATTGGCAGATGTTGTTAAAAATAGTACCTTTCCCGCACAAGAATTGGAATTACATCGCCAACAAACTTTAACCGATTTGCAACTGGAATTAGATGAGCCAGCAGAAGTAGCCAGAAGAATATTTGTGCAGTCAATTTACCCGAAAAAACATCCTCTACATACTTTTCCCACAGAGGAGAGTTTGCAGCAGATTCAACGCCAGGATGTGATCGATTTCAAAGCTAAACATTATCGTCCAGATACGACAGTATTGGCGCTGGTGGGAGATTTTGATATAGACAAAGTGCGATCGCTCATTAAAAATGAGTTTGGTAACTGGGAAGTTAGCGGCCAAGCACCCACATTAAAATATCCTCCGGTATCAATGCCGGAGAAAATAGTGAGTGTCAACCCAGTTTTACCAGGTAAAGCCCAAGCAGTGACATATATGGGTTACACAGGTATTAAGCGTTACGATCCTCGGTTTCACGCAGCCTTAGTATTGAACCAGATTTTGGGAGGCGATACTTTATCTAGTAGACTTGGTGCAGAAGTACGCGATCGCCAAGGTTTGAGCTATGGAATTTATAGCTACTTCCAAGCTGGGAAGAATGCAGGCACATTTTTGATAGAAATGCAAACTAGTCCAGAAGATACTAGTCAAGCGATCGCTAGTACTCGCCAAATACTACAGCAAATCCATCAACAAGGTGTGACTGCGCTAGAAGTAGAAACAGCTAAACGTACCCTCATCAGCAACTACAACGTTTCCCTGGCAAACCCAGAAGAATTAACAGATAGAATTCTGATGAATGAGGTGTATGGACTAGATAAAGTAGAATTGCACACCTTTACTGACAAACTTCAGAAAGTCACCTTTGAGCAAGTTAATCAAGCGGCTCGTGAATTACTCCACCCAGATCAAATCGTAGTCGTTACAGCTGGGCCATCTGTGTTAGCAGAGAAAAGCATTAGGTAGAGATGGGCGCTGGGCATGGATAATAAAGAATAGGTAAAGCGGTTTTTCCCGCTACCTATAAATTTTTCCTGCTCATCAGCATTGCCTTTTGAGAACTACCAATGAAAATTTACAACCATTTATACCAAATTGTAATTATATCTCTGGCTTTTTCAAATATTGCTTTGGTGCAAATATTACGGCAGAGCTACGTAATATTAGCGTTGCTCCTGAGCTTAAATTTAATCACTGCGACTCCAGCAATGGCGGCAAATTTGTCTGGTGATTTGCTTAAGCAACCAGCTACAGAAATTACAATTAGCTTGGGTAATTCGGCTAACGAACTCAAATTTGAGCCAAATCATCTGGAATTCGAGGCTGGCAAACGCTATCAACTTCGGCTTACCAATCCCAGCCAACTGAAGCACTATTTTACTGCTAAAGACTTTGCCGATGGCATCTGGACACAAAAAGTCCAAGCAGGCAAAGTAGAAATTAAAGGAGCTATTCACGAACTGGAACTCAAGCCGGGTGCTGAGGCAGAATGGGTATTTTTGCCCTTAAAATCTGGAACTTATGGCTTACGTTGTTCAATACCAGGACATACGGAAGCAGGTATGACTGGAGAAATTGCCATTACTAATTAAAAATTATTCGACTCAGTATTTAATAGCCCTCTAGTGTTTCAATTAAAGATAATTGAGCTAAATCCTATAGTGGGGAGCAAAAATAAGTTAGGGCGATTTTGTTTGAAGTCTAAAATATCAGGAGTAAGTGAATATGTTATTCTGTATACATTAGTGACTAAACTGCAAGAATCCCGATTGTGGATTGAAATAACTTAAATTATAGATATTATTTCTCAAGTAATCTAGAGAAAGCATTCATACTTCATCGGCAAAGCCACCAGTAATTATTAATTTCCCATGAACATTTTCAGTAACTTACTTTCTCAAACAACTCAGCCTGCAACATCAAAAAAAAAGGGACGAGGAATTGAAATTAAATCGTCGCGTGAAATTGAAATCATGCGACAATCATCGGCAATTGTGGCAACTGTGTTAAAAGAAATTTCCGAGCTAGTAAAGCCAGGAATGACAACGGCTGATTTAGATGCTCACGCAGAAAAACGCATCCGCGAAATGGGAGCAACACCGAGTTTTAAAGGATATCACGGTTTTCCTGGTTCTATCTGCTCCAGCATTAATAATGAAGCAGTGCATGGCATTCCTAGCCCTAAAAAAGTGATTCGTGTGGGGGATGTATTAAAAGTAGATACTGGCGCTTATTACCAAGGCTTTCATGGTGATTCTTGCATTTCAATTGCTGTCGGTGAAGTGACAGAAGAAGCTGCTAAATTAATTCGCGTAGCAGAAGAAGCTTTATTTAAGGGGATTGAACAAGTAAAGGCTGGTGTATACCTGCTTGACTTAGCTGGAGCAATTGAAGACCATGTGAAAGCTAACGGCTTTAGTATAGTTGAAGAATTCACTGGACACGGCGTTGGTCGTAACTTGCACGAAGAACCTTCAGTTTTCAACTATCGTACCCGCGAGATGCCAAATGTTAAACTCCGTGCGGGGATGACGCTGGCAATTGAGCCAATTTTAAATGCGGGTTCTAGACACACCCGGACATTATCTGACCGTTGGACAGCAGTCACTGTGGATAATTCTTTGTCGGCTCAGTTTGAGCATACAGTGTTAGTTACAGACACGGGTTATGAGATTTTGACTGACCGTTCTAAGGTTTAATTGTTAGTTGTAATTATCTGTTGTTAAGAGAGGTAAAGCGTTCAAAAAGGGCGATTTACCTCTTTAATTTTTTTAACCCCTCTGCGCTTCGTCTTCCCCCAGGGTAGATTCCAAATTCTATCTTATCCGTCTTATAGATTTAGGTAAAATTATGCTGGACGATGAGGCTTATCACAGATAAGGTAGGAAAAAACACTCGTATTTACTCAACAATGGCAAGTTTTTTTGAACCTATACCTCAAATTTATTTTGCTGCATTTTACCTGTGGGTTTCTACTCTTAATTTTTTACCAATAGCAAATGCTGCAACTCCCAAAAATGCTAACAGACAAGTGACTTGTCAAGCCAAGAAACTAGGATATGAGGAAGCACTTTTGTTATACCTCAGAAAACCGCAAGGAGAATTTGAAGATGGAGGTGCAATTAATTTATATGAAGATGCAAAGTTAAAAGTACTAGCTAAAGGTGTTGAAAACTGGATTTACATTAGCGTTATCGATGCAAATAGTCCTAAAGAAAAAGGCTTAGAAGGTTGGATACGTAGTAGCAGTCTAAAATGTACTGGCAATGTAGCTCAAGTTAAGCCTGCACTCTGCGAAATAACTGGGTTGCAATCGGGGCAATTAGCTTTACGTACCACACCTGGCGGAAAGTCAACAGCAGGTTTAGATAATGGCAACAATATTACATTACTCAAGCCAGATATTGTATCACTTCAAGGTCGCCCGACACCTTGGGTTAAGGTGCGTGTTACTAATAGCCCAAACAATAGAATCTTAGGTAGGGAAGGGTGGATTAATTCTCAGTATATAGATTGCTATAGCAAAGAAAGCAATGATGAAATAAATTATCCGTAAAATATTTGAGGATATACCTCATTATATCGAGATGTGAAAATTTGTGTTTTCCAGATACCCAACTTCTTCAATAAGTTGGGTATCTAATTTTTTACGAATAATCTAGGACTGCTATATTTGACTAATAGCGGCATAATTAATTTTATAAATAGTAAGCATTTCTTTAGCTTGTACAGAGACAGATGTACTCTCTGGAATAGCTTGTAATAAATTGATTGCTTGCACCCATTTATATTGTGCTTGTTGCCGAAGTAGTAGTGAATGAGGTGAACTGTTTACAAAAAGATTAGCTTCTATTGCTAGTGTTTGGGCTGATTCTAATTTTGCTAAGGCTTGCTTTTCTACTAATATTCTTTGACTGATAGATTTATAGTTAATCTGATAGTAAGCTAATTTCTTCTTTGCCTTGTCATAAACTGATGTTTGATGAGGAATACTATCTAATAAGATTATTGCCTGATGCCATTTAGTTTCTGCTTGTTGCCAGACTTTTAGAGGATGCGGTGGTTTTTGAACTAGAGAAGCAGCCTCCATACCGAATTTTTGAGCAGATTTAAACTTAGCGTTTGCACTTTCTTCTTGAGTTAAACTTAGATTCATCTGCTGCCATTGAAGACTTTGTTCTTTCATTTTCCAGCTACCAAAACCCAAGACTAATAAACTTGAGACTACGATCAAAACCGAACGTACTATCTTGGGTGTCGAAAACTTTGGTAATATTTGTATATGCTGGCTAATAGTTTCTTTATTATGATTTTCTTGTTCTATCTTTTTGAGGGCTTGTTCTGCCTGTTCCCTTAAAGTGTCACCCTGAATCATTAAAACAGCAATTTGTTCTTGGAGATGATCGCAATCATTAAGAATATCGGTCAATTCTTGAAATTTACTGTCACTCGATATAATTAATTCGTGGTCATCATCTAACCATTCCAAGGCAAAGCCAGATTTTCCACAGAAAGCAGACACTCCTAATAAAATATTTAATAAGCTACGACTATTTTTAATAGTATCAAAAACATAATTTAACTTCTGCTTTAGTTGTAGTAATTCATTTTGGTAATTATTGATTTTTTGAATTTGATCCTCTAAAATATGAATTTTTTCAAATACTAAGTTAATTTTTAAATTTTCAGAAATCACCTGAAGCTGTGCAAACAAACTGAGATGATTAATATCAGAATTTAGTTGATTCACTAAACTATCATCACTGAGAATATCAGCAGCTATTGCTTGCAAAAAATAACCCCATTCTATCCAGTCATCGATTTTGGATTGTAAATCAGTTAATGAAATTTTAGTTTTTGAATGCCCAAATTTTTCTGCGATCGCTGGATCTACTAATCCAACACTAGGTATAAACAAACTAGCTACAGTACCTATTCGAGGAAGTGTAGCGATCGCAGAATTTTTGACGTTCTCCAATCTCAATTCCTGAGCAATTAATTTTTTAATATTTCGTAGTTGTTCTTGAGCATTATTGATCGAGATAATTTGTTCCATGATTTGATTAGAATCGCCAATAGTCAGTTTTAGATTCTGAATTAGTGTTGGCAATTCGCTAACAAGTATTTCTAGGTTAGCCATAAATACCTCTTAGGGATTTGTCGAAAGTTTATGCGAAACAATTAAAATAGCTGGAGTTAGAACATAACCACACATCTAAGCATCCTAGTTGAGTGACAAATCTTAGGATCTATAAAATGTATAATTCCCGTAAATCCTGGTAAAGTAACAATTTCAGTTTAAAAATCCCAGAGAAAGACAAAATTACCCATTCACTAACCTATGAATGAAGTTGATTTAGCATTTACCCCAGCACTAGAGTTGGCGCAATTAATTCGTCGCCGGGAAGTATCCCCCCTAGAGTTGGTAGAAATATATTTAGAACGGATTGAGCAATTAAATCCCCAATTAGGAAGTTATTTTACGGTGACGGCAGAACTAGCGATCGCAGATGCCAAAGCCAAAACAGAATTATTGACAACTACCTCAGAACTACCACCATTTTTTGGTGTGCCAATTTCCATTAAAGACCTCAACGCTGTAGCTGATGTTACCTGTACTTATGGAAATCCAGTATTACTAAACAATATCCCTAACTATGATGATGGAGTTGTAACACGGATTAAGCAAGCTGGGTTTACTATTCTTGGTAAAACAGCCACTTCTGAATTAGGTTCATTACCATACAGTGAGCCTACGGGTTTTCCTCCAGCGAGAAATCCGTGGAATTTAGAATACACCCCAGGCGGTTCCAGTGGTGGCGCGGCGGCGGCGGTAGCAGCAGGATTGTGTGCGATCGCTCAAGGTTCTGATGGCGGTGGTTCAATTCGTGGCCCTGCGGCTTGTTGTGGTTTGGTGGGACTTAAACCATCCAGGGGTAGAGTGAGTAAAGCACCCGTAGGCGAACGCCTGGCTGGAATTGCCGTCAACGGCCCAATAGCGCGGACTGTGGCTGATGCTGCTGCCCTTTTGGATATGATATCTGGCTATGTTACAGGCGATCCTTACTGGTTGCCAGATCCCGAACCATCATTTCTCGCTGCCACTCAGACAAAATTGGGTGCTTTGCGAATTGCCTTTGACACTAATATTTCTCCTTTGGGAGAAGCTGATGCTAACTGTCAGCAAGGTGTCCGTCAAACAGTCCAGTTATTAGAACAACTCGGCCACCACGTTGAACAGAAATCCCCAGATTTTAGCGGTTTAGTTGAACCATTTCAAATCGTTTGGCAAGCTGGGGTAGCTGCGTCAGGACTTCCTGTTGAAGCCATGCAACCATTAAATCGTTGGCTATTTGCACGCACAGGTTCTGTTGCCCAGTACCTCCAAGCAGTTTCCCAAATGCAGATTGTGGCACGACAGATTGTAGCCTTTTTCGATACCGTGGATGTGCTGGTATTGCCAGTTTATCTCCATTCACCTATCCGCGTTGGAGAATGGGCTTCGCTGAGTCCAGAAGAGACATTCCAAAATATTATTGAGTGGATTGCCCCTTGTCCACCTGCGAATGCAACTGGACAACCTGCGATCGCAATTCCTGTAGGCTTTGATAGTAATGGTTTACCTATAAGTGTACAACTAATTGGTAAACCTGCGGCTGAAGCTACCCTCATCAACCTAGCAGCACAATTAGAAGCAGCGAACCCTTGGATTCATCATCGTCCAGCCTTTGCGATATCAGGCTAATCATGCAGGCATCCCTGGAACAACTTTCGCAAATTATTGTGTTTGCAGGTTTAGAAACGGCAGACAAAATAAATTTGCAACCTCACACTCAGGTGCAACGCCATCGCAAAGGAGAGATTATTCTCCATGAGGGTGATGTCTTACCAACAAAACTCTATGCTGTTGCTAGTGGAGAAATTCAAGTTACCAAAATAGCAATGACGGGGAAAGAAACGATTCTCCGCACCTTAACGGCTGGGGAAATTTTTGCGGCTCCTGCTTTATTAGGCAATGGAATTTCCCCAGCAACCGTAACTGCTGAATCTGATTGTGAAATTCTCACTATAGAGAGAGATGCTTTATTAAAAGCGATTGGACAAAACCCTGAAATTGCATTACGAATGCTGATGGTGTTTAACAGTCGGATTCAGCAATTGCATGAAACAGTCCACGGATTAGTTTCTGAAAGAGCTATTGTTCGCCTTGCCAGATTAATTCAATATTTTGCTGCCGAATCAGGAACTGAATTAAATCCACAAGGTGAGTGTTTAAAAGTCAAATTGTCTTATTATCGCATGGCTCGCAGCAGTGGCATTACTTACGAAGAATGTGTACGATTAATTAAAAGTCTCAAGTCAGTAATTGACTATCGTCGTGGTGGGACGATTATCATACTCGATCCTAAGAAATTAGATGCGATCGCTTCTGGAAATATAGATCATTGAAGAAGAATTCAGAAATCAGAATTCAGGAGTCAGAATCAAGACGCGACGCTCGAATACTCGCTAACGCTCCGCTATCCGCTTTTTCGTTCAGAATTCATTCTGTTAGCAGTAGCGGGGCGTTTAGCCCATTCTTACTCCTGACTTCTGAATTCTGTTCGATAATATTTGTTACAAATTTTCTGAGATCCAGGACTTACACAAAAAATAGCCCAAACTTTTATTCTCCGGTAGGGACAATTCCAATACAGTTCAGTTAAGCATCTCTTTCTTCTCTCTGCGTTCTCTGCGCCTTGGCGGTTCGTTAAAAAAATGACTTTGGTAACAGAGTTTTAGCCTTAACTGAACCGTATTGGGGACAATTCATGTAGACGCAAAGCGGCTTCCCGCAGGGTATTGCCCCTACCGCGTGTAGTTTTGCGTAAGTTATAAGTTCGAAAAAGGTAACATTTTGATGTATTGCCTTTTTCCATAAGGGATTTACAACATAATTTAAGAGTCATAATTCAGAATGGGCTACGCAAAACGGAAGTAGAACACGCTTCAATCCTGGCTTTGAAACTTAGCTTGTATACAATACCTAACTTGAAAACTGCTGTAGGTATCCCGCAACCCGAAAAATTTAACGTCTACAACGACTCTAAATAGCTCAAAAGATCGGCCATTTCTTGGGTGCTAGGCTGGAATTTTGGCATTGGCGGGGTTTCGCCACTGATTACCTGGTGAATCAATCCATATTGAGACTTATGCTTGGAAACAGCTTGCAAACTCGGCCCTACTCGCCCGTCTGCTTCCAAACCATGACAACCAGCACAGTTAATTTGAAAGATCGCGTGTCCTTGAACTGGGTTTCCTGTTAGAGATAAAACACTCTTGACATAGGGATCGGAGGCTTGAACCAACTGAATACCAAAAAAGCCCAAAGGGACTGATAGCAGTATGGCCAGCGTCAATAAAACGATGCGCTGAATCAAAATTTCAGGTTTGGTAATCTGGTTATCCAAAAGGTTTGCGGTGAAAGTCTAGGTGTGCTAAAAAGTTTTCTTTTCCTACACATAGCTTAAAAGTTCTTGATCGTGTCTGCAAGCACAGAAGACTATTTTTTTCTGAGCAGTTGCCCTTCAAAAAGTCTATAGGACGCAGGATTCATACTAAATTTGGTAAAATCAAAAACAGGCAACGAATATTTAATCATTACAAAGAGGAGATTTCCAGTGGTTGAACCCCTGCTATCAGGTATTGTCCTTGGTCTAGTTTTCGTCACCCTCGCCGGACTGTTTTACGCTGCCTATAAGCAATACAAGCGCCCCAATCAGTTGGGCGGTTGAGGGACTTTTGTTAGCTGTAGCGGGGCATTTAGCCTGTGCTGAGTAGGGGAGACAAGGGGACTAAGGAGGACAAAGAAGCAATTTTTCTCCCCTCTCTCCCTTATCTTTTCCACTCCCTTCTCGTCTCATTGCACAATTCTGTAGAAAGTAAGTGATGTGTTGCCGTAAACCTTCTCGCGGCAAATTTCCCAAGAGGGAATCTCTGGCGGTGTCCAACCTTGTGAGGCGTGTTCAACTGCGATTTCGCCATTAGGATCTAAAAGTTGATAGTGAGCGATCGCTTCTAATACTGGTTGGAACAATCCACTGGCATAAGGTGGATCAAAGTAAATTCTATCGAATTGCTTGCCTGATAAAGTCTTTAACTGCTGCGTAATGTCTCCCCGCAATACCCGAAATTCTTGCTCGTCGGAATTAGCTACCTGCTGCCAATTTTGTTGGATGGTGGCACAGGCTCGGCTCGATTGTTCAATTCCCACTGCTAGGCTGGCTCCTCTACACAAAGCCTCTGCGCCCATTGAACCAGTACCGGCGCACAAATCTAGCCAGCGACAACCTGCAATTTCTCCCTGCCAAATATTAAAGACTGCCTCCCTTACCCGCGCACTGGTAGGTCTAGTTTCTTTCCCTGGTAAAGTTTTTAGCTGGCGGTTCCCGTAAATTCTCAGGCTCATTGGTTATTAGTCATTGGTCATTAGTCATTAGTCATTAATTTTAGACAAAGGACAAAGAACAAATGACAAAAATAGATTAGGCAGGAATTTTTTCACGGACTTGAGCAACAAAATTAGACAAGATTTGCAATCCAATATTAGAGGATTTTTCGGGGTGAAATTGAACTGCCATCAGATTTTCGTGAGCGATCGCAGCTGTGATGGTTTGAGTACCGTGGGTGATGGTTGCTGCACGGATTAGCGGGTCTATTGGGTCAACATAGTAAGAATGGACAAAATATACCCAAGGATCGGACGGCAAATGCTCCCACAAAATACTTTTTGCCTGAGTCATTTCCAGCTGATTCCAACCCATGTGAGGAATAGTGATGTCAGGTTCTGGACGAAATCGGCGCACTTTTCCTTTGATAATTCCTAGTCCTGGTTGGGTACCTTCTGCACTTGATTCAAAGAGAATTTGCAATCCTAAACAAATTCCCAAAAAAGGTTTACCAGATGCGATCGCATCTTTAATAGGTTGTTCCAAACCACGCGCTCGCAGGTGTTGTACTGCTGGATCAAATGCTCCCACTCCCGGCAGAACTATTGCATCTGCCTGCTCTAATTCCTTTGGAGAATAAGTAACATTAGGAGTTGCCCCAGCTTTTTCCAACCCTTTACAGACTGAGTGCAAATTTCCCATCTCGTAGTCTACGACCGCAATTACTGGCATTTACCTGCTCCTTGTAAATTTATTAATGGAGGGTTTTTCTATTCTAAATAATATTTGTTATGAAGAAAAGAATTCTATTAACTTATTTTGACATTTGCCTAAAATATCAACAGTCAAAATTCTTCTGATGATTTATTACTTGAAGTTACCAAACTCGATCTGATACCAGATGACTTGAGTTTTTTACGCCAGTTACCCGTAGATGTCCAACTTGCCAATACTCAGGTAATGGAAAAAATCAATGCAATTAAACCTGAAGACATCATCTGTTGTGAACAGGCTGCAATCCTTACACAATTAAGTGTGGAAGCATTTGCTAGCTGTGGATAAATTAGAAGTTGATATAGAAAAATTAGTGGCGAAAGAAGCATCAATTCAGATTAGCCACAACTGCGGTCAATTTGTTTTTACTGTTTAGGCTTGGACTACTTAGAGCAAAATCAACTTACGATCCGTTGTCTTTTTATCCATATTCAGGTTCTAAATCAAAAAAAATTGATGGAAATCTTGCAGATTTCGTATTAATTATTAACAAACTGGCACTTTCATCAAGTTGTTAATGTCTGTATGGTGAAAGAAATATCTAAGTATATGTTGCCATTGTTACTAATTTTCCCAATTGCTCAATCAACTCCTGCGACACCACCACCTGAAGAAGTCGTACAAACACAAGAAGTACGTCCTTTACCAGGTCAATTGGATACAGTGCCAACTTTTAACAGTAATAGTCCAGAATTGGTGTTGAAAGAAGGAATTTTACTCTCCACTTTTCCACCAGATGGCAAAAAAGTGCCAACAGCGCATTTAAATTTTCCCTTTCGGGGACGATTTGATATTTTTGCCCATCACGTTGCTAGAGCTGAACCATCAGAGAATTTGCGCTCGCTCTATTTAGGGATAATTTTGCACAACCCTGGTTCGGAAGCAGTAAAGGTGAATATTCGGCAAGCGGCGAGTTATTTGAGTCAACCGGATGCACCATTTATTCAATTACCATCTTTTAGCCAAAATCCTTTAGGGACAATTTTTGCTGGCCCAGGCGATCGCGTCATGTCTGATGTGCTGAGGGGACGACGACAAGAGATTTTCCCTGCCCAAATAGAGATTCCAGCAAAACAAAGTCGGATGTTACTTAATTTACCAATTCCTGTACAGGGATTGACACCACCTCTGAATGGTCGTTCGACATTGCTCCGATTACAAAGTAATGGCACTGTCTATGCAGCTAGCCTAGCGATGTTTGCACGGGTGAATCCTGATGGCAGTGAGCGATCGCCTACTTTAGAAGAGTGGCAGAATTTACTAGATAATGGTGATTTGGCTGGGCCACGAGATAAAGCGCCCACTCCTCTAGAGGAAACTGGCAAGCCAAGAATTTATGGGCGTGTTGCTGGAGTGGCCAGTGGTTCAAGATGGAGAGCCTTATTAGTAGATAATCCTAAAGCCAGGTATCTAACTATTCCCCAGCCTGGTCAAGTGTTTTCCTACGCCCTGAGTACCCTACATGGCGGTATGTTAGGAACTGGTCAAATACAAAGTGCTACTATGCTGGTGCGCTATCCTGACACCGCATATCGCGCTCATGGCAACTATGGAATTCAATATAATCTCAAGTTGCCGCTATACAACAATACTCAAAGTCCTCAAACTGTGAGTGTATCCATACAAACCCCACTGAAGGAGAATCAGCTAGTCAAACCAGGGTTACGCTTTCTGAGTACACCAGCCCGTGAAGTATTTTTCCGAGGGACAGTGCGGGTACGTTACAAAGATGAGCAAAATCAGCCGCAAACTAAGTTTGTGCATTTAGTACAAAAGAGAGGTCAACCAGGGGAACCCTTAGTTTTATTAAATATGAAAGCTGGCGATCGCTCCTTAGTAGAAGTAGACTTTCTCTATCCACCAGATGCCACACCACCGCAAGTATTAACAGTGTCAACTCAGACACAAAGTCGGTAATAAATGATGGGTAATTGGTATAGCTTTTCTCTAATTACCAATTACCTTGGCAATTTCTGGCAACTGTGACTCAATAATTTAGCCGTCAAGCTTCTTTTAAACTAGATATAAGACATCACACAAGGTCATTACAGATGGTTGCAACTCCAAATTCTAGCTATATTTCTCCAGAAGACTATCTCAAAGGAGAAGAAACTAGTCCTATGAAGCATGAATATAGACAGGGACAGGTTTATGCAATGGCAGAAGCAAGTAATACCCATGTAATTATTAGCGGAAATGTGTTTGCTATGCTAAGAAATCATTTGCGCGGGAGTGGTTGTCAGGCTTATATCTCAGATACTAAAGCACATATTGAGTCGATTAATATCTATTACTACCCCGATGTGATGGTAAGTTGTGACCAACGAGATAGAGCTTTTAACAACTTTCTGTGTTATCCCTACTTAATTGTAGAAGTGCTATCTCCGACAACAGAAGCCTTTGACCGAGGTGATAAATTTGCTGACTACCGACAGATGGAATCACTTCAGGAATATGTACTTATAAGTCAAACTCGATTAAATGTTGAGTGTTTTCGCCGTAACCCAGAGAGCCAATGGGTACTTTATCCTTATGGAAAAGAAGATATAATTCATCTGGCAAGTGTGGATTTTCGGTGTGCTGTTGCAGATTTCTATGAGGATGTTACTTTTGAATCGCTGTAATTGACTGACTACTAGCTTAAAAGCCAGAAACCAGAACATTGAGGATTTAAAAATGTGTTTTTATAAAGCAAAATAAAAAGGCAAAAGAAAATTTCTTTTGCCTTTTTACTTTTTACATTTTAATAGAGACGCGAAATTTCAAGTTTCTATTCGTCGTCGAAATCATCCTCGTCGTCTTCCTCTTCTTCCTCGAAATCGTCGTCATCTACGACTTCATCGGCGATTAATTCATCTTCATCATCCAGAACTGACCTCTCTGCACGTCTGCTACCAAAACCAGATTCCCCAAGAGTAGGAGAATCTAAATTATAGGTACGAGCTGTGCGGTCATCTAAGACCATATCCAGAGGATCATCAACTTCATCCAAGACACTACTGCTAATCTCAGCAGCATAATCATCGATCGCACCGGGTTCTTCATAAGTATTATACCCAGTACCAGCCGGAATCAATCGCCCGATAATCACGTTTTCCTTTAACCCGCGCAGCCAGTCAGATTTACCTTCAATAGCTGCTTCGGTAAGTACCCGTGTTGTCTCTTGGAATGATGCGGCGGAGATAAAGCTGTCGGTGTTCAACGATGCTTTGGTGATACCTAACAATACTGGGGTATACTGTGCCCTCGCACCGCCTGTAATTGCCATAGCTTCGTTCACCTGCTCTACTTGGCGCAGTTCCACCAATTCGCCGGGGAGCATGGTGGTGTCACCACCATCATCAATCCTGACTTTGTTGGTCATTTGGCGAACAATTACTTCAATGTGCTTATCGGAAATATCAATCCCTTGAGACTGGTACACCATTTGCACTTCATTCACCAAGAATGTCTGTACCTTCTGTAAAGCAAGGCTAGCACAAGCATAGATTCCATCTTCGGAACCTAGGCTAAAGAAGATTTCCAAAATTTCGTGGGGATTAGATGGGCCATCAGTTAACGGTTGTCCCGCTAATACTATTGATCCATCTGGCACAATCAAGTTTTGTCCAGGGCCCAGAGGATAATCTGTCACCACGCCATTTGATTCTACGACCTTAATAGCGATCGCTTCATCACCACTTTCAGCGTAAACTACCTTAACTTCTCCGCCTCGCCGACACAAAATACAGGCTTCTTTCGGTTTACGAGCTTCAAGTAGTTCCTCAATCCGAGGCAAACCTTGAATAATATCTCCGGTTTTGGCGCGTTCAAACACCAGCAACACCAAGTTATCACCCCGTTGTACTAAATCGCCGTCTTCTATCTGCAACACAGCACCAGGGCTGACTCGATAAGGGCGACCGATACGGGTAGTAACAACGTAGTTTTTAGTACTCAGAGCTGATTCCCCACCAGATGCAGCAGCGGCATTTTTAATATCTACTACCTGTCCTGATTCTGGAGCAAAAACTCCAGGAGCAAGTTCTGTACCTTCTACTAGCAAGTCACCCACTTTCACCTTTGGCTGAGTACTAGTATTAATGGTAAGTCTGTCAGCGTCACGCAACACTAAGCAGCGACGCACGTTTTCGGTTCCTTTGCGGACACCTCGTACTTCCCCACCTTCTTTACACAAGATTTGGGTACGTGCGACTACAGAACCTGGGGCGATGGTTAACCCATCGTATACCTCAAGTGTGGTCTGGGTGCTACCTTGGGTGGCATCGGCGGTAATGTCTCGACGAATTACCAAGGATTCCAAAATTACCAGTTGTAAACGTTGAACTTCTGGGTCTTCAGTATCCTCTACTAATTCAATATCTGCTGCCAGGGGTGAAGCATTATGGTCTTGTTCCCCTTCTTGCTCAATTTCCAGCACTAGCTGGGTTCGCAGCAGTTCTACACCTTCAACAGATTTGACACGTTCTGAATCTTTGTAAGGTAGTCTTTGTACGGCTCTTAATTGAATCGATCGCCCGGTTTGTTGACTTACTGATGTAGTGGATGGCACATCTGGATTATCTGGTACGGCAAACTCGACTACTGGACGACTCAATAGGGCAGGGCCTTCTGGTGTCTCCACATACTGGATATAACGCAATTCCGTGGCGACATTACCTTGGAATTCCTCACCTGGTTGGATGAAGGTGTTATCTCGCCCGATGACTGATTCTGGATCGTCCACCATCAGCAGTTCGCCTGGCTTCACTACGACTTCCCGCAGGATGTCGTTTTTCTGGGTCACTTCTACCACACCACTGTTTTGGCAGAAGATATCTTTCACGACTTCGGTACCAGCTTCGACAAACTGACCGTCTTCCACCAACAGCAAGGAGATATCTTTATTAACTTCGTGGCTTTCTTCAGGAATCCACAACAAGGTACCGCCCTGCACGACTTCATAGCCTAGCTTGGCTTTACCTTTTTTCTGGACTTCTACACCTGCGAATTTTAGGAATCCACCAGTGGTTGTGCGATAGCGGTCATCAATTAACTCAGCGACTACTTGACCATTTTGCACTTTTGTGCCTGGTGTAGCTCGGAGGTTAAATACCTGGTTGTTGCCAGTAGATACTAAGTAGTTATTACGACCTTGAGAACTTTGGACTGTCACGGTTGCCTGGTCTAAAACCACAGAAGCAGTGATAATCTCAATTTCCCTGGTACTCTTACCTGGGGTAGCTTCTGGCAAGCGCACCACACCGCCGTGTAAACTGGCTAATTTGGTTTCTGCTAAAACTCCATTAGCAGCGATCGCATCACCATTTTTCACCACCAATTCTGCACCAGGCGGCAAGTTGTAAACTTCCCCAGACAAAATCCAAATCAAACCACCCCGTGCGGCTGTGGTTGTGGTATTGCCTTGACGGTCGGTTTTTTGCTCTGGAACAACTTCGGCAAATTGCACTTCCCCTGCTAAGTCAGAAGCTACGTCTTTAACTGCTTTTTCTGTATTAGTCCGAGTTGTCCGTCCACCAAGGGCAACCTCTGCCAACAACTGACCTTGTTTTACCTTATTTCCGTCAAATACATATAGTGTTGAACCTTGGGTAAGATGAACCTCTTGGTTCTCTGGAGTAACATCACCTACTTTTGTTGGCTCCAAAAGCATGATGCCATTAGCTTCAACATAGAGGGCATCTTCCCCGTGGCGGGTACGATATGTTCTGGTTTTCAGTTTGCGGGGAAGTTTGACAGTCCCATCAATTTTGGAACGAACTTGTTGCGCCACTTCTCCAGTAAACACCCCACCAGTGTGGAATGTCCGCATGGTTAACTGAGTACCAGGTTCACCGATACTTTGGGCAGCAATAATCCCTACAGCTTCGCCCAAGTCCACCATCTTGGCGTGTGCCAAACTCCAGCCGTAGCAGTGTTGACAGACAGAACGTGCGGCTTCACAAGTTAGGGGCGATCGCACCACAACTTCTCCCACCCCAGACTTTTCAATTTTCTTCGCCAAGTCTTCAGGAATTGGCGAATTGCGGGCTGCAATCAATTCTTTTGTGACCGGATGCACCACATCTTCGCCAATTACCCGTCCCATCAAGCGGGTTCCCAGAGGAATCAAGGTTTTGGCACCTTCTGTCATTGGTCGAATCGCAAGACCTCTAGTGGTGCCGCAGTCAAATTCCCGAATAATTACATCCTGGGAAACGTCCACCAATCGGCGGGTGAGATAACCAGAGTCAGCCGTCCGTAAGGCAGTATCCACTAATCCTTTTCTGGCACCGTAAGACGAAATAATGTATTCCGTCACAGTTAGCCCTTCACGGAAGTTGGTTTTGATCGGTAAATCGATAATTTCCCCTTGAGGATCTGCCATCAGTCCCCGCATCCCCACCAACTGCCGGACTTGTGAGATGTTACCCCGTGCCCCGGAGAATGCCATCATATATACGGAGTTAAGGGGATTAGTCTTCTTGAAGTGCACGACTACTTCATCTTTCAAAGCTTCACTGGTACCATTCCAAGTATCGATTACCTTTTGGAAGCGTTCTACTTCAGTGATTTCTCCCCTTTGATAACGGGTTTCAGTAGCGCGAATTTCTTCCTCGGCTGCTTCTAAGAGTAATCGCTTAGTTGGTGGTATCATCAAGTCATCTACACTGATGGAAACCCCTGCTTTGGTAGCATAGCGAAATCCCAAATCTTTCAATTTGTCCGCCATCACTGCGGTTCGCGCTGTACCATAATTTGTAAAGGCCCAAGAAATTAAATTTCTCAGTTGACCTTTGTCAACCACGCGATTGCGAAAAATCATTTTTTCGTTAGTCATTAATCATTAGTCCTGAGTCATCAATAATTAATAATTCGTAATACTCGCCAAACGCGAGAAGCAAGCTACGTAATTCGTAATTAATTCTTTAATTACGAATTACGAATTAGAAATTACGAATTAACTTGCTAGTGCTTCCTGAATGGCATTGTTGTAAATAACGCGGCCAGGAGTTGTGTATATATACTGTGAAAGTACATTGCCCTTAGCGTCTTGTCTGACTCGACGGAACTTATAGAGTAATGTGCGGGTACCATCCTCGTTTTCCGTCACTTTCACGGGTTCTGTATCCGGCTGGTCTGATTCTATTTCGCCGTCAAACCTTACGTAAATATAGGCGTGCAAGTCAATTTGATCTTGCTGGAAAGCCATAATTACATCTTCCAGCGAAGAAAAGTAATTTCCTGCCCCTTTTGTCGCACCGGGATTTTCTGCCGTTAAATAATAGGCTCCCAATACCATGTCTTGGCTAGGCGTGATGATGGGTTTACCTGTGGCTGGTGACAAAATATTGTTAGAAGCCAACATCAACAACCGCGCTTCAGCCTGACTTTCTAACGACAACGGGACGTGTACCGCCATTTGGTCGCCGTCAAAGTCGGCGTTAAATGCTGGACACACCAGAGGATGCAGTTGAATTGCTCTACCTTCTACTAAAATCGGTTCAAAAGACTGAATACCCAAACGGTGCAACGTTGGTGCCCGGTTTAACATTACAGGGTGTCCTTCAATCACCTCTTCCAGCACATCCCAAACACTGGGATCATTGCGGGATATAAGCTTTTTCGCAGCTTTGATGTTATTTACCATCCCGCTACGAATCAGGCGGTTAATTACAAATGGTTGAAATAGCTCAATTGCCATTTCTCTAGGCAAACCGCACTGGTGAATTTTCAGCTTTGGCCCGACCACAATTACCGAACGTCCAGAGTAGTCAACCCGTTTACCTAACAAGTTTTGTCGGAAACGTCCTTGCTTACCCTCAATAATGTCGGACAAAGATTTCAGGGGTCGATTATTTGCCCCTACCACAGTGCGTCCCCGACGACCATTGTCAATCAAAGCATCCACTGCTTCTTGCAGCATCCGCTTTTCGTTCCGCACAATAATCTCTGGTGCCAAAATTTCTTGCAAGCGTGCCAAACGATTGTTGCGGTTAATTACCCGCCGATACAAATCATTCAAATCGCTCGTGGCAAACCGTCCGCCATCTAGCTGCACCATTGGGCGCAAGTCGGGCGGAATCACGGGAATAACTGCCATTACCATCCACTCTGGTTTGGAACCAGTGGCGATAAAGTTGTCAATCACCCGCAGTCGCTTAATTAGCTTGGCTCTCTTTTGTCCCTTAGCGTTGCCAATTTCTTCGCGTAGGCTTTCGGCTTCTTGTTCCAAATTGATATCGGCAAGCAAACGCAACAGCGCTTCAGCACCAATACCTACCTCTACGCCTTGCAGCACAGAATCTTCGCTATAAATTTGGTCTTCTATTTCCAACCACTGGTCTTCACTCAGCAGTTGTTTGTAACTTAAAGTTTCGGCATTACCTGCACTCAGGACAACATAAGAGTTGAAATAGACAATCTGCTCGACATCCCGCAATGGCATATCCAATAGGATGGAAATATAGCTAGGAATGCCTTTGAGATACCAAACGTGAGCTACTGGTGCGGCGAGTTTAATATAGCCCATGCGGTGGCGACGCACCCGTGACTCGGTGACTTCTACCCCACAGCGCTCACAGACAATACCTCTATGACGAACTCTTTTATACTTACCACAATGGCATTCCCAATCTTTCGCTGGGCCAAAGATGCGCTCACAAAATAAGCCATCCATTTCTGGCTTGAGAGTTCGGTAATTAATCGTTTCTGGCTTGGTAACTTCACCGACTACTTGACCATTAGGCAATGTTCTTTCGCCCCACTGCCGAATGCGTTCGGGGGAAGCCAAGCCGATTTTTACGTAGTCAAACTGATTAGTTTGGGCAGGTCTCATACTTAAGTGCTGAGTTTCGAGTTATGAGTTTTGAGTATATTTAGTTTTAAGGTTTGAATTAAGAGATATCCAAGTGCTAAATGCCAATTACTGAGTTTTTTAATACTCAGCACTCAGCACTCAGCACTCAGGACTCTTTATTCGTCATCTTCCAGCGATTCGCGGGAAAGAGATTCATAAGTTGGTCGAGGAGGTGTGCGACGGGCTGATTGGTCTGCCATCAAATCGACTTCTACATCTAGGGAACTGCCGTCTGCTTGGGTTTCTACCTTGTGTACAGCAATATCCAACCCTAATGATTGCAACTCGCGCATTAGCACCTTAAAGGATTCTGGGGTTCCAGGTCTAGGAATTGCCTTACCTTTAACGATCGCATTTAACGCTTCATTCCGTCCTTGCATATCGTCAGATTTAACTGTCAGCAATTCCTGTAAGGTGTAAGCTGCACCAAAGGCTTCCAATGCCCACACTTCCATTTCTCCAAACCGTTGACCACCTTGTTGTGCTTTACCACCCAAGGGTTGCTGAGTCACGAGTGAGTATGGACCTGTGGAACGGGCGTGGATCTTATCATCTACCAAATGCACCAGTTTCAGCATGTAAGCCACACCGATGGTAATTGCTCGGTCAAAGGGTTCGCCTGTACGACCGTCATATACCATGATTTTGCCTGGGTTATCTGGGTTATATACCCAGTCTTTCCCAGTTTCGTCTCGTGCTTCTTGCAATTTGCCATGCACGATTCGGCGGGATGTCTCTTCACCGTACATTTCATCAAAGGGAGTAATCTTAAATCGGACTCCCAAGGTCTGACCAGCCCAACCCAAGAGGCATTCAAATACTTGTCCGACGTTCATCCGACTGGGTACACCCAAGGGGTTAAGTACAATGTCCACTGGTGAACCATCGGGTAAATAAGGCATATCTTCTGCTGGTAATATCCGAGAAATAATTCCTTTATTACCGTGCCGTCCTGCCATTTTGTCGCCAACTTGGATTTTGCGTTTTTGGGCAACGTACACCCGGACTACCATATTGGCTCCTGGTGGCAGTTCATCGCCTTGTTCACGAGTAAACAAGCGCACATCAACTACGCGACCTTTTTCACCGTTAGGGACTCGCAGGGAATTGTCGCGCACATCCCGCGCTTTTTCACCGAAAATCGCCCGCAATAGTTTTTCTTCTGGTGGTTGGTCAGATTCACCTTTGGGTGTTACCTTACCCACCAAGATATCTCCAGCTTCTACCCATGCCCCTATACGAATGATTCCCTGTTCATCCAATTGGCGCAAGGCATCTTCCCCGACGTTGGGAATTTCCCTGGTAATTTCTTCTGGTCCCAGTTTGGTTTGTCTAGCTTCAATTTCATATTTTTCAATGTGAATTGACGTGTAAACATCATCCTGCACCAGTCTTTCAGAGATTAAAATTGCGTCCTCGTAGTTGTAGCCTTCCCAAGGCATATAGGCAACGACGATATTTTGTCCTAGTGCCAATTCACCGCCTTCGGTGGAGGAGCCGTCAGCCAATACCTGACCAGCAACAACCCGTTCACCAATGCGGACGAGAGGTTTCTGATTTAAACAGGTGTCTTGGTTTGAGCGTTGGTACTTAGAAAGGGTATATCTAATTTCGGAGGTGTTAGGTTTAGGACGGACGCGAATTTCTGTAGCATCCACATAAGTAACATCGCCATCGGTACGCGATACAACCACCATCCCGGAGTCTCTTGCTCCTTGCGCTTCCAAACCAGTACCCACTAGAGGACGTTCTGGCTTGAGCAGAGGTACTGCTTGCCGTTGCATGTTCGACCCCATCAGCGCTCGGTTAGCGTCATCATGCTCCAAGAAGGGAATCATGCTGGTTGCTACCGACACAATCTGTACGGGAGATACTGCTACGTAGTCCACCTGTTCTGGTGTTGTGGTGGAAAATTCTTGACGATAACGGACTGGCACTAGTGGGCCAATAATGTGCCCAGTTTCATCTACAGGAATATCCCCAGGAGCAACCCGTAGATCGTCTTCTTCATCGGCTGTCATGTAGGCTGGAGGCAAGTCAAATCTGACTCGTCCATTTTCCACAGGTCTAAATGGCGTTTCGAGGAAGCCGTACAGGTTAACCCGCGCATGGGTTGCTAAGGAGCCAATCAATCCGGCGTTGGGGCCTTCTGGTGTCTCAATGGGGCAAATGCGTCCATAGTGACTAGGGTGAATATCCCGCACGGCAAAACCGGCGCGTTCGCGGGTTAAACCACCAGGGCCAAGGGCGCTCAGACGGCGTTTGTGGGTCAGTTCTGCCAGAGGATTGGTTTGATCCATGAACTGACTTAACTGGCTGGAACCAAAGAATTCTTTAATTGCTGCTACCAATGGTTTGGGGTTCACCAAGGAAGCGGGGGTTAGCACTTCAGCATCGGATACGGTCATCCGTTCCCGAATGATTCTCTCTAGGCGGTTTAAGCCTACTCTTACTTGGTTTTGCAGCAATTCACCGACGCTTCTAACTCGACGGTTGCCTAAGTGGTCAATGTCATCGATATTACCGATGTCATACTCTAGGTTAATTAGGTAATCTACGGCTGCCAAAATATCGCCAGCAGTCAACACCCGCATGGTGTCTGGGACTGAAAGACGCAATTTCTTGTTGAGTTTGTACCGTCCAACGCGACCAAGGTCATAACGTTTCGGGTCAAAGAAACGAGAATCTAAGAGTTGTTGTCCACCTAAGACCGTGGGTGGTTCACCAGGACGCAGTTTCCGATATAACTCCATCAGGGCTTCTTCTTCAGAAAATTGCCCTTCTTTTTCGATGGTTTTTTGGAAATATTCGGGGTGGCGTAAAGCGTCAAAGATTTCGTTGTCTGATAACCCTAAAGCTTTTAGTAGTACCTGCGCTGAGAGTTTGCGGGTTTTGTCGATACGTACCCACACCAAATCGTTACGGTCTGTTTCAAATTTCAGCCATGCTCCCCGGTTAGGAATTAAGCTAGCTGAATAAGTACGTCGCCCGTTTTTGTCGATTTCTGATTTGTAATAAACTCCTGGCGATCGCACGATTTGGTTGACAATTACCCGTTCGGCTCCGTTAATAATAAACGTGCCGCGATCGGTCATCAGAGGCAAGTCACCAATGAATACCTCTTGCTCTTTGATTTCCCCGGTTTCCTTATTAATCAACCGTGTGGGAACATACATTTGGACGGCATAAGTACTATCCCGCCGCTTGGCTTCTTCGACGCTATACTTTGGCTCTTTGAGTTTGTAGTTATGACCCAAAAAGTGCAATTCTAATTTGCCCGTATAATCTGTAATAGGACTAAAGGAGTTAAGTTCTTCTATCAGCCCTTCTTCCAAAAACCAGCGAAAGCTCGATCGCTGGATTTCAATCAAGTCGGGCAACAGAAAGGCGGGTTCCATGTATGTTTCTTTAGTCATGCCTCTTCCTTTGTCAACCTGGTAAAATTTTCCCTTGGACACTGCTGTTTTACGCTTCCCACTGCTAGTCAGTGTCCTTAGTTGTTTGGGAACTTTTGACACACTTGCTATTTACAGGTGTGGGCAAACGCAGCGATTAAAGCTGGAATGAGCAATTTGGACAAGGGTATAATTGCCCCTAATCGGGTACTTAGACACCAAAAACTCACTATAGTCTTGATTTAAGAAGAATATACAGTTGAGATATTCCTGAGTTTTATCTACGTTCTTCATTTCCCCTCCAAAAAGCGCGTTAATTTGCTGACGCAGCTCTAGACGGTGTGTTTTAAATCCACCCGGCTATTTATACTCTCAGTGATATCTTAGATATCCTAAGACTGAGGGAACGATCCGCACCTTGTCGGTTTTGAATCAGAATTACTTCGTTTTGCTGGATTGTACTCACAAGGCAATTTCGTTTAAGGATTTTGTATAGGTTAAATACACAGAAGCCGATGTTGTGCAAAATAAAGTCTAGCTCAACCTGGTTTGGCACGGTTAGTCATGTGTGGAGAGCATCCGCTTGTAGAGATTTGGAGGATGGCCAAGCCGATAACATCATTTGAAAATTAGGCTTAGAAATTTTAGGTTCCTTCCTTTATCATTATGGCGCACGCAAAATGTTTTTGAGGGAATAATATTAGCATATTTTTGTCCCCCTAGAGTTTTATTTTTTTTAGCACAACTGAATAAAAGTGATTAAAGCCCACTTTTATATTGACAGACCAAATAATTCACAGGCGTTTTGGGTGGTTTGATGGGCGATCGCTTCTACCGTTTCTTGACGCAGTTTAGCTACTTGCTCGGCTACATAAAGTACGTAGGCAGGCTCATTACGCCTTTGTCCCCGTTTAGGAACTGGGGCGAGAAATGGGCAGTCTGTTTCAATCAGTAGGCGATCGCTACTCACCATCGCAGCTGATGATTGGATCGCTTTGGCATTTTTGAACGTTACCGTCCCGCTAAAGCTGATGTAGAAGCCTAAATCGAGAAACCATTGGGTTTCTTCTGGCGTTCCTCCCCAGCAATGCATAACACCGCGCACTCTTTCTCCCTTAAGTTCCCGCCATTTTTGCAACACTTCTCTGGTTGCTACAGCAGCATCACGGCAGTGGATAATTACTGGTAAATTGAGTTCAGATGCGATCGCTAACTGTGACTCAAATACCAAAAGCTGATGCTCATAGTTATCAGCTTTGTAAAAATCCAGCCCCATTTCGCCAATTGCTACCACATTCGAGTCAGAACTAGCTAAAGTTTTGATTGTCTCGGCTGTTTCGCTATTCCATTTATCAGTATCTAGAGGATGTAATCCCACGGCAAAGCTGATTTCAGGAAACTGGTGTGCTATGGATTGAATGGTGGAAAACTCACCTGGGTGAACACAGGAATGTACTAAACGCACTACTCCTGATTCTTGCCACCGCGATCGCACTGTTGCTAAATCCGGCTGAAAAGTATCAAAGTTGAGATGAACGTGCGTGTCTATCAGTTGCATTCTTTGTCATTAGTCATGAAATTGTTAGCCCCGATCGCGACTAAGGACAAATCATCCTTCGGGTAAATCTTTTTCCTGTGGTAGCCACTAAGCGATCGCCAAATTTTCCAGAGGGAACGCCACTTGTTTTAATTGGCATAAACAAAACCAGTTACTCATGGTGCAACCCTGCTGTAGAAGGGTTAAAAGGCACAGAGTAAATTGGTGTGTGTGTGGAAACCCTCAAGATTACACTAACTTCAAATGAGCAACTGGCGTTTTACGCCAGTTAATTACTACAGCTTTCAGAAAATTTGTAACCTAGTGACTCACTCAGTTAAAAGATCGCATTAGCTCAACAATGACTATTCAGCTACTGTTGTTTGAGTGATGGGCTTTAGTTTATGAGCCAATCTTGACTTTTTCCTTGCCCCATTGTTGGGGTGAAGGACACCCCGTTTGACTGCTTTATCGATTTTGCCGTAAGCTTCGGATAACCGAGCCTGTGCTTCTTCTTGTAATTCTGGGGTAGGATTAGCTGCATAGACAGCTACAGCATTAGAGTATTTCTTCATCAGCGTCTTGACTGCTGATTTGTAAGCTTTGTTACGCAGTCGGTTACGTTCTGCGATTTGGGCACGCTTGAGAGCAGACTTTGTATTCGCCACAGTCAATTCCAAAAATACTATTAATATGTACACACACTACTAGACTTACTAATATAGCATCCAAATTGCCAATGTTATAATTTCCTAAAAAAAATCTGCCATTGGACAATAGTTCTTCTTCCCCTGCTTTCTAAAATCTCTTCAGTCCGCAATTGAGTGTGTCGTCAATTTAGGAAATGCGTTAAAATAAGCCATATCAAATAAAACTGTTATCCTAACTCACCACTACCTGAGAAAGCGATGTGATTGCCAATGTAATATTTCCTAGATTTTAGGATCTACTATCACAGGCAAAGAACTGTAAACAGCTAAATTTCAGGGTTATCAAAGTATAGAAGCGATACTATATCGTGTCTGTACAAATGTAAACTACTGAGAAGTTAGGAAAATAAGTAAAAATTATACTCAGACCCTACCCCCTGTAAATCTAGGGGATTGGATGTGCAAACACACCACCTGCACCCCGCAAGGAGTGAGGGAAAGGGCATAAGGGTAATGGGAAATGGCACACCCACATCCTGCCGCTATCCTGCTAAGGGTTGTCGGACTGAGCAATTAAGTTGCCTTCTCAAGCAAACCATCTGCTGGCAACCTTGAGAGTATCAAAAAAATCCAGGTTAAGCTAGAGAAGAGAATTAGAGTCAGCTTGCACACCCCAGTGGGTCAAGAGCAATACTAAATCTCAGGTGTGAATATTATAATTTTGGCATTGTCCTTACTCCATGCTGCGAATCATTACTCAGCAGGCAGACGTTAGAGCAGAACTGCAACGGATCTGCGATCGCACCCATGACGAACAGGTGCTTCACAAAGAAGCAACGGTGCGGGAAGTTTTGCAAGCAGTGAAGCGCCAAGGCGATAAAGCTGTATTGCATTACACAGCCGAATTTGACAAACAAACCCTGAAAGCAGAAGAACTCCGAGTTACAGGCTCGGAACTAGATGCAGCCTATCAGCAGGTGTCAAAGGAGTTTTTGGGCGCAGTTCGGCTAGCTTGCCGCCAAATTGAAGCGTTTCATCGTCAGCGAGTACCAAAAAGCTGGGTACACTTTGGCGACGATGAAGTAGTACTGGGCAAACGCTACACCCCTGTAGATCGAGCGGGGCTGTATGTGCCCGGTGGCCGCGCCGCCTATCCTAGTACAGTGCTGATGAATGCAATTCCCGCTCATGTCGCTGCTGTACCTCATATAGTGATGGTGACACCACCAGGCCCAGGGGGTGTAATTAACCCAGCAGTCTTAGTAGCTGCCCAAGAAGCAGGAGTGCAAGAAATTTATCGTATTGGGGGCGCACAAGCGATCGCTGCTTTAGCCTATGGCACAGAAACAATTCCGAAAGTGAATGTGATTACTGGCCCCGGTAACATTTATGTCACCCTTGCGAAAAAACTTGTATATGGCACCGTCGGTATTGATTCTTTGGCAGGCCCCAGCGAAGTGCTGGTGATTGCCGATGAAAGTGCAAATCCGGTGCATGTAGCTGCTGACTTGCTAGCCCAAGCTGAACACGATCCAATGGCGGCAGCAATCTTGCTGACGACAGATGCGGCTTTGGCGAAAAACGTGCAAGTAGCCTTGGAAAGACAGCTAGTGGATCATCCACGGCGAATAGACACAGAAAAAGCGATCGCTCATTATGGGTTGATTGTTCTTGTGGAATCGCTCCAAGCAGCAGCAGAACTGTCAAATGAATTTGCCCCTGAACACCTGGAATTAGAAGTAAAAGACCCTTGGGCACTCCTACCACAGATTCGCCACGCTGGGGCAATCTTTTTGGGTTACTCCACACCAGAAGCTGTAGGAGACTATTTGGCAGGGCCTAACCACACCTTGCCAACTTCTGGCGCTGCCCGCTATGCTTCGGCGTTAGGGGTAGAAACTTTCCTCAAACATTCCAGTATTATTCAATACTCGCAAACTGCCCTGCAAAATGTGGCTGGTGCTATTGATGTGCTAGCAACAGCAGAAGGTTTACCTTCTCATGCTGATTCAGTCCGCCGCCGAATTCAGCAAGAGGAGTGATTTGGAATGGTTAATTTTGTTTAATACTGTTGACAAAAGTCACTTCTTAGGTAGCAAATAAAGCATTTGCTACCCTGCTTTCAGGGTTTTGGCGGGCATCTACTAGACATTGCCCGCCTATTGATATTGTAATTATGGATTATGTAGTAAGCTTTAGCGTGCCCAAATGACTGGCGAAAATATCTTTCTACAATGTACTAGCATCAAATTTGGGTCAAACCAATTCATCGCATAACCTCGAAAATATATACTAAGTAGGCAAATATAAAAATAATTTAGTGTAGCTGCTAACAAGTTTTACTACATACTTATGTAACTGGGTCTACTCTTATAGGAGACGAGAGCGGTGCTAAAGAATATTTTGATAGCTCTGGACGGTTCGGAAATGGGAGAACGAGTAATTCAGAGTTTAGATAATTTGGTGTTATCAAAAGATGCCAAGGTTATTCTCTGTCATGTATTTCCTACACCAGAGTCTGAAATGGAAATACCTGCCGATCGTCCTCAGCCAGAGTCCCCAACATTTTCTTATTTTCAACTGGAAAAACAGCTGCAATCCTATCAGGAAAAATTATCAGTCCCAAGTGAGTTAGAACTGGTAACTGGCGATCCTGCTGAAGAGATTATTCGTCTTGCCAATATTTACAAAGCTAACCTAATTATAATTGGTAGTCGGGGATTGATTGGGATGAAGCGAATTGTCCAGCGTTCTGTTAGCAGTCAAGTTGTGGAAGAAGCTAATTGTTCGGTGTTAGTGGTAAAGCCGAATTAGAATTAGGTCAATTGAAGTATGTGATTTGACTAATCAGAGACTCAATATAAGTAAGTGGGCGTAAATAATTGTCGTTGAGATAAGGCAATAGGTAACAGTCAAGAAGTCTCTTTGAGTTGTACTGAATGTTTTCAGAAATAAAATCTGAGTCCTATATATATGACTGGTGAAGATTGGCGTTTTGGAGTTTATCATCGTGCGAATCGTCAGGTGACTCACAATACGGTTCGGTTAAGGCAAGAGACGCGATAAATCGCCATCTTTACAATAATCAGTCCTTTGTAGAGACGGCGATTTATCGCGTCTTTGTGATCATAAGGTGTGTCATCAAGAAACCTTATCCGAACCGTATTGAGGTGACTCAAGACCAGAAACGCTATCAAGTTCCAGAAGATTTATCTGTCGTGGTAAAAATTATTGTAGGTATTATTTCTACTTCTAGAACTGGAGCTGGGGACATAGAGACTAAGGAAAGAAGTCGGGGAACAGGCTTGCCGTGAGTGTAGGCAAACGGTAGCAGGGAGTAAGGGAACAGGGGCAGAATAAAAATTAGCTCTTTCCCCTCTGCTCCCTGCTCTCTTCCCTCCTGCCTCTTGTACCCCAATTCCCAATCCCTTCACATTCAGCCGATTCAACGTCCTTGAGTTGCCAGAAATTGACGCAAGCTCAACAAACTCAAGGTTTGACCCAAATTTAAGGGCAAAAGTGAAACTCCTTCCAAGCGGGATTGCACCCAACCTTCTCCCCAATACCATTCATGAAACCCGTCAATACCTCCACTGAGTAGTAAACGGAGACAGTTGGATTTTACAACGTCTACTTGATGATGAATTGAGACTGGCCCAGTCCAGGTAGTAAACTGAAATCCCGGAAGTAGTTCTTCTGGCATTCCTGGCGCAAAGCGTTGCGCTAAGAGCCATTTTTCTAGTTGTACCGGATGCAGCAGACTATCACGAATTGCATCTGTTGGCGCTTCAATTTCGATTCGCAGTTGACTTTGTTGAAAATTACCTAGCATTTTTCTAAGATTGCCTAAAAGTGAGATATCGCTATTTCTAATATTGCAAATAGTCTTTGTCATTAGTCATTAGTCCTTTGTCCTTTGGAAATAACTAATAACCAATACAACTCTTGGAGAGGCTACGCCCTAAGCGTAGCTATGCCGTAGGCTTTAGCGATACGCTCAGTACAAGTGAGCAATGACCAATAACAGCCGTTTATTTACGTGACACCCCACTACGTTACTTTTCTTGCAGCAGAGAACTTAGAATAGAAAAAGTGAACTTGTTAAGAAATGTAAGGTTATTCATGGCGGATCAGTTAATTCGTGCAACAGCAGCCGAAGGTGGAATTCGTGCCGTAGGTGTGATCACCACACGTTTAACAGAAGAAGCACGGCAGCGACACAAGCTTTCTTATGTGGCAACGGCAGCACTGGGTCGGACTATGGCGGCGGGCTTGTTAATGGCTTCTAGTATGAAGCGAAGTGGATCAAGGGTCAATGTGCGGGTGAAGGGCGATGGCCCTTTAAGTGGCATATTGGTAGATGCCGGCTTAGATGGTACGGTACGCGGGTATGTGGGGAATCCATCTATAGAATTACCTCCTAATGCCAAAGGTAAGCTAGATGTTGGTGGTGCAGTGGGTGGTGGCTACCTCTACGTTGTGCGAGATGTCGGTTATGGTTATCCTTACTCTAGTACGGTAGAACTAGTTTCTGGTGAAATTGGCGATGATGTGGCTCATTATCTGGTGAATTCTGAACAAACACCTTCAGCTTTAGTTTTAGGTGTGTTTGTGGGAGCAGGGGGAGTAACTGCGGCTGGAGGATTACTAATACAAGTGTTACCCAAAGCTGCCAGAGATGAAGCCCTCGTAGAAACTTTAGAATCACGGGTCGCTGGTTTGGCAGGATTTACGCCATTATTGCAAGCCGGGAAGAATTTGACTGAAATTTTTAGCGACCTATTGGGCGATATGGGCCTGGAAATCTTTTCCGAACGGCAAATGCTGCGCTTCCACTGTGGTTGTTCTTTCGATCGCGTTTTGGGGGCACTGAAAATTTTGGGAGAAGCCGAACTGCAAGATATGATTGTTAAAGATAATGGTGCTGAAGCAACTTGCGACTTTTGCGGCAACGTTTACCAGGCAAGTAGCGATCAGTTAGCTCAACTAATTGCCGATTTGCAAGCTGAATCTACTGTTTCAGGATAAAGTATAAAAAGACACTAATTTTTTAGATTGAACATGGTATTCTGTGGAGAGGGATAATCAAAAAAAGTAGCTTTTTGATCGCGAGAAAGTTACTATGGCATCAATGGAATTATCGACCTAAAACAGAGCGCTATTCAATTATTTTGGTGTGAGAGATGACAGAGCGGGATATTCCAGACAGTTGGTCTTCAGCCAGTGATAGAGAGCCAGATCAAAACAAAAGATTATCCCGAACAGAACAATTCGGTGAAACTCAACCATTTGGTGTCCCACCTACTGGTTCTACTTCCAAATCAGTGAAGCGGCGAAAAAAAAACGATACACAAGGATTACCTATAAATAGTCATTCAGGAGAGACTGCCAAACTCAGTAGTGCTTCTGGGAAATGGCCACGCTGGATGAAAAGCTGGACATTGTGGCTAGTACTACTAATGTTGATTCCCGGCAGTGTAGGATTATTGGCAATGGCAATGCTGCTAAAGTTGCCATCTGCCCCTAATTGCCCCTCGATTTTCTGGCCCCTAGCTAGTGCTTCTGTGCGGCTACATTGCGCTCAGTTGGCGGCTTCTAAGCAAACAGTAAACGACCTATTGCAAGCGATCGCTCTGGTGAAGCAACTACCACAAAATCACCCGTTGCATGGAGAAATTGATCGTTTCATCGAAGAATGGTCGCGGGATATTTTGAAGCTAGCCGATCAAAGTTTCCAAACAGGGAATTTAGAGGAAGCGATCGCTACTGCTCGTAAGATACCTGAAGATGTGGCAGCTTATAAATTAGTCGATGAACAAGTTGACAAATGGCAGTCAATTTGGACAAAGGCAGAAGAAACATACAACGGTGCGATCGCCGAAGTAAAAGAACGGCGCTGGCAATCGGCGTTCATGCTATCCGCCAAAATGTTGCGCGTAGACAATCAATACTGGGCGGGTACTAAATACGACCAATTGAATCGTCTAATCGCCGGAGCGCGGGAAGATGGCGATAAGTTAGGAAAAGCGGAAAGTTTAGCAAGCAGCAAAGTAGTCGATAATTTACTGGAAGCCATCAAGCTAGCCGAGTCTATTGGGCAAGAAAGTTACCTTTACCAAAAAGCTCAGGAAGCGATTCCCGTATTTGGACGCAAAATGCTGGAATTGGCACAGGCAAAACTAGACAAGCGGGATGCCGATGAAGCATTGAATATTGCTAGACAAATTCCAGAGAGTACGAAACTACAGGGTGAAACAGACGACTTTATCGCCATAGCTGACGCGAAAAGAAGTGCTTGGATAGGTAACGTTTCTGGTTTAGAGGCTGCGATCGCTCAAGCACAACAAATCGATCCTTCCAGACCAGTGTATAACGAAGCCCAGCAACTGATTGCTCGTTGGCAGTTGGAAATTGAAGATGTTGCCAATCTAGAAAAAGCGAGGTTGTTGGCTAGCCAGGGAACAGTCCCTAATTTAACAGCAGCGATCGCACAAGTGCAGTTAATACCTGCAAATAATCCCAGGGCCACCGAAGCTAGACAAGAAATGGATCGCTGGCGTGCCCAAGTGGAGACAATTGAAGACCAACCTTACTTAGAACGTGCCGAACAGATAGCTGTATTCGATGATATCAACTCTTTGCAAGCTGCGATCGCTCAGGCCAGCGAAATTCGTAGAGGTCGGGCATTATATCCAGAAGCACGGAAAAGAATTCGGACTTGGATAGGAAAAATTCAGCGAATTCAAGACCAACCCTACTTGGATCAAGCACAAGAACTGGCTCAGAGCGGAAATCTCACCGCCGCCATTAGCGCCGCTCAACAAATTGCCTCATCGGGAAGGGCGCTTTCACAAGAAGCGCAAGCTGCGATAAATGATTGGGAAGGGCAAATCCGCACTAGAGAAAACTGGAAAAAAGCTCAAGAAGTTGGCGCGGCTGGTACGCCAGAAGCTTTGGTTGAAGCAATACGGTTGGCAGATCGGGTTTCAAACAATAGCATCTTACGTATGGATGCGAATCTGGCTATTGACCAATGGAGTCAGCAATTGTTAGAAATAGCCCGCTCTCAAGGTCAGTCTGATATTGCTAGAGGGATTGATATTGCAAAATCGATTCCACGCGGTAGTGCTGCTTACAGTGCGGCGCAAGAGCAAATTAAGACTTGGCAGGATTTTCTGAATCCTAAACCTGAACCTCAGCCTCAACCCCAGACTGAATCTCTACCATTTCCTCAATCAACTACTAATGGGCAATAATATCTTTATTTAAAGATTAAAACCTTTTAATTCAGCATTTTCAAAAGGCATATCAGGGATGCCGGGGTGTAAAAAAACTTTTTAAATAGGGTAGCACAGCTAGTTGTGCTACCCTACTTATTATCGAAACAGAATTCAGGAGTCAGGAGCCAGAATAGGCTAAACCTTAGCTATCCGCTAATAGAATGAATTTGTGCGACTGGTGGATGAATCCACTGATTCATTCTGACTCCTGAATTCTGACTTCTGAATTCTTCTTCAATCTTCCATCACTCTCCCCATTCTTTAATTACAGAAAATAGTGATGAGTAATCATCATCAGCAAATGACATTTTTACGGCTGTTTGCAAGATTTGCCGCACACCTTTAATACTGCTGAGATCCAAACTTCGAGATTTCGCCTCAGAGATAAACAATTCTGTATCTTTGAGCAAATGTTTTGTGGGGAAATTCGGATCGGCATAATTGCCATCCAACATACGTTGTAGCTTTTTGTCAAAGGTAGGTGCATAGAGTGGACTGTCGCGCAAGATTTGCATAAACATATCCACATCAACACCTTGACGCTGGACAAAAGCCAGGCTCAAAGCAAAGCTAGTTGTTAGGGAAGCTATTAGTTGATTTAGTGCCAATTTAAGCGCCGCCGCAGATCCTACTGGCCCTATAAGTAAAGGTTCTGTCCCAAAATTTTGGAGTAACTTCAAGTGCCGTTGATATTGTTCTGGCTCTGCCCCTACCATCACACTCAACTTACCAGCTTGTGCTTCCGGGATACTCCCTAATACTGGTGCTTCTAAATATTCACCACCACCACCAACTATTGCATCTCTAATTTCCTGGCTTTCTGTGGGAGTAATTGTTCCCATTTGGATGATTGTGCGTCCTTCCAGAGTTTGCCAAGAAGTATCTGAAAGCAACACATTATAAATGGCCGGGGCATTAGTCAGCATGAGGATTACGCACTCAGCAGCACGAATGGCGTGGCGGGGATGTGTAGCAATTTCAGCCCCAGCTGCTTGTAGTGGTGCTAATTTTTCTGGGGTGCGATTGTAGGCAACTAGCTGTATATCTGCGGCTAATAACCTTTGAGCCATTGGTAGTCCCATCAGTCCTGTTCCCAGAAATGCCACCTTCATTTTTCACTTTCCTTTAATACAGCGTAGGCGTAGTCTGTTGTAGACATCGCGTTTCCATTGTTTGATTTTGATCAGCTGTTCTACATTGAAATTGCACAAGCTGGGCGGGCTTTTCGGCCTACCCCACAAGAGTTATGTTTATTCGATTATGCAAATTAAATGTTTTTTAGCTTATCAGTTATCAGTGAACAGTTATCTTTGAACACTGATAACTTCTTGTTTGCTGATTAGCCACCAGCCGCAAAAGTCGCCATAATTATCACTGAAAGCAAAATACCAGGAGTAAGTAGTGTTACTAGCATTAGCAGGTCATGAGTGGACATAATTATTACTTTTGTATTGTGTTTAACTTTACAGTATTCACTGTTATGCTAGTCTAAATAAGATTGATACTGCATTCTTAAATAGAGTTTTAACTTTTCAAATTTACCTTTACTCTGGCAGGGTCAATCCTTTGAGTTTTTGAGAAGTTTCTGTATTGTCCAGACCTTTGCTCTGAATTAAGACTCCAAAGCCGCCGAGTCCTGTGGGATCTATAAGTTGATGTAGTGCATCCCGATGCTGTAGTAACTGCGAGAGAGGTTGCTTTTGCTCGGAAAGGGCTGCAATGCGATCGCCTAACCCCAACGCCATCAAAAATAATCCCTGCTGGATAAAACCAATATTCTTTAAATTGTACTTATCACCCCAGCGTTCCAAAGCCGTAAAGTCAACATGGGCAGTGATATCTTGTCGCCCAATATTAATATAAGGGTTGTCATGGAAACGATGCTGATAATAGCACTGTAGCGTTCCCTGCGATCGCCTGGGATTGTAGTAACGGCTGGCGGGGTAGCCATAATCAATTGTTAGCACATAGCCGCGCTGCAAGCGGTCTGCTACTATACTCAACCAGTCTAAAGCAGCTAAATTAATTTCACTACGGTAGCCATCTGGATATGCACTTTGGGTAAAGTCCATTTCCACTAAGTCTAAATATTCAGCCAGTTGGGGGGTTGAAGGTTCTCCTGTGACTTCTACAAATGATGGGCATGGGGCATGGGGCATCGGGAATGAGACATTGGTTTCTTTCTCATTACTATCTGTGGTTACATAAATTTCTCGAAGTTCGCCCGTTTCTAGGATGAATTGATGTACGGGGAAAGCATCTACTAACTCGTTAGAGAAAAAGCAACCTGCGATCGCATTTGGTGGTATCTCCTCTAAATTACACCAACGCACCGGGAAATCTTGCAAGCGTTGCTGCTGTTCTTGTCTTAAAGTTGGGGACTTTTCAACAATGATGTACTCTAGCACCATAAAAAAATCTGGGTGGTGCTGTTGATGATATTTAAGGATATGCAAAGCTAGCAATCCTTGACCTGCTCCCATTTCTACCAGAGAAAAGGGTACAGGTTTTCCTAAAATCTCCCACATTTGCAAAAATTGTTCTGCGAGTAACTCACCAAAGTCAGGACAGAGGTTGGGAGAGGTAAAAAAATCACTATCTTTAAAGCCTATTTTGACTGCATCGCTGGAATAGTAGCCGTATTCAGGGTGGTATAATGCCAAATCCATGAATTGGGCAAAAGTAATTCGTTTTTGAGGACTGGTGGTAATGTGATTTGCGATCGCTGCACACAGCAAAGCATTGGAATCCATAAAATTTCAGATTTTAGATTGGGGACTACAGAAAACAAATGCTTACCAACGACGGGCTACGCCAACGTCAGCCGAATTAATCGCCTCCAATCGTTAACGCAAAGGCAAGAACCGGACTTGTCCTTCCCATTCTCCTTCTAAGCTACATTCATCTAGCAACAAAATTTCCTCGATCGCTAAACCAACTGAAACACGACGACTGATCTCAAATAAACCAGGCATTGCCAAGCCTGCTTGTAATCGTTCATAAGCAAAAGTTGTCATCGTTGCGACATCATGAGTTAACACCACACGCCTGTTTTGCGCTGCCCATTCTAATACAGTTGGATCGTCTGCTTCAGTCAATCCAACATCCTGAACACGGACAATATCAACATTAATGTTACGACGCAGAACACCACGGATAATCTGATTATTAAAGTTCTCATCAGCCAAAAAACCCAGCATCGTAATTTACCCTTGTGGGTTGCGTCTTGCTAAAAGGCGATCGCGCACTCCAATGGGGTTAAAACGCTTTTCAGCTTCTTGTTGAACCTCCGTAGCAAGTCTTTGACGCTCTAGAAGGTAAGCATCAACCTCACCTTGGTGTTGTAAGTAATAACCAATCACCAAATAGATATCCCAAAGATGAAGCGATGGGTACTGTTCTCTGATCTCTTCTGCTGTAGCCCCTTCAAGGAAAGCTGTAACCACTGTATCTAAAGTGATGCGGGTTTTGCTAATCCTAACAACGCCATTTGCATCAGTTACAAGCGGAATCGAGGTAACAGTAGGAATAAGTAGCATTTTAATATCTAGGCAGTACTGTTTTCCTATGGCCAGTATAAGCCAAATTTAGAAGCAGCCATCTAGATCAAGACATCTGCTAAAAGGCAATTTGTTACTTAGGCACTCACCAACGACACTAGCACACCATTGGGATCGCGGACACGAGCAATCATTTGTCCCCCAGGTTGAGATTTAGGGGCATCTAATGTTTTTGCACCAGCGCCGATCGCTCTCATGTAAGCGCTACCAACATCGGGGGTAATAAATGATATCTGAATTAATGGCGGTGGTTGTGTGGGATCGTTGGGATGGCAACCACCAGGAAATAACTTTTGTGCTTCGCTACTTGAAGAGAAAGCTAGTGTAGTGCTGCCGGTTTCGATTTCCGCCCAGATAGATTGTCCTTTATCCTGGAGAGTGCGACGAACCAGACCAAATGCTTTTTCATAAAACTCAACCGTTTTAACTACATCGTCTACCCAAATAACCATGTAACCAAATTTCATAATTCTTTCTCCTTATCTAGAAAAAATAGAGGGTTTGAAACCCACGGAGTACGCCCTTTTAACTACGAATGACGAATGACAAATGACGAATGACAAATGACGAATTATTTTAACTCTCCAAAATATTACGATCTGTTGCTAGAGTTTGCGCCCCTGTTTGCATCATTTCTATATCTGATGGCGACCAATCATGAGGCCCTTGACAGTGATGTGCTACTAGCAATCCCCATAATCCTCTAGGGATGACAATTGGTACAACCAAGTTAGCGCGAACCTGCAAATTGCGGAGAAAATCTCGGTGACAAGGCTGGATTGGCTCTAATTCAATATCAGCGATCGCTCTTACCCGTCCTGCTAAGTATAAAGCAGCATACTCGTTGTTAAAACATTCATCTGGGCCAGTGGAACCAAGTATTGAAAATTCTTGAGAACTCAAAGATTCAAAAGTCACCTGTCCTTCCCACTGACTGTAAAAATAATACAACACCACCCGATCAACCTGAAGCGATTCTCTGAGTTGATTGGTTGTTTGCCGGACTAACTCATCGCGCTGCATTGTTTTAACAAGGCGATCGAGCAAATTTTGCAAACCCTGTTCACGGCGATCGCGGCTATGGTTAAATTCGGAGTGAGGATGAATTTGCACGGTTCTAATATGATGATTAAGTAAATGCTGCCGGATTTATATAGTAATTTATTACACTTTATTTAAATACATTATTGTATTGATAGCAGCAATTCAATTTTAACGAAACACAATACTAGTAAACCTCTTGGTAAATTTTAAATAAATTATTAAGAAGTTGCAATTTTTAATTAATCTGTACTAGGGATGATTCCAAATTATAAATTTAGTGTTAAGAATATTAAAATTTTACAGATAATATGTATCTTGAGTTTTTTATAGCATAAATTATTTATTGCGATCTAATCTGCAAGTTTTCACTAAATCACAAGTCAGTTTGTATTCAGAGGTACAGAAAATTATCAGTCAATATAGCTAAAAACCTTTTTGGTTCCATCGATTTATAACCGCCAGCTATGTCAATACAGTTCAGATAAGACCAAAACACTTGTAGAGACGGTGATTTATCGCGTCTTGAAAACCCAAAATTTTTTACCAGTAGTCCTTAACTGACCAGTATTCCCAGCTATGTTTGCTTTAATGAGTTAATGCAATTCTTTCTGATTCTGCAAACATTGATGCAAAATTACGATAAGCCTCTAATGCTGCTTCTTTAACAGTTGCATTCACAATGGGAAATGTTGTGAGGATGTAGCTAAATTCATCTTCGGTTAAACCGTAAAGATGTGCTACCATTCCATCGAGTTCGGCGCGGAGATTGGCGCGTTCTGTTTCGTCGGTAACGCCTTGTTGATGGGAACCTAGACCGACTTCTTGCGCGAGTTCGTCAAATTCTGGTGTCGTGCAGATGAGTTTGGCGGCGCGTTGTACAATATCGTTGAAGTTGCGATCGTTTTTTGTTAAACGTGGGACGGGTAGCTGGTAAACATAGAAGAAATTTACATTGGCAGTTACTCTTAGACGTAATAAATAATCTAAAATAAAGCTGTTCCAAACTCCGCAAAGATAAAACATCACATCATAGCTAATTTGACGATTTCCTTAATTATTGTATGTGCGAACAGATTGAAAACTTTCTGAATGAAAGTTTGGAGGAATGATTGTCGAAATCATTGTCCTTGCATCTGTATTCCTAGCAATTTTACGAAACCCAAGTCGGTAATCTTGATAGTCAACTTTTTGACCTCTATCTTCTTTGCGTCCAATTATAGCTGATCTTCCCTCTTTTTCTACAATCCAGTACCGGGGTTTATCAAACTTATGGTTAAATTGGTGAATCATTTTACCTTCATATAAAGGCAACATTAGTTCTTTGAATTCTTGCTGAAACAGATAACTATCATTGGTCATGTGAAATTCACTTTGTAGGTTGATATTCCAACTTTGATTCAGTTTTTCACCTAAAAGTGGAAATTTAGATACTTTTTCTGCTACTAACAAATCATATTTATTTGTAAACTCAACTATTCCTAAACTTTCAGGTGATAGTTTACGAACCATTTCAATATTAATTTGCAAGCTATTATCACTAGGAAAACTTTGAAGTTCCTGCACATCCAAACGCATAAAAGCAGATGGGAAATCAGTTGTTGTACTACCTTTAAGAAAAGTAAGAACAACTATTTTAAAACTGCGATGAACACCTTCAAAGATTTCCTTACGATTCTCAAGACAGAATAAACCAGTAACTTTAGTTTGACTAAACAACATCTCCCGCAATTGCTTAGTCCCCAAATCAGTATAAATCCCGCTAGGAATTACAATTCCGCACTCACCGCCTGAACGCAAAAGATTAAAACACTGTTCTGTAAACAGCTTATAAAGATTAATATCCGTACCTGCTTTTTTACCATTCACAATAGAAATCTGATTTTTATACTGTTCAGATGAACGATAATAAGCGCTGACATAAGGATATTGACTTTGATATTCTAACCAAGTACTTGCAATTATGGGATTTTGTAATAGCTTATTCTGTTCTTTCTCAAAATCCTTAATATCCATCTTGTTCTTCGTCACCAGTTCATTATGCTGTGCAAAGAACTCTTTCGCCTGTGGCTTAAATATTTCCCACGGTGGATTAGTAATAATCGCATCAAAACCGCCGCGTTCTAAAACCTCGTTAAAATGATAACCCCAGTGAAACGGCTTCAAAGCTGCAATATCATCAACCTTCAAAACCCGCTTCTGTGATTTTCCAGTTAACTGAACCTCTTCGTACTTGATACCCAAACGCTTACTAAACTCATCCAACAGCAAAAGATTTAACTTTTCTTGCGATTGTTTGTTGAGTTGTTCAATATTTTTGCGGAGGTGTATCAATCGAGTATCTTGAGGTGTATCTGTATCTGGTAAAGCTTTAGGTAAAAAAGCGTGTTTTTTGTACAATTCAACAGATTTATTCTTTTCTTCGAGAATTTTTTTATAATTATCTGCGGCTAAAGACTGTAATAGATTTCCTTGTAGTGAATTTCCCACCGCATCAAAAGCAGTATCATCAACTTTAATTAAACCAATCAGCGAATTACCCGCCATAATATTAAAATCAATATTAGGCAAAGGCTCTAACTCTTCCACATCATTAGCAGAAGAAACCAACGCTAAGAAAAGACGCAGTTTAGCAATTTCCGTTGCTTCCTCCATGATGTCTATACCATAGAGGTTATCAGAAACAATCCGCTTTTTGATAAAATAAGGTATTGATGGATGGGAATTGTCTATATCTTCAAGTTTCTTTTTGAGAGTATCATCACCCATCAATTTAATTGTGCCGAACACCGCACTATAAACTTGAATGAGCGTCTTCATCGCCGCCACAAGAAAAGCACCAGAACCGCAAGCTGGGTCAAGAATTGATAAATTAGGAAGAATATCTTCCATTAGTAGACGACAAACATTTGTATCCAGCTTGATGAGAAGTTCGTTAATATCCTCAAATGGCTTATGCTGATCAGATAGCGCATCATTTACGCGGTCTACAATTAACTTGTGGATAGTTCTATCACAGAGATATTCTGTAATTTGCGGCCTAGTATAATACGCTCCAAAAGCTTTTTGATTAATATATTTCTCAAAAATATAACCTAAAACATCAGGGTTTATCTCGTCATCTTTTCCTTCCGGCGTATCATCTAGATTCCAAGAATAACGCCCAAATAAATCTAGAACTTGTTCAAACGCCTCATCAACTATAGAAATTTGATATTTATCTTCAATATGATGCTTGAGAAATAGTCCACCATTTAGATATTTAACCTTTCCTACCAATTTTTGTACAGATGAATCGCGTTCAAATTCAGGTTTAGCAAAGCTTTCAAAAAACAAAGCCTTGAGAAATTCATCATAAAAATGATTTTCACCTTTTTGTTTGCTTTGCTCAAGCTTATTTTGCAGATAGTTTAAATCTTTATTATCAATAAAACCCTTACGCTGGAGAAAATAAACAAACATCAGGCGATTAAGAATTACCGATGTATACCAACGTCTATCTATCTCATTATCAATTCCATTCACAAACAGCAAAAACTTCTGGTGTTGTTCTTGAAATTCCTTGTAAAACTTCTTAGTTACAGGCTCAACATCAAACCCGCGTTGTAATTTATAAGCAATTTCAACAACAGTCGGTTCCCCATGTTCTAATTCAGTAATATCAATAACTAAAGAACCAAGCTTGCTTAAAAATAAGTCTCCTGGTTGACCCTTTACATATAAATGGTCACGAACGAAGCTTTTACTTCCTTCTCGTTTCACCCAATACCAAAGACTACGTGTGCGTTCTTGGGTAATAAAAATTAAGAGATTTTCATTTATAAATTTAGTAACTTCTTGATGAATAGCAACTCTCACTTTAGCTTCTGGTATGTTCCCATCTGCTGCGGTGACTTCAAAGATTGCAACCCCTGAGAGTTCAGCAATTTTCTGATATTGATACGTCTTGTTATCAATCTTTAAAGTTTCAGGTTTTTGTCTTGAGGGTTTAGACCAACCTAATTCTTCTATAAATAAATCACTAAATTTAAACTTAGAGAGTAAATCGCGTGTTCGTTGAAAATTGAGTGACATAATCTACCATGCTTGGAAAATAAAAACCAAGCATGGTAAATTTGCCATTCAGAAAATAAATCTGTGGCTTTAAAAATTAAGTCTGCGCTGGCGGACTTCAAGAAACCCTGTTTATAGGAGTTAAATTTTTACCATGCTTTTTATACTTTATAAATCCTTTACATTTAATTAGGCTGAGAAATTATACGTAAAAATTAGCAATTTCTCTAAACGTCGGCTTTATTTGTCCAACCGTGATTTTTTATTGTCAAGTATATTTGCTGATTACTTTATCAAAACGCCTAATTGCTTTATAAAAAGGTCTGTTTACTTTCTCAAAACACTGAAATGCTTTCTAAAAAGAAGCTTTTACTTATTCAAACCCCAGTTTGTTTTCTCATTTCGGTGTTTTCCGCAAGCAAAATAAGCTTTTACTTATTCAAACCCTAGTTTGCTTTCTCATTTCGGTATTTTACGTAAGCAAAATAAGCTTTTACTTTCTCAAACCCCAGTTTGCTTTCTCATTTCGGTATTTTACGTAATATAAGAAAGAAAGACACGATAAATCGCCGTCTCTACAAAGGGTTAATTATTGTAGAGACGGCGATTCATCGCGTCTCTTGCCTTTGGATGTAAGCGCTTTGGATTATCTTGTTGTTCACAAATGATTTAGGATTTTTAAATGGTATAACAATAAACTAATGACAGAAGAACTGGAAAGAGCAGATAATGATAGCCCATGGAAAGAAATTTTAGAAGCTTATTTTCCCCAAGCAATGCAATTTTTCTTTCCCCAAACAGCAGAACTAATTAATTGGGAACGTCCCCACGAATTTCTTGATAAGGAATTTCAACAAATAGCCCGTGAAGCTGAACTTGGTAGAAGATATGCAGATAAATTAGTTAAAGTCTGGCAAATTCAAGGACAAGAAATTTGGCTATTAATCCATGTAGAAATCCAGGCAAAATCAGAAGACATCTTTGCAGAAAGAATGTTTTCTTACAACCTGCGAATTTTTGACAGATTTGCAAAACCTGCCATCAGTTTGGCAATTTTGTGCGATACAGACCCAACATGGCGACCCAATCAATATAGTTATAATTATCCCAATACCAGGCTTAACTTTGAATTTGGAACTGTCAAGCTGCTGGATTATCAAAATCGTTGGACAGAATTAGAAGCCAGCGAAAACCCATTTGCAACTGTAGTAATGGCGCATTTGAAGACGCAGCAAACAAGTAAAAAGCTAGGAGAACGTAAAGCTTGGAAATTTAGTTTAATTCGCCGATTGTATGAATTAGGATTGCAAGAAAAAGATATTCGTAACCTTTATCGATTTATTGATTGGGTTATGATTTTACCAAAAGCCTTGGAAGCAGAATTTTGGCAAGAGTTTAAGCAATTTGAGCAGGAGCGAACTATGAGCTACATTACCACAGGCGAGCGCATTGGTTACGAGCGAGGAAAACAAGAACAAGGACAAACCCTCGTGTTACGGCAACTACAAAAACGGGTAGGAGAGTTACCACAAGAAATTCGGGAGCGCATTCAAACTCTTTCTTTAGAGCAATTAGAAGCACTTGGCGAGGCTTTATTGGATTTTACAGCCATTGAGGATTTACTTAACTGGTTGGAAGCAAATCAAACAGTGCATTAAACGTAGCGACTGTCTTAAAAGTCAAGCGATCGTTAACAAAAAAGTGGTGGTGGAAGCATTGACGCAACTGAGGAACGCTGCGCTAGATTCGGCGGTGTCTGGTACGGGCTAGAAGACTTATGGCTTGTAGTCTAGATAGTCAAAGCCCGCACCAGACACTCCGCTTCGCCGCCGAATCTTCCTCAGTTGCTGGATTTCTAGTGAAGATAAAAAAGAGCATAAAAAGTTGACCCAAATGCCGCAATGGGATCATCGGGGGGGCTATTCCAAAGTATAAAGTTTTAGCTAACTTACCCGTAGCCTTAGCAAAATCTCGTCCTTGACGAGGATTAATTAGTGCAACTGGTAAAAGTGCGGCTTGTAATTGGATTATCAGTTCAGTTTCTAATCCTCCCGTTGCCTCAATTACAATGAGATTTAAACTATAGGATTTGAGTTGCTCGACTAAACCTGCTATTTCTACTTCTGTGTTAGCAACCTTTAATGCTTTACCCAAAGGACGGATGTAAACATCAAGAGTGGCTTTGCTAACATCAATGCCCACCCATACGAAGATATTTTCCATTTTCACCAATCAACATTGCTGAAAAATATGTTGAATTCATCCCCTTGATTACACTCATCCTTGCCCGATACGGACTGTATACTTTAAATATCAGTGTTTAAAGTTTTGTCCCTGGCGACTGTTCGAGTTCTGTCAAAGAGATTGTTGTAGTGACCCATGCTACAAAGCGGTCTTTGTTGACCAAGGTTGGGACGGTCTACTACTCTTTCTAAGATACAAGGTTGGGTAGAGAGGAGCGCAACCCAACAAATATCAGGATGTTGGGTTACGCAAAGCCTCCACCCAACCTACAATTTTTTTACTAAATAATAAAGACGCGATAAATCGCCGTCTCTACAAGGCGCTAATTATTGTAGAGACGGCGATTCATCGCGTCTTTTGCTTTAATTACGAATTACGAATTAGAAAATAATCCTAGAGAACAAATAATCTGAGGTTCTCGCTTTTCTAATTCTTCTGTCACAATACACAAACGGTCATCCATGCGTAACGACACAACTAAATCAGCCAACACCTGATTATTAATACCACTTCTCAGTTGACGATTCAGAGTATCAATAGCTGACTGTCGCAAAGGATAACGGTAAATTTCATCAATTGCTTTTAAAAGTTCTTCGCTAACAAATAGTGTTCCTTTCATTTCTTGAACATAACTTTTCAGTCGTTCATAAGTGCGGAACCTTGCACCTGATGGTCGCCCTAATTGACCGCCGGCATTTTTCTCCTCTTCAGCAATCAATTCAGCACCCTTTTGTACTAACTTGTGATGCTGTTTATCCCTCGGTATCGCTGGAGTAGATTCTTCACACGCCGCTACTCGAAGCACCGCTAATTGTGATTGAGTAACGCTATTTCCATCGCGGTCAACATAAATCAAAGAATCATTCCCTTCTGTGGTTTTCATATAAAGCAATACCCCTTCTGGTTGTACAGGTTGCGGAGTATGGGCGCGGGTAGAATAAACTACATTTTCCATTTCTTCTATCGTTTTTTTCAAACCCGGATTACCATCGGTGGCTTTTTTCCAAATTTGAAATGCTTCTGAAGTCAAATCAACTTCTGTATCTTCTTCACCATCTAAAACTCCAGATTTCTCGTTGTATAAATCAAGAATTACTCGTGCATCATCATCTTCAAAAAAAGCTTCATCAGTTCCCACAACTTCCGCATTTTCTTGTAGTCGTTTACGGAGTCGTCCCCGCAAATTAATAATCCGTTCTACTCCCTCGGCTGGTAAAAAAGAATAACAAAGAATTTTATCAGCATTTTGGCCAATGCGGTCTACCCTTCCGGCGCGTTGAATTAAGCGAATAATCGCCCAAGGTAAATCCCAATTGACGATAATTGCACAGTCTTGTAAATTATGACCTTCACTCAAAACATCGGTGGCGATTAAAATCCGCAACTCATCTGATGATGAAATTTGCTCCCGTTTTCCATTACTCACAGGGCTAAATCTTCCCGTCATTATTGTTGGGTCTTTAGATTGTCCCGTTACCCCAGCTACATTAGTAATATGATTCAACTGCAAATTATCTGCAAGGTAGCGGACTGTATCAGCAAATTGTGTGAAAATTAGTACTTTATCTTGTGGGTGAGTTTTTGTTAGCAGTTTGATTAAAGCTGCCAGCTTTTCATCTTTTTGAGGATTCCACTCGCCACACTGTTGCAGCACATTAATCAGTGCTTTAGCATCTTCTAGCAAATCACGTTTCAGTTTTTTAATATCAAAAAGCGTAGAACGCAACCACTTAAATCTTCGTTGATATCGGGTTGTATATTCTTGGTAAATTGATTCTGCTCTTTGACGAAATACTTTTTCTGTTTTTAATGCCTTCTCATCCTCGTTAGCAAAAGAAGTTACTTCTCCTTCTCTCTCTATTTGCAACGACGCACTAGAATCATCTTCTTCTATTTCTGTATCAAACAAAGCTGCTACCACAGAATCAGCATCTTCATCATTATTTCTTGTATCTAATAACTCAGCTTCCTGAGTTCCAATAGGAATATCAAACCCTTGCTCTAGGGCATATAAATAAATAAAGTTTCGTAAAATGTGGCGTTCAATTGATTGAATAAAAGCAATAGCACTACTTTCTAAACGTTTAAATAAATTAGTACGAGAAAAACCCATTAACCTCCTGCCACCACGAAATAAGCTATTAATAAAGCGTTGTTCGGTGTCTGTAGGTGGCTGTTTTTGTTTAGCAATAACGTAATTTCCTAGACCATAACGAGGTAAGTTAAGTTGATTAATTACTTCTACAACTAACTCTGAGTAAAGACGAGCATAAAAGTCACTGCTAGAACCTTCTAAAGGAAACTTGAGACTCCGAGGTAGACGCTGAGGAAAATAAGAACGTCTTCCATCGGAAAATTCTAAATATTTCCGCCCTGTTTCATCTGTGTGGGCATAATTATCTTTAATAAAAGAGCGAGTGCGGCGCACCATGTAACGCTTCATCAATTCTCGCCAGTCATCAGGGTGTTCGCTTTTCTCAAAGGCAGCTAAAGAACGCACTGAACATTGATGCTTTCTAATAAACTCTAATTCTCCTATTGAACTACCACCCAGTTCATTAATTAAAGCTTCTGGTCTTAATCCTAAATCTTGGTCTTCTGGCACAAACAACCGTAGTTGCGCGGAAAGGTCAAGATAACTTTTATTGTAAGGAGTCGCAGATAATAAAATACATTTACTTTCGTTAGCAGCAATATATTCTATGATTGCTCGATAACGTTTACCTTCGCGGTTACGTAAATTATGACTTTCATCAATTAACACAACTCGATAACGCCGGAGTGTTGGTAATTTATTTTGTACTTGACTAATTGGTATAATTTCGGCAAGTAATCGATAGTTATCTTTATATTCTTGCCACATTGAAACTAGGTTTTTTGGGCAAATAATTAGCGTTTCTAAATAACAATCTTCTTGTAATATTTTGGCAAGGGCGGTTCCAACTAAAGTTTTGCCCAAACCAACCACATCACCCACTAACACGCCACCACGCCTAGTTACATGACGTGCTGCTAGCTGTACCGCAGCTTTTTGGAAATCAAATAAGTTATTAAATTCGCGGGGGATGCGGAATTCTGAAAGTCCTGCGATCGCTTCATGGGATAAGTGGTAAGCTATCTTCAGGTAGATGTAGTAAGGTGAAACTAGCTCATCTCTCGCCCAACTCTGGTCAATAATTTCCGCCAATTCTTGGGAAATATCTACACAACCGTAATCTTGCCAGCGATCGCTAAACCACTTTTGCAGTTTATTACAAGCATCGTGGTCTAAAATATCAACATTCAACTCCCCTTGTTTCGCCAATCCGGGAAGGGTTAAATTACTACTACCCAAGAATCCCACAGTTGGAGTGTTAGGGTCATAACGATGCACAAGATATAACTTGGCGTGGAGAGAATGCCGCAGAAACAGTTTAATAATTACCTTCTGACTTTTTAGCTGATGACTTAACCGCCGCAACCCCGCTTCATCTTGATTAGTCGGCGCACCGATAGTCAACTGCTGGCGAAATTCCGCCGCCATACGTTTTTTAAACCGCACAATGCTACTGTTATCAATTCGCCCATCACCACTAACAAGGCTAAATGCTGCATGAACCTCATCACTGGGTAAGCTTTGCATCCCAATTAGCAAACGACAACAAGCATTTTCACTACCAACATACTGTTCGATTAAATCATCAATTCTTCGCCAACCTCTGAGGTTGAAGTAGCCAACGCAAAAATCTGCGCGATAAGAGATTTTGAGGGTTTCTCGTAAAATTGGTAGCAGTTGCAAATCTATGTTGTCAAAAATACGGGGCATTATTTAAAACTCATCAATATTTCGTACCTATGTTATATGAGTAAAAAATTTTTCCAGCCAGATTACTGAAGAGTGCATTCTTCTTGGCGTTCTTGGCGACTTGGCGGTTCGATTAGTCAATTATTTTTACGAACCGCCAAGAACGCCAAGGAGAGAAGAAAGAAATATTTAACTGAACTGTAAAAAAATAGAGCAGTTGTATTATGCAACTGCTCTAAAAAATACTTAGATAAATATTTTCTACCTATCCACAGACCCCATGATTACGTCAACACTACCAAGAATCACCACAATATCTGCAACCTTCATGCCGCGCAGTAAATGTGGGACAATCTGGAGGTTGTTGAAATCTGCGGCGCGAATCTTCCACCGTGCAGGGAAGACATTATCATCGCCAACCAAATAAATTCCCAATTCACCTTTACCACTTTCTACACGGGCATAGATTTCACCCTTGGGTATCTTGAAAGTGGGGGAAACTTTTTTACCGATGAATTGGTAATCAAATGCGTCCCATTCAGATTTTTTACCTGCGGCTAAACGCTTGGCTTCCAGATTTTCGTAAGGGCCGCCAGGAAGTCCTTTAATTGCTTGGCGAATAATCTTCACAGATTCGCGCATTTCCCGCATCCGCACCACGTAACGGGCAAAGCAATCACCAGCAGTTTCCCACTGTACATCCCAGTCGAAATCGTCGTAACATTCGTAATGGTCAACTTTCCGCAAATCCCATTGCACACCAGAAGCGCGTAACATTGGGCCAGAAAGTCCCCAGTTAATTGCTTCTTCACGGGTGATAGTCCCAATACCCTCAACACGTCGCCGGAAGATGGGGTTATCAGTTACTAAGCGTTCGTATTCATCAACTTTAGGCAATAGGTAGTCGCAGAATTCTATACACTTATCTACCCAACCGTAAGGTAAATCGGCTGCTACCCCGCCAACGCGGAAGTAGTTATTATTTACCATCCGATAACCTGTAGCAGCTTCCCACAAATCATAAATCATCTCCCGTTCGCGGAACTGGTAGAAGAAGGGAGTTTGAGCGCCTACGTCAGCTAAAAAGGGGCCAAACCATAGCAAGTGGTTAGCAATGCGGTTCAACTCCAGCATGATGACGCGGATGTAGCTAGCGCGTTTGGGGACAGCGATACCTGCAAGCTTTTCTGGGGCGTTAACAGTGACAGCTTCGTTGAACATTCCCGCAGCGTAGTCCCAGCGACTAACGTAAGGGACGTACATTACATTAGTGCGGTTCTCAGCAATTTTTTCCATTCCCCGGTGCAGGTAGCCGATGACCGGTTCACAGTCAACGACATCCTCGCCATCCAGAGTCATGATTAGCCGCAGAACCCCGTGCATTGAGGGGTGGTGTGGCCCCATGTTTAGCACCATTGGTTCAGTGCGGGTTTCTAGTCTGGTCATAGATTTCGTGTTCTCCTGTTGTGTTCGTGTAGCGTGCCAAAGGCAAAATTTTGAATTGAACCGCGTAGATGCCAACCAGACCCGATTTATCTAGTCTGCCAAGCCAAAGTTAAGCTTGCAGGAGCAATACTTTTAAGAAAACTGCCTTAAGGCGTTTATAATGTATTGCCCATACAGGGGTATGTTGGAGAGGGAGTGACAGAGGAGGGACTTTACTTGATGTTTAATTTTGTTGCACTTCTTCAACTATTATATGGAAGCTTGATCTGCACTTAATTAAGACATCGGATTTTTTTATAAGTAAGGCAGCCTGAAAACCCTTGAGAAACAGGCGCGAAGCGCCGTATTCCGTACTTCAGGCATGTTGGTGCGATGTCTACGACAGGCTACGCCTACGTAAACAAGCATTGCAGTTGATCGTCCGAAAAGGCAACAGTTGTAGGCAAGTCAGGATTATCCAAGTAAGTAAGCACGATTAAACTGAAGTATGTAAAATTTTATAGGATTAAAGGGTAAAAGTTTTTCTTTTATCCTTTCCCTTTACCCTTGTGAATATAACGTGAGTTTAATTACTGCGATCGCATAGATCGCTAACCAAAATAACTGATTTGCCTTTGTCTGGGGTGCGATCGCAATTGGACTAATCTTGTACCAAGTAAAAATGCGATCGCACTCAATTAACGATCCCATCAAGGTTTATAATTATTGATTTTGATTATTTGAGACCACAGTACTGGTTTTGTCATTTTCTAGTTCTCTCATTAGAGAATCAAAACCACTAGCGTTGTTTCCACCTTTAGACAATAAAGACTGAATTTTATTTATTATTGCACTCATATTGTCAGAGAAAAATCTACCAAGATTATTCACAAAGTTTTTCAGTTTCTCAAATATACTAATTTCTACAGTTGAGTACTTATTCACAATTGGATATACAATTTTTCCTTTTTCTGTTTCATAGTACTCTTGCTCAGGCATCAACATAGATGTAAGTGGTTGCACCTGTTTTGCCATATCTGCTTCGGTTCGCTTATGGCTGAGGAATAAAACATCGTAAACCTTTCCGTTCCAGCTAGCCCAATAATGGTTTTGGAAAAACCACCGCTTACCATCATCACAATTAGGCTTTTTGCCTTGGTATGGTGTAACTCCAGCTTCACTCAAAAAAGGTTTGGCAATGCTTTCAACTGTTATTTTTTCGATGCCAAAATATTCTTCTGCAACTTTTTTAAACGCACGAGCTAATGTCTGACAATCTCCTTCTGGAGAGCCTTTCAAGAGAGTTTCTTGGCTCTTGCTCACCATTGTGTATTGAAATTGGATATTGCCAAAGTTTTTGAATAGTTGTTCTAAGATTTTATCTTCTGGTAATGTGTCGTCTATCCCATTTACTAATGTTTTCGCTAGTGAGTAATCTTGTAAAAATTTTTGTTTTTTATTTGCTGAGTTATTTGCTGCTAATATTTCTTCAGAATTTGCTGGCTCGTTTCTGTTACCTGGTAAGGTCGTCTGTTGTCCTTCCTGGCTTTGCAAAATAGGTGGATTAAGTTGGCTAACTACAGAATTAGCTACTCTATCAGCTTCTTGCTCATACTGATCTCCTTGTTGACCAACAGTGAGTTTTGGCTGTATTAGTGGTTCTTGAAGGGGTTGCATTTGTGCCAGTGACACAGTACCAGCACGTTTGATCGCCATTTTGTCAATGTTATGACCAAACTGAAAAGAGTGTTCCTTTCCTTGCTGCAACGACTCATTCATCTTTGCCTGTAATACAGTGAGTCGTTCCTGTCCGCCTGGCGTGATCGTGCCATGCTTGGCTTGGATTTGGAGTTTTGTTGCCTCGAACTGATACTCTTGAAATTTCTGATTCTCTACTTTTGCCTGTACTATGGGTTTGTTGGAGCCAAGTTGAGAGTGAGTAGTTAAAAGGTGCGATCGCAACTGACCTTGCTCTGACTTAGAAGCGGATGAGTCAGCTTTTTTGTGGATTTGTAGCCGTTCTTTCATCGCTGGTTTCAAAAGTCAATAGTGGTTAATCTATATATTATGTCACTTCAGATTGCTTGATTACTTATACTTAAGTCGAATACTGTTAAAACGTATCATCACGCGAGGGGCGACCTAATTCTTAAAACCCCTCTCCAAACCTCTCCCCGAAACGGAGAGAGGCTTTGATTATTGCTCCCCTTCCCTACAAGGGAAGGGGTTGGGGGTTAGGTCTGAGAGAAAGTTGCACACGGCGTTATCATCTATTTTTTCTACAAGACTGACGCAAACCATAGCTGAAACCTTCATTTTCAGCTAAGAGCAATTCATGTAGACGCAAAGTCGCTTCCCGCAGGGTATTGCCCAGTTTTGCGTCGGTTAAGAACGCCGTACATTCAAGCAACACCATTCTTTCCGTTTCCACAGGGTAGCAACGACCCAACCATTTTGTTCTAAAGCGTCAGCAACAGCTTTAGATTGTTCTAGTAAAATACCACTGAAGATCGCCCAAGTTTCAGGTTTAGCGATCGCACTCATTTCTGGAATCAACTCAATAATTACATGAGCCAAAATATTGCAAACTATACCATCCACTGGTTTCTCAAGCAGTTTTGTCAAAACGTCTACACTTCCCAGTGCTGGTAGTAAACGTTCTGAGCCAATGTCATTCAGGACACCATTACTGATAGTTGATTGCACTGCTAAAGGGTCATTATCTACTGCATAGACTTTTTTGGCTCCTAGTAGCAGCGCCCCAATGGAAAGGATACCAGAACCACAGCCAATATCTGCAATTACCAGATGTTCATGTTTGCCACTATTACCTACAAAAGACTGAGGAACTCCACTCAACCGCATTTCTAGGGATTCCAAACATAACTGAGTGGTGGCATGGTTGCCCGTACCAAATGCTACACCAGGGTCAAGACGAATTACCAACCGTTCTGTTGTTTCTGGTAATGGTAGCCACGCAGGATTAATTAGGAAGCGATCGCCGATTTCTTGCGGATGCCAATATTGTTTCCAGCTAGTTGCCCAATCTTCCTCATCAATTAACTGCCATTGCAGAGAGGGAGATGAAACTCCTACACAAAGGGCATCTTGACGCAGCCACAGTGATAAAGCTGCCAAATCTAGTAGCTGTGTTTGAATTGTCGATAAATAAGCCCTAACTAAAGATGAATTTCCTTTGTTTTCACTAGCTGTTCCACGACAGCCAAAATCTTCCAGTCGCCAAAAGATCGAATCTTCTAGGTCTGGCTCACATAAAATCTGTAGTTCCCACCAGGTGTTTGCCATTTTTGAGTGCTGTTAGCGCTAGCGGGGCGTTCAGCCCGTGCTGAGTTTTGAGTGCTGAGTTTGAGAGAGTTATGAGTTATGAGTTATCAGTTAGGAGTTAGGAGCTTTTAACTCTTCACTACTTACTCCTAACTTTTCTTCACTCAGCACTCATTACTCAGCACTCAGTACTCATAGTGTTACTGTATACGCGTCCCGAATACCAGGGACTTTTATAATCTCATCCAAAATGCCCTCTGGTAAAGGGTCATCTATACTCAGAGCCATTACCGCATCACCACGGACAATTTTACGGCCTACTTGCATACTGGCAATATTCACATTAAAACTGCCGAGTAAGGAACCAAGTTTGCCGATAATCCCCGGCATATCGCGGTGCAGGGTAAACAGCATATATTTGCTGGGTGGAACGTTAATGGGGAAACCGTCAACATCAGTTAGGTGGATTTCCCGCTCACCTAGCAAAGCACCTGTGACAGAATGAGTACCCAAAGTACCAGTGGCTTCTAGATGAAGCGTTCCGGCATAGTCTCTAATAGAAGCATCGCGGGTTTCAATTACCCGAATTCCGCGTTCTTTGGCTTCTATGCTGGCATTGACGTAATTTACCCGTTCCCGCAAAGCTTGGTAAAGTAAACCTTTCAGGGCAGCTACTACCAAAGGCTGACTTTTGTTTGTCGCAAGTGCGCCTTGCAGCCGAATATTGAGTACTTCCACCCGTCCACCAGCTAGCTGTCCTACTAGATTACCTAGAGTTTCTGCTAGCTGCATATAGGGTTTGAGTTCTTCCAACACATCAGGGCCGAGTCCGGGAATGTTGACGGCTGAACGGGCTGGTAGTCCTAAAAGTACATCCCGAATTTGTTCGGCAACATCAATAGCCACATTTACTTGAGCTTCTGCGGTAGAGGCTCCCAAGTGGGGAGTGAGGATAACTTCTTTGCCTAGCGATCGCAATTCCGATTCACCCAATGGTTCTGACTCGAACACATCCAGGGCTGCGCCCCCAATCTTACCCGCTTTTAAAGCTGCTGCTAAAGCTACTTCATCAATGATCCCACCACGAGCGCAGTTAATAATCCGGGCTGTGGGTTTCATTTTTGCCAGGGTTGTGGCATTGATTAAGTGGGTAGTTTCTGGGGTTTTCGGGATGTGTAGGGTGATATAGTCTGCTTGCTGGAAGAGTAAATCTAGCTCCACCAACTGACAGCCAATTTGTTCGGCTCTTTCTGTAGAAATAAAAGGGTCATAAGCTAGGAGTTTCATCCCCATTGTCTTAGCTACAGCCGCAACATGGGAGCCAATTTTACCCAAGCCGACAACGCCGAGAGTTTTTTTGTAAACTTCCGCGCCAACAAAGCTATTGCGATCCCACGCACCGCGTTTCACCGAAGCGTTAGCATCGGGGATGTGGCGAGACAAAGCCAAAATCATTGCTAGCGCGTGTTCGGCGGCGGCAATTGTGTTTCCCTCTGGAGAATTGACTACTACAATTCCCCGACGTGTGGCTGCGGGAACATCCACATTATCCACACCCACGCCAGCACGACCGATGATTTTTAGCTGAGTGCCGGCTTCAATGATTTCTTGAGTTACGCGCGTACTAGAACGAATCATCAGTGCGTCATATTCACCAATAATTTCGAGCAGTTGGGCTGGTTTTAGACCTATTTTGACATCAACAGTAGCAACTTGCGAAAGAATGTCAATTCCAGCTTGGTCAATAGAATCTGAGACAAGAACCTTAGACATGATTACTTCATTTAAAGCTACAGGTTTTGCTGCACAAGACTTTTTAGTTTAGTCTTTATCTGTCGCAATTCAGCAAAAATTATTCGTTTTAATATCAACTTCACCTTTACTTACGCTACGTGCTGATGGTATCGAAGCGTGAGTTGCTCCCGGTGGGTACTGCCTCCTAAGTATTTAAAGATAAGTGGCCGTTTGCACCACCCTGTCGCTAAATATAAAGCATTAATAGCACTAAGCACCTATATATTTATTAATAGTTAAGAGTTACCAAAATTTTATTGCCTTAAGCAATTTCCTTTGTGGGGTAGAAACGCTTACATTCTTGACTGGGCTGCAACTTTAGCTGAGGCAATGCTCTGCACAACTAACAAATGAGCTAGTAACTATTTTATCTGTAAAATCTTAGTTATTTACCAATACCACAAGTGGTATCATTTAGTCAAAATAAAATATTTACATTATCAAGATTATCGGATCGCAATAAGTAAGTAGACGTAAATCCTAATCATTAATCTACGTGCGTTACCAAACAGCCCTTTTGTAGATATTGCTAGTGGAGAAATCGCTATAATTCTGATGAGCCAAATAGAGCCAAATATCCTTTGATTTTTGGGGAAACCAGCGATGTTAAACTACAACTTGCCAAGGCACTTGCCCTCAGCCGAGGAACTACCAGACTCTGATGAAACGCCTGTGGATAATGAACTGCAAGAATTGATACCAGGTTTGCTGAAGGCTGTCCTGCTGATATTTTGGGCAGAACGTATGGACTGGCTATTTGCCATAGATATGGGTATTTATTATCACCCCGATAAACCGCCCATTGTGTCAGATGGATTTTTGAGCTTAGGGGTAGAGCGGTTTTATGATGAAGAGTTGCGTCCCAGTTATGTGCTGTGGGATGAAAATGTTGTACCGATTTTCGTGCTAGAAGTCGTTTCGCAAAATTATCGCAAGGAATACACGACTAAATTGGATGAATATGAGGCTTTGGGCGTACTTTACTATGTGATTTATTCCTCCCGTCGCCGCCGCAAACCTCATCTAGAAGTACATAAGTTAGTTAATGGTAAGTATGAATTGCAAGAAGGAAACCCCGTGTGGCTACCAGAAATTGGTTTAGGAATTGGTTGCGAAAGAGGAAATTATTGTGGTGTAACGCGGGAATGGATGTATTGGTATGATGAGCAAGGACAACGATATCTCACGCCCGCAGAACAAGTAAAACAAGAAGTACAACGCGCTCAACAAGAAGCACAACGCGCTGAAGTTGCAGAACAACGGGTGCAACAATTGACAGAACAATTAAGAGCGCTGGAAATAAATCCAGATAATCTGGGTTAACTGAAATATTTTGCAATATTTGCAACAAGACTGAAAATCAGGTTTTTCAGATTTATGTATCTACTATAAATTCGGGTTTGCAACTGGAAGCTGTCAACCAAAAAACTATTGCTTTTTAGGAATAACGTTCCTGATTCCACTTTTAGTAGAGACAGTATCACCTTTGTAACGAGGGATGATATGAATACTAGCGTGCATAATATTTTGACCTGCGGCTCGATTGATGTTCATTCCTACATTAAAGCCATCAGGCTCAAATTCATTTTTGAGAATTTCTTGTACTTTGTTCACCATAAACCAGCAAGCAGATTGCTCTTTAAATGGGAGTTCAAAATAGCTGCTAACATGACGTTTGGGAATAATCAGAATATGTCCTTTACTTATTGGATAGCCATCAAAAATAGCATAAGCAGTTGCTGACTCAGTTAATAGTCTGAGAGTTTTATGGGGATTACAGAATATACAATAGTTAGATGAATTTCGCTGATGATTATAGTGGACATACTCATATACTTCCCGATATTCGTCTAAGCAAATTGAAGTAAAAGGAAGTTTAGCAATACACTGATAAGTAGGTTTTTTGTGGACATAATGTTCTCGAAATCCTTCTCTTTTGATATCCCTTCTCACAGCATAATAAGCTTTGCCTCCTGGTTTTAATAAGTGTGATATTTCCATAAGAACATTAGTTTGTTCTTCGGGAAATAAAACGTTTAAAACATAAAAGCAAATTATTGTATCAAATTTATTATCAGGATATTCTGGAAAATAATAAGGGTCATAGCCTGTAATATCACAACCTTTTTGGCGCAATATTTTAACATCATTACCAAAGCCACAACCAAAGTCTAGTATTTTGCCTTGGAGAAGGTTTTGATTTAATAAAAGCTGTGCCGGAAATGATAGATAACTTCTTTCGATCGCAGTAAGATGACTGAACTGATTTTTTTGCTGTTTCATAGAATTTTGGTGCTGATGTCCCAAAATTATTATTCCCAGCATCTCTTGAGGTTATGCAATGTCTACGATGGGCTACGCCTACGCATCAGGGTCAATACCTAGCTCACGTAACTTAGCTGCTAATATATCAGCACGTTGGCGTTCTTGTTCAGCACGTTGGCTTTCCTGTTCAGCGCGTTGGTGTTCTTGTTCAGCACGTTGGCGTTCTTGTTCAGCACGTTGGCGTTCTTGTTGGGCTTGTTCGCTACTCCACAACAGCAAATTTCCTTCTGTATCCCACCAGCGCAGCCAATTCATGGTTTGACATAATCTTTCACCTTGCCAAATTCCGAGAAATAACTCTAATTCAGAAATCCAGTAACGTCCATTAGCGTCTGCTTGCTGCAAGGTATATTGTCCATTTTGCAAGCATCGTAGTTCTATGCTTGGTTCGTAAGGGTCGTAGGTTACGTAGGTTGGAACTTGGAGAATCTTTTCGTAATAATAGAGTTTACCGTAGGGTGGAGTTGAGCGGACTGATAGTTCTCCACCTTCTGTGTCTGAAAGAAATTCCATCACCACAGCCACAGCAGCGCCTTCTAAATTCGGGGTATAGCTGCGACGAACTACATTTGTTCCTACAGACTGCACTTGAGGGACATAAAACCAGTCTGGTGCTTTGACAACGATTTTTTTGTTGACTGTAGCTACAAGCCCAAAATTAGAGCCAATCAGCATTTGAGGTTGGATGCGCCCTGTACTTCCCAAAGCATCGGTAAGCGCAGCAGCGATCGCAGGTTGTTGAATATTTTCCACTGGATCGTCTGGTAAAATGAAGTCGGCTGGAAGTGCTTCCCAAGTAACGATTGGTTCTTTTTGGATGGGGTTAACTTGTAGAACCATAAAATTACTCCTAATATCAATGCACAGTATATTAGTTATTTTTAACAAATCTTCAGCCAGCATCGCTTTTAAGCTTAGAGGTAAAGAGAATGTTTGCGTTAGCTATAGTTTTCAGCGATCGCTAGCATTAAAAAAATATAAAATTTTATCCATAATATTAGCAATGTATTATACTCCTCATATTATTTTGTTAAATTTAGCTCAAAAATTGATATGGAGTTTTTAATCGCTTGGGGTGTTGCTAACGCTGTAGGTTTTACTTTTAAACCGATTATAGAAAAACTTGCAAATTTGGCTACAGATGTTTTAGAAGACTACGTTAAAACTTTCTTTGGTGTCTGGATTAAAGATAAATTGGATTTAGCTAAAGAAATATCTTTAAAAAATGCTTTTGGGAAAGCTGAGAAAGAATTTTTAGGCTTGGTGCAACAAGAATTAGAAGATCAAGACATCGAAGTAGATGAATTTGAGAATTATCTGTCTGATTTAGAAACTTTTATTCTGGACGTACAAGTTCTTGAACAACTGGGCAAACCTTTTCAAAAATCCTTGGGGGTTACTACATCGGAAGCTGAGAATTCAACTATTGATGCTGGAATATTAATACAGGCTTGGAATGATCTTAATTTAATAACTTTACCAGCAGATTTTAATTGGCAGCAGCTTATCAAACGATATGTTAAAAGAATCGATTATATCTTACAAGATTCTGACGAATTAAGGAAACTACTAGATTCCCAAAATTTGTCAAGAATGCGAGAAACTTTAGAACAACTTACCCCTGTTTTACCAGATTTTGATTTCCGTCGTTATAAATTGGGGTTGCTTACTGCTTATAGTAAACTCAGGCTGGAGAGTTTGGACACTAGCGGATGTAATTACAGCCTCGATTTATGGAATATATTTGTAGCGCAAAATGTGTGTGAGCAGTTAGCAACATCAGCAACTAACGTTTCAGTTTCGCATATACTTAATGACGAGGAAAAAAATTATAAGTACACTGTTATATTAGGAAATCCGGGTTCTGGTAAATCTACTCTAGCTCAATATAGGGCATTGGAATGGGCAAGAATTCCAATCAATTATTTAGACTTACAAGAATTACCCTTATTGATTGAATTACGCAACTATATTGAAAATCGGAAAAATTTGCAATGCCACAATTTTTTGGAGTATTTCGAGAGAGCAAGTGGTGTACTTGGCGGAACTCTTAATCAAAAAGAATTAGAACAATGGTTGAAAACTCAGCAAACAATGGTGATATTTGATGGCTTGGATGAGGTACTCGATCCAGGAGAAAGGGAAAATGTGGTTATTGATATTATTAACTTTATTACAACCTATAACAAAGCACGAGTTTTAGTTACATCTAGGGTAATTGGTTACGAACAGCAGCGTCATCGATTTAGAGATGCAAATTTTCGTCACTTTATGTTGCAAGATTTAGAACAGGAGCAAATTGAGGGATTTATTACTCAATGGCATAAATTAGCTTTTGTAGATCAATATGAAGGAAATACAAAACGCGATCGTTTGTTAAAGTGTATCGAAAATTCTCGCACATTTAGAGAATTAGCTGGTAATCCTCTGTTGCTGACAATGATGGCAATTTTGAATCGACATGAGGAATTACCAAGGGATAGAGCAACTCTTTATGAACACGCATCAGAGGTGTTATTGCACAAGTGGGATGCAGAGAGAAAATATCTACCAGACCAGACACGATTAGAATATTACGACAAAAAAGAAATGTTGCGTCAAGTTGCTTACAAAATGCAATCAGACGCAAATTCTATCGGCAATAGTTTAGTTATCACTAAAAAAGCTTTAGAAACGATTCTAACTGAATATTTAAAAGCGAAAGAAATTAATGAACCCTATTTGCAGGCTAAGTCCTTACGCGAACAGCTAACAAATCGTAGTTTTATATTGTGTTTTCTCGGAGGAGATACTTATGGCTTTGTGCATCGAACTTTTTTAGAATATTTTTGTGCTTCGCATTTTATTTGCGAATATGAACATGAACGTACTATCTCTCTGAATGAACTGAAACAAAAAGTTTTTGTTCAACGATGGACAGATGCAGCTTGGCGTGAGGTGATCATTTTAATTACTGGCAAGATTCATCAAAAGTTTGCTGCGGAACTTATAGATTGTTTAGCAGAACAAAATGGACAAGAACATGGTTTTGAAAATTTATTGCTTGCAGCAGAATGTCTGCAAAATCTGAGAAATCGTTCTTTGATTAGAGAAACAGATGAAAGACTGTTTGACAAAATTAAAAACTTGGTTGAGACTCAACCAGAGGTTACAGATGAAGTGCGTAAAAGGGCTATTGGGGTTATTAAAGATACTTGGAAGGATGACTCTGAAACATTACTGTGGCTTGAAGCCTTAGCTCAGTAAAATAGAGTCATAGATATGGAGTTAGACATTGATGCTAGACTGGCTAGGTCTTTGGGGAGTCACGAATGCATTCGGGTTTGTCTTTAAGACTCTCCTAGAGAAATTGGCGCGAGAAGATTTAAAAAAATATACCCAAAAATTTTTCGATCAGATTCTGCTAAATTTTCCCTCCGGTGTAGGAATTCGACAGAAAGAAAGGTTAGAAATTGTTTTTGGTCAAGCTTTGAAAGAATTTTTGTTACAGGTGCAGCAGCAATTAGAAGATGCAGAGTTGTCTGAAGCAGAACTGAAGCAGTATATTGACTCGTTGCAGCAGTTTATTCATCAAGAAACTGCACTATTGGAATTAGGAAAGCCATTTTTACCAGATGCGATACCCGATGCTAATACTTTAACTGCAATTTGGGATGAATTAAAATTACGTCCGCTACCTGCTGATTTTAACTGGCAAAGTTTAACCAGACGATATACTAAAAAAATTAAGGCAATTCTGCGAGAATCCGATGAATTAGATTTCATCCTAAATTCTCAAAATATTCCAGTCATCCAGCAAAATATCAAAGGAATTGCTGAGATTATACCTGACTTTGACTTGATGCGTTATCGTGCAGAAATTCAAAAAGCTTATGGGCATTTGAGGCTCGATTCCTTTGATACTTCAGGTTACAGTTACAGCTTAAAGTTATGGAATATGTTTGTAGCTCAAAATGTGCGTGAGGTGAATGAAGCTTTACCACAAGTTTATGAGTTACCCAAAGAACATCTCGAACGGCTTCAAAGAAGTGGACAACTCGAAGAAGATTTTGATATTCAGCCAGAAATTTTAGAACAATACAAAAGGTCTTACGCTCAACAATCTAGCCGCTCTGTATTAGAAGTAATTGACGAACCACAAACTAGCAAATATTTAGTAATTTTAGGCGATCCTGGTTCTGGTAAGTCTAGTTTATTGCAATATTTAACACTACAATGGGCAGAAACTCCAATTCAGGATATATCATCATTACCAATTCCCTTGCTGATTGAACTCCGCACTTATGTACGAAGTCGAGATAATCAAGAATGCCGGAATTTTTTGGAGTTTTTTCAGCAAGGAAGCGGGTTTATTTGTCCTCTGAACCAATATCAACTTGATACTTTGCTCAAAACTGGCAAGGCATTTGTAATGTTTGATGGGTTAGATGAGGTATTTGAACCAAGTAAACGAGAAGAAGCTATTACAGATATTATTAGTTTCACTCATAACTATCCCTTAGTACGAGTGCTAGTGACTTCTCGTGTCATTGGTTATCAGCCTCAAAGATTGCGAGATATTAACTTTCGGCATTTTATGCTGCAAGATTTAGAACTAGAACAGATTCAGGAGTTTATTAACCGTTGGCACAATTTTGCTTTTACTGACCCCCTAGAAAAGCAAAGAAAAAAAGAACGTTTAGAAAGAGCAATTCAAGATTATCCAGCAATTCGCCAACTTGCTGTTAATCCTTTGCTGCTAACAATGATGGCAATTCTCAATCGCAATCAAGAACTACCAAGAGATAGATCAGAACTCTATAGCCAAGCGTCACGAGTGCTATTACAGCAATGGGATTTAGAAAAACTTTTGATTCAGGTAGAATCGGCGACTATTGATTATAAAGATAAACAAGGGATGTTACGTCAAGTTGCTTACAGGATGCAAACCAGTGAAAAAGGTTTAGCAGGCAACTTGATTAATAAAGATGATTTAGAAAACATTTTAATTCACTATTTATATAGTATAGAAGTTCATCAAGGACAAAAAATAGCGCAGTTGATAATTGAGCAACTGCGAGAGCGCAATTTTATTTTATGTTTCTTGGGTGCAGATTACTATGCCTTTGTGCATCGGACATTTTTAGAATATTTCTGTGCTTGGGAGTTTGTCTGGCAGTTTGAGAAAGAACGCAGTATTACAATTGAGTTTCTGAAAACTGAAGTTTTTGGTAAACACTGGGAAAATGAAACTTGGCATGAGGTATTGCGGCTAATTGCCGGAATGATTGATGCGAAATTTGTTGGTGAAATTCTTGATTACTTAATGGTGCAAGATGGTGAAGAGGAAAAATTTATCAACTTGTTTTTAGCGGCTAAGTGTCTTGCAGAAGTGAGAAATCGTTCTGTAATTGCATTTGTAGCTAATAAATTGCTTAACAAACTCAAAGACTTAACTAAATATGACCTCTGGTACTATTACTCCTTCTTTGATGACGAAGAAACTAAGTTAGTTAAGGAAGTTCGCACTCAAGCAGTTGCAACAGTCGCCGCAATATGGAAAGATAACAGCGATACCTTATACTGGCTCAAAGACCGCGCCACTGTTGATAAGAATGGGGATGTGCGACGTGCAGCCATCGAAGCATTAGCCAGCAATTTCAAAGATGGCCCGGACACCCGCTCGATTCTCAAAGACCTCGCCATTGCTGATGATAGTTGGAATGTGCGACGTGCAGCCATCGGAGCATTAGCCAGCAATTTCAAAGATGACCCGGACACCCACTCGATTCTCAAAGACCGCGCCACTGCTGATAATGATGAGGATGTGCGAGGTGCAGCCATCGAAGCATTAGCCAGCAATTTCAAAGATGACCCAGACACCCACTCGATTCTCAAAGACCTCGCCACTGCTGATAAGAATGGGGGTGTGCGACGTGCAGCCATCGAAGCATTAGCCAGCAATTTCAAAGATGACCCGGATACTCGCTTGTTTCTCAAAGACCGCGCCACTGCTGATTATGAAGAGGATGTGCGACGTGCAGCTATCGAAGCATTAACCAGCAATTTCAAAGAGGACCCGGATACTCGCTTGTTTCTCAAAGACCGCGCCACTGCTGATTATGAAGAGGATGTGCGACGTGCAGCTATCGAAGCATTAACCAGCAATTTCAAAGAGGACCCAGACACCCACTCGATTCTCAAAGACCTCGCCACTGCTGATAAGAATGGGGGTGTGCGACGTGCAGCCATCGAAGCATTAGCCAGCAATTTCAAAGAGGACCCAGACACCCACTCGATTCTCAAAGACCTCGCCACTGCTGATAAGAATGGGGGTGTGCGACGTGCAGCCATCGAAGCATTAGCCAGCAATTTCAAAGAGGACCCGGACACCCACTCGATTCTCAAAGACCGCGCCACTGCTGATTATGAAGAGGATGTGCGACGTGCAGCTATCGAAGCATTAACCAGCAATTTCAAAGATGACCCAGACACCCACTCGATTCTCAAAGACCGCGCCACTGTTGATTATGAAGAGGATGTGCGACGTGCAGCTATCGAAGCATTAACCAGCAATTTCAAAGATGACCCAGACACCCACTCGATTCTCAAAGACCGCGCCACTGTTGATTATGAAGAGGATGTGCGACGTGCAGCCATCGAAGCATTAACCAGCAATTTCAAAGATGACCCGGACACCCGCTTGTTTCTCAAAGACCGCGCCACTGCTGATTATGAAGAGAATGTGCGACGTGCAGCCATCCAAGCATTAGCCAGCAATTTCAAAGATGACCCGGACACCCGCTCGTTTCTCAAAGACCGCGCCACTGCTGATTATGAAGAGAATGTGCGATGTGCAGCCATCCAAGCATTAGCCAGCAATTTCAAAGATGACCCAGACACCCGCTCGTTTCTCAAAGACCGCGCTACTGATGATGATGAGGATGTACGATGTGCAGCCATCCAAGCATTAGCCAAACACTTCAGAAATCAGCTTAAGTTGTTTGAAATTTACTACAACTGTGCTGTAAATGACTCCTTTGAGGGTAGACATAATTTCCCGTTTAATTCCAACCCTCGGCGCGTTGCACTGGAGATAATTATCAAGCAATTTCCTCAACATCCCCAGACTTTACCACTGTTGCGCGACAAAGTAGAGAATGACCCAGATGAGCAAGTACGAAACTTTGCTCAACAGAAGTTGGCAGAATTAGAGAAGTAAAAGAGTGTGTGAGTAAATATGAAATATACAATCGTTATTCAGTGGTCTGATGAAGATGAGTGTTTTGTTGTGAGTCTTCCTGAATGGGGATTTTGTCATACTCACGGAGATACTTACGAAGAAGCTTTCAAAAATGCTCAAGAAGTTTTAGAAATGCTGATTGAATCATCTTTGGCAGACGGTCAACCTCTACCAGAGCCAAAAACACTAGAAAAGTCGTTAAAAGTAGCATAATTTTAAAGTGCGTAGTTTACTGCCGTAGGCATCGCTTGACACTCAAGACAGTCGCTACACAGCTATTCATTTCAAAACTGCTGTATAAACAGACTTTTAAAATTGCTCAAGAACTTTTAGATATATTGAATGAATCATCTTGAGCAGATATTCATGGTGAACTGTTACCCACACTGAAAACACGAGAACAGTAAAAAGTAGCAAAACTCCAAAAAAGCGATCGCTAAACATCTACCAAAATAATCCTAAATTCTCGAAAATTACGCACCCAGAACACCGTCTAGCCGTAGTTGCAGTAAACAAAGCCGACTTTGATCGCAACAATCAGATAGAAAGTGGTTTTCAATCCACTTAGTCTAGTGTTAGCAGCTTTGTACATAGCGTAACAGAAAGGGCAGAGGTGGCATGAATGCAATTACAACAGACACAACTTTTTGAGGAAACCCTCTGGAAAGCCGTTCTCAATCGAGATCCCACAATTGATGGCAAGTTTTTCTACGGTGTTCGTTCCACAGGCATTTATTGCCGACCTATTTGCCCTAGTCGCAGACCAAATCGCAATCAAGTTTGTTTCTTCCAGTCGATACAAGAGGCTCAAAGCGCAGGTTTTCGACCTTGTAAACGCTGTCAACCACAATTTGAAACAGTTTCAAATCCAGCCAAAGCGAAAGTCTTAGCAGTATGTCGATACATTGAAGCACAAAGCGATCGCATCCCCACCCTCTCAGAATTATGCTCTCAGGTGGAAATGAGTCCTAGTTATTTGCAAAAGCTATTCAAGCAAATAATTGGTGTATCCCCTTTCCAATATGCAGATGCGCTGCGTACCCAACGATTGAAGCAGCGTCTCCAGTCAGGGGAGGAAATTGCTCATGCAGTTTACGACACGGGGTATGGTTCAAGTAGTCAAATTTATGAGAAAGCACCAAATCAACTGGGAATGACACCAAAAATTTACCAACAAGCTGGAAAAACAATCAGCATTGTCTATGCGATCGCTCCATGTCCGTTAGGATATTTACTGGTGGCAACAACAGACAAGGGGATTTGTGCCGTTAAACTAGGTGATGAAGCAGACAAACTTGAACACATCTTGAATCAAGAATTTCACCAAGCGCACATCATACGTGATGACCACATACACAAAGAATGGATACAGGGAATCCTCGACTTAATTGCGGGAGATGAAACACAGCTCGATTTACCACTGGATATCCGTGGAACAGCATTTCAGAAACAGGTTTGGCAAGTATTACAAAAAATTCCCTATAGCGAAACTCGTACCTACACTGATATTGCCCATGATATTGCCAAACCCCAAGCAGTCCGGGCGGTGGGAAATGCTTGTGGAGCTAACCCGATCGCAGTGATTATACCCTGTCATCGGGTGCTGCGGAGTGATGGCAGTCTTGGTGGTTATCGCTGGGGGATTGAGCGCAAACAAAAACTACTTGTACAAGAATCGAAATCGATCAAAGATGACTCAAATACCTGAACTAGAATCATTGACTGAAGAAAGTCTCACCCGTGGTTTAATGGTGCTTGCCAATCTTGACAGCGATTTGGCTCAGATTTTAGAAACACTCGGGCCTCCACCAATATGGTCAAGAGAACCGGGTTTTGCAACGCTTCTGTGCATAATTCTGGAACAGCAAGTTTCCGTAGCAGCTGCAAGGGCTGTATTTAACCGTCTATGTGGGGTTATTGTACCGCTAACGCCAGAAAATTTTCTGACATTGGATGATATTCAATTAAGAGGGATTGGATTCAGCCGACAAAAGATTCTATACTGTCGTGGATTAGCGAATGCGATCGCTTGCGATCAGCTTGACCTCAGCAAGCTGGAAAGAATGGATGAAACTACTATCAGAACTGAGTTAAAGCATCTCAAAGGTATAGGAGACTGGACAGTTGATATTTATTTACTCATGGCGTTGCAACGTCCTGATGTCTTTCCTAAAGGCGATTTAGCGATCGCGATCGCTTTGCAAAAAATCAAAAACTTGGCGACACGTCCAACACCAGTTCAGCTGGAAGCAATGACACAGCACTGGCGGCCGTGGCGAGCAGTTGCGGCAAGACTTCTATGGCACTATTACCTAAGTAATCCCAAATAATTGCTCCTTCTCCCTTGGCGCACTTGGCGACTTGGCGGTTCGTATAATAAATATAAACTAAATGGCAGAAAACCAATTAAGCCTAACACCAGAAAAGTCTGATAAAACTTTAAACATCCTGCCGATAATCATAGTAATAATTGCACTATTAGCTTTATCTTCAACAGCAATATTTATTAAAATTGCTCTTAGAGAAATGAGCGCTACTGCTACATTATTTAATCGTTTATGGATAGCGACTATTATCTTTGGATTATGGAGTGGAATTAACCAAGCACGAACTCAGATTAAAGATGATAAACCTGTATTACCACAGCAACCTTATCCAATCAAAGAGATATCGTTTTTAATCGCAGTTGGTCTAGTTCATGTATTAGGGCGATTATCTTGGACTTGGGCGCTAACCCAGACGGGTGCTGCTAATGCTAATGCATTAGGTAGTCTTAATCCGCTATTTACTACATTAGGAGGATGGCTATTTTTTAATCAGATTTTTGGGCGCAAATTTATCATCGGTCTGATATTAGCCATAATCGGCGCGATCGCAGTTGGATTTGAAGATTTATTACGTTCTAATAATAATTTTACAGGTGATGCTGTTGCCTTAATATCGTCGATATTTTATGCAGCAAACTTTTTACTAATCGAGCAAATCCGCAATAAGTTTTCAATTATTACTATCCTTCTGTGGCGCTGTGTCATCGCAACTTCATTGATGATTCCAGTAGTGCTAATCTTTGAAAAACAACCTTTGCCAGTTTCTTTGTCAGGGTGGTTAGTAGTATTTGCACTAGCTGGTATTTGCGAATCCTTGGGTCATGGGCTAATTGTATACAGCCTGAAAACTTTTTCTTCAGGATTCATCTCTTTACTTTTGTTACTCAATCCAGTGATTGTTGCTATTCTTGCTTGGATACTTTTCTCGGAAAACTTGAGTATTTTTAACTTGCTAGGGTTGGCTCTAATTGTCGGGGGTATATATCTAGCAATTTCTAATAAAGAATCTGTGCAATCTAAAGTTAATACCCATAGTGAATCTTAAAAAGTTCGTAGTAAGGACTTTAGTCCTGATTTATTAAGCACTAAAGTGCTTACTACAAACCTCGAAATACTTGAGTAATGCCAATGAGAAGCTGGTTACAGTTTACCAGTGAATACCTTTTGGGTCGGGCCTGTCATGTAAACCCGTTGGTCTACTTCTGACCATTCAATTTGCAAGGGACCACCAGGTAATTCTACAGTGGCGGTGCGATCGCATTTCCCAGTTAACACACCAGCCACTAAAGAAGCGCAAGCACCAGTCCCACAAGCTAATGTAATTCCAGCACCCCGTTCCCACACCCGCATTTTCAAATAGTCAGGGCGCACCACTTGAATAAATTCGGTATTTATGCGTTGGGGAAAAGCTGGGTGATGCTCAAATTTCGGGCCTATGGTTTCTAGTTCAATTGCTGCTACATCTTCCACAAAGGTAATGCAGTGAGGATTTCCCATATTTACACAAGTTACTTCCCAAGTTTTCCCCGCCACCTCCAACGGCTGAGAAATGACTTTTTCTTCAACAGATGCAAGAGTGGTAGGAATTTCGCCAGCGAGTAATCTGGGTAAACCCATGTTTACTTTAACTAGACCATCAGATAAGAGTTGGGGAGTCATTACACCACCCAAAGTATGAATGCGATATGAATCTTTATTCCGGGATTCACCTTCTAAATCTGCCAAAAAGCCAGCTAAACAGCGAATGCCATTGCCACACATTTCTGGTTCTGAACCATCAGAATTAAAAATCCGCATGGTGTAGTCAGTGCCGTTTTCTCCAGGTAGGGCAAAAATTACACCATCAGCACCGATACCAAAATGGCGATCGCACAACTGGATGGCTTGCTCTGGAGTCAATACGGGCAAAGATGACGAGCGATTGTCAATCAGAATAAAATCGTTACCCAGACCATGATACTTAGTAAATTCGATTGCCATTTTCTCAAGGATGAATTATCAAGGATTAGTTACTCTTTATTTTGCCTTGTACGTTCATCTTTACTAAAAATGCTTACCGAATTTGACACCACTTTACCCAGTATTAGACAAGTCCAAAACCTGATTAAACAAACAACGCCAGTTGAGTTAAAGCTGGTAACTCAGGATGTACTCACAGGAAAGGTTGTATGGCAAGATCCACAGTGTATCTGTATTGCTGATGAAAACAGTCAGCAAACCACCGTTTGGAAACAAGCGATCGCATACATCAAACCGAAAACAAGTCAGGAATAGAATTGTGCTTGCGATCGCTATAAAATTTTGGTTAGCGATCGCTTGTTTGTATGCAATCCACTCTAACTTCCCTTCCACGAGATAGAATCAATGCGAGAGTTGCCAATCTTGCAGCATCAAAATAGCATCTCTATACAAAGACAAATCCACCTGGTGGACTTCTATTCCCTGCCCAATTCCTTCTAGAAGAGTGATTGTTAAATTTCCTCCCAAGTGTTCGCGGAACTCGGTAAGCCCCCTAAATAGACAATGGGGATGGTCTAGTTGATCTAATTGCTCTGTAAGTGCCGATACATACAATGTAAACCCCAACTTATTGAGTGTATGTAGAATACTTTGCCACTCAGATTTCAAAAGTTGACCTGTTAAATATGAATAGGTCGTATCCAAAGCAATACCGATCGCTACAGCTTCACCGTGACGTAAACTGTAATTAGTTAAATGCTCCAGTTTATGAGCAGCCCAGTGTCCAAAATCCAAAGGACGCGATGAACCCATTTCAAATGGATCGCCGCCACCAGCAATATGCTCCAAATGCAACTGCGAACAGCGATAGATCAGTCTTTCCATTATGTCCATATCCCGATTAGCCAATTTATCGGCATTAGTCATGATGAAATCGAAGAAATCTGCATCTTTAATCAGCGCTACTTTCACCGCCTCTGCAATACCCGATCGCCAATCTCGATCGTCAAGGCTAGTCAGAAAATCAAAGTCATTTAAGACAGCATAAGGCGGCATGAATGTACCCAAAAAGTTTTTCTTGCCGAAAGCATTGATTCCGTTTTTTACCCCTACACCCGAATCGTTTTGCCCTAATACTGTTGTCGGTACTCGTAGTAGCCGAATTCCTCGATGAGCCGTTGTTGCTGCGTATCCTACCATATCTAGGACGGCTCCACCTCCAATTGCTAAAACGTATGAGTGACGGCACAATCCAGCTGCATTGATTCGCTGATGAATTTGCTCTATAAATCTAGAATCGTTCTTAACTCGTTCTCCACCAAGAACTACTATTGGCTCACCGCTCAGTGTTAATACATCTTCATAATACTGAGCATAGACTGATAATTTTTTTAGTAAGCCATCTTGGTACTGTAAAAATCCTCCATCTACTACAGCTAGTACTTGCTTTGGGGTTGTTTCCCCATCTGCGGCAATCACTTGTGCAAATAAAGGATTATCTAACTGAAATAGACCTCTCGTGAAGTGAACATCATAGTTGAAGGTAACGCGGACACATTGGTTAATTGGTTGCAGATTAAGAGCGGTTTTTTGTTTAATAGCCATTTAAAGTATTATTATTTTTTAGTGACTGGGAATATATGCACTAATGCAATTACAATTTAGACTACATTCAAGATAGTAAGTCATCAAATACTTTAGCATTTAGATGACTTTTTAAACAGTTGAAATCATTAGATTAATCATAATTCTAAATTGCAGTTATCGTGTTAAACAAAGCTGAAAATAACATTAATTTACAACTTTATTGATGCCTATCGTTTATATCTTAAATTAGCAATGGATATTCTTATTTATATAAAATTTTAATTTTTTTACGTAAGTTAATTCTAGAGTTTATCTAATTAAAATAGGATCTTTACAATATCTTCTCTAAAACCGGGAAAACTTTATAGATTCAGTAAAGTTAGGAACTCAGTAGTATATTATTAGCTGTTTTAAACACAAAGTATCAAGTTTAGTGGTAGATTTTATACTTAGTTGTCACAAAAAAGTTGGGCAACTTCTCCTGAAATTTATCATGAGTAAAGTAAACAAGTTACTGCATCACTGGTTGTTAAAGTCTGTTTCAGATAAAGCTTTTGCTTGGCTGGAGCAGAAGCAGGCACAAATTTCTAGCGGCGCTGCTGAAAGAATTTTTTTCACGGCATTTAGTGCTGTACCGCGTTATCTAGGTAAACAGGATTTGCAGCTAACATTCCAGGACTTGGAAGCAGCAGAAGATGTGATTCCCGGTTGGTATCCTGGTAATTGGAGTGTAGATCAAGCAGGTCGCACACTCTTGCTTCTAGCTTTGCCCCACGATGATGCCCAGGGGTATGTGCGATCGCTCGATCAAGTCTTCTCCACTGCTGATATGGGAGAGTTAGTTGCTCTTTATCAAAGTTTGCCGCTGTTAGCACATCCAGAGTTACATCGCCATCGCGCTGCTGAGGGAATTCGCAGCAATATGAGTAATGTATTCCAAGCCATAGCACTACGTAACCCTTATCCAGCGAATTATTTAGACAATGCTGCTTGGAACCAGATGGTACTGAAGGCTGTGTTTGTCAGCAGTCCTTTGCATCTAATTTGGGGACTAGACCAACGTGCTAACCCAGAATTAGCGAAGATGTTAGCAGACTATGCCCATGAACGTTGGGCAGCTAAACGCTCAGTTACGCCAGAACTTTGGCGACCTGTAGGGCGGTTTGCGGATAGTGCGATCGTTACAGATTTGGAAAAAGTACTGGCTAATGGGGATACAGCCGAACAAGAAGCCGCAGCGTTAGCTTGTGCTGAGTCTCCTTTACCCCAAGCGCAAGCATTACTTTCTCGTTACCCAGATTTACAGTCATCCATTCAACAAGGTAATCTGACTTGGAACAATTTTAGCCGTGATGCCTGCGGCAAGCTGCGCTAACGCCTCTTTGTTTACAAATAAAAGGGAGTGGCGAGTGGGGATGAGGGAGAAATCAATTCAAAATTAAAGTACTTCTGCCTCCTGCCTTCTGCCTCCTGCCTCCTCTTTCCCAATGCCCAATCATTAAAACCATGATGTATATCGATCCTCACATTCACATGTGTTCCCGTACTACTTACGATTACTTAGTAATGCGGGAATATGGCATTGTCGCCGTTATTGAACCAGCCTTTTGGTTAGGACAACCCCGAACGAATGCTGGCTCATTTAAAGACTACTTCAGTAGTCTTGTCGGCTGGGAACGCTTTCGTGCTAGTCAGTTTGGCATCCAACACTACTGCACAATCGGACTAAATCCGAAAGAAGCTAACAATGAAGCGCTAGCAGATGAAGTTATGGAACTGCTACCACTTTATGCCTGTAAAGAAGGAGTTGTTGCCATTGGTGAAATTGGCTATGACGACATGACAGAAGCAGAGGATAAGTACTTTTGTCAACAGTTAGAATTAGCCAAAGAACTCGATACGTTGGTACTAATTCATACTCCTCACCGTAATAAGAAGGCGGGTGCTAGTCGGAGTATGGATCGCTGTATTGAATATGGCTTAGATCCTTCACAAGTAGTTATCGATCACAACAACGAAGAAACTGTTGAAGAAGTATTAGGACGAGGTTTTTGGGCAGCTTTCACGATTTACCCACAGACGAAGATGGGTAACGCCCGGATGGTAGAAGTTGTCCGTAAGTATGGATGCGATCGCATCATTGTAGATAGTAGTGCTGATTGGGGTATTAGCGATCCTTTGGCAGTCCCGAAAACGGCTCAGTTGATGTTAGATAGGGGTATTCCTGAAGAACATGTGCGAGCAGTTTGTTATGAAAATGCTCTAGCTGCTTACAGTCAAACTGGGCAGATGAAAGCTTCAGATTGGCTCAATCCTCAATCTATCGATCAACGTCAAATGTTCAGTGGTAATTCTGTGCTACGGGGACAAGAACCAGGAATCAAATCAGTTGCAGATTTTGTGTTGATTGAGTAAAAAATTGGCAGTGAGGAGTGTATAAATATCTGGTTAATCTGTAATATGCGGTTTATTTTGAGAAATACTAGGCACGGAGGCAGATAAGTGAATGTTGCAAGCTTAAATTTTCAAAGTTGGCGGGGTTATCTGGAATTGATGCGTCCTGCTAATATTGTTACTGCTTGGGCAGATATTCTTCTAGGTTTTGCTGCTTCTGGTTCTGGAATTATTTTTGCTCAATTAATGAATGGAGAAGCAAGTTTTTCCATACTAATTCCATTAGCTTGGTTGTTATTGGCTACAACTGGCTTATACGGTGGCGGTATAGTTTTTAATGATGTTTTCGATGCAGAATTAGACGCAAAAGAACGACCAAATAGAGCAATTCCCAGTGGTCGCGTATCTCGTCAAAATGCTACTTTATTGGGGAGTATACTGTTTACAATCGGGATTATAGCTGCTTTTCAAGTATCGTTGTTGAGTGGTGCGATCGCTATTTTTATCACTCTTTCATGCCTCCTCTATAACTCACTCGCCAAACATCATCCTTTTTTCGGCCCTTTAAATATGGGTTTGTGCCGTGGCAGTAACTTATTATTAGGCGTAAGTGCTGTACCAGAAATAATCGGAGAACGTTGGTATTTAGCACTGATTCCTGTTCTTTATATTGCTGCTATCACCGCAATTAGTCAGGGTGAAGTTCACGGTGGTAAGAAGATTACGGGAGTACTTGCGCTACTGCTAATTGCAATAGTTTTGACGGCAGTTTTAGCTTTAGGATTATTAGAAGAGTATACAGCGATCGCAGCTTTACCATTCGCTATTTTCCTGGCTATCAGAATCTTGCCTAACTTTATTAAAGCAGCGCGGGAACCGATAGCTGAAAATATCAGAAATGCTGTGAAAATAGGTGTTTTATCTCTAATAGTCTTAGATGCAACCATTGCATCTGGTTTTGCTGGTTTGTATTACGGTTTATCCGTTCTAATCTTGCTACCAATTTCGATGAAGTTAGCAAAAGTATTTGCTGTTACTTAAATTTGAATGTATACATCCAGTAATACCATTAATCGGCTATAGGGGCGCATAGATGTGCGCCCCTACCCATGAATATGTAGCAATTATTTTGTGAAATAGTTTAAGCCAAAGAAAAGAGATTACATATACAAAGGATAGAGCTAGAAAATGAAAATTACAAAAAACAATAATTTTCACTTAACTTATTGCAGTAATATTCATCCTGGTGAAAGTTGGCTAGAGGTTTTCGCCAATTTAGAGAAGTATATTCCCGAACTCAAATCACGTTTATCGCCTACAGAAGCTTTTGGTATTGGCTTGAGGTTAGCAGATGTTGCTGCAAAAGAACTTTTAGAAAGTAATAACTTGGTTCAATTCCAAGATTGGCTGACTCAACAAGATTTATATGTTTTCACCTTAAATGGATTCCCTTATGGCGGATTTCATAGACAGGTGGTAAAAGACCAAGTTTATGCACCAGATTGGTCTACAAAAGAACGGGTTAATTATACATTAAACTTGGCACACATTTTAGCTAGTCTCTTACCTCAAGGGCTTGATGGCGGAATTTCTACACTACCATTATCCTATAAACCTTGGTGGGTAAAAGACCAAGCAACTTTCGAGACTGTTCTGAAAAAGAGTTGTTTGAACATAGCATCAGTTGTTGTAGAAATGATTCGTATCGGTGAAGAAACAGGCAAGATACTTCATATTGATTTAGAACCTGAGCCTGATGGTTTAATTGAAAATACTTCAGAAGTAGTTGACTTCTATCAAAATTGGTTATTGCCAATCGGTGGTAGTTATTTATCAGAAAAATTAAATATTGAACAAGATTTAGCAGAGACTAAATTGCTAGAACACGTTCGGCTTTGTTATGATACCTGCCATTTCTCAGTTGAATATGAGCAGCCAGCTTCTGTATTTACACGTTTGCAATCGGCAGGAATTAAAATTGGGAAAATTCAAATCAGTGCTGCAATTAAAGTAAAAATACCTGCTGATGTTGAGAAGCGTAGTTTGATAGTTGAACGTTTACGTCCTTTTGCAGAATCTACCTATCTTCACCAGGTAATAGAATGCCGTAGCGATGGTACACTCCATCACTATCCTGATTTAATAACTGCATTACCACATTTAGAGGAATCTTTAGCTGAAGAATGGCGCACTCACTTTCATGTCCCAATTTTCATTCATGATTATCAAATTTTGCAATCTACCCAAGATGATATTGCTACTGTTTTACAGCTACTTCAGACAAATAATGCTTGCTCCCATTTAGAAATTGAAACTTACACTTGGGATGTATTGCCGTCAGAAATGAAGATAGATATGCTGACTTCTATTCAGCGTGAATATGAGTGGATATTAAAAGAATTCGTCGCAAATTAAGAAGAAACTAAGTTTATGAAAAAAACAGTTGTTCTAAATGTCGTGGGATTAACGCCCAGTTTACTAGGAGAAAACACGCCGTTTTTATCTTCTTGGGCTGATAAAGGGCAAGTGGCTCCCATTAAAAAAGTTCTACCTGCTGTAACTTGTTCGGTTCAAGCTACTTATTTAACAGGAAAATTGCCTAATGAACATGGAATTGTCGCTAATGGTTGGTACTTCCGCGATGAATGTGAGGTGAAGTTTTGGCGACAATCTAATAAACTAGTACAAGCTCCCAAAGTTTGGGAAATAGCTAAATCACTTGACCCAACTTTCACTTGTGCCAACCTTTTTTGGTGGTACAACATGTACTCTTCAGTAGATTATGCCATTACGCCACGCCCAATGTATCCCGCAGATGGGAGAAAATTATCTGATATTTATACCCATCCTAGTGATGTGCGATCGCAAATTCAATCTGATTTAGGAAATTTTCCTCTGTTCGATTTTTGGGGCCCAAAAACTACCATTAGTTCTAGTCAATGGATTGCCAATTCAGCAAAATGGATTGAGGAACGTTACAGCCCGACATTATCACTAGTTTATTTACCACATTTAGATTACTGTCTGCAAAAATTTGGTAACAATCAAACACAGATTCAAGCAGATTTGCGAGAAATTGATGCTGTTTGTGGTGATTTAATTGAATATTTTCAAGCACGTAATACTCAAGTAATTATTCTTTCTGAGTATGGCATTACCCCAGTTTCTAAAGCTGTGGATTTGAACCGCGTATTACGGCAAAACGGTTTAATTGCTGTGCGGGAAGAATTAGGGCGAGAACTGCTCGATTTTGGTGCTAGCATTGCCTTTGCCGTTGCCGATCACCAAATTGCTCATGTATATGTGAACGATCCGGCGTATATCCCGAAAGTGCGATCGCTTTTAGAAGCGACTGAAGGCGTAGCGCAGGTATTGGATGAAGAGGGTAAACAAGCCTACCATCTCAATCATCCTAGATCGGGTGAGTTGGTAGCGATCGCACAATCTGACGCTTGGTTTACCTATTATTATTGGCTCGATGATGCCAAAGCGCCTGATTTTGCTAGAACTGTAGATATCCACCGCAAACCTGGTTACGATCCTGTAGAACTTTTCCTTGATCCGCAAATTAAATTTCCTCAAGGAAAAATTGCTCTCAAGTTACTTAAGAAACAATTAGGTTTTCGCTACTTAATGGATGTAATTCCTTTGGATGCTTCCCTGGTGCGTGGCTCTCACGGTAATATCACCACTTCCCCAGATGAAGGGCCTCTATTTATTACCCATCAAACTCACCTAGTTGATGAACATCAAATTGAGGCGACAGATGTTTGCTCGTTGATTCTCAAACATTTAAATACCTGAAAGGCAGTATAGAGGCGATATATCGTCTCTGCATCTTACCAAAATACAAAAAAATTCCTTGTAATTCATAATCATATCGAGTATGATTTATATACAAACTCGTAATGACTATGAATTAGATTGTTCTATCAGTAGGTATCCATCTACTGACTAAAATGTACTGTGGGCAATCTGAGTAACTTACATGGAGAGCTTCTTTAACCCATGACTGAACCCCAAAACTTGACAACTGCTGACGGTATTCCAGTTAGCGATAACCAGAACTCACTTACAGCTGGAGCGCGTGGCCCTGTATTAATGCAGGATTTCCACCTCATAGAAAAGCTGGCTCATTTCAACAGAGAACGTATTCCTGAAAGAGTTGTTCACGCTAAAGGTGCGGCTGCTCATGGTACTTTGACTATTACCAATGACATTACCCGCTACAGTAAAGCCAAACTTTTTTCTGAAATTGGCAAGAAAACGGAAGTTCTCTTGCGCTTTTCGACAGTTGGCGGAGAAAAGGGTTCAGCAGATGCCGAGCGTGACCCTAGAGGTTTTTCCCTCAAGTTTTATACTGAGGAGGGTAACTGGGATCTTGTAGGTAACAATACCCCTATTTTCTTCATTCGCGACCCTTTGAAGTTTCCTGATTTTATCCATACCCAAAAGCGCAATCCCCAAACCAATTGCAAAGACCAGAATGCAAAGTGGGATTTTTGGTCACTCAGTCCAGAATCGCTTCACCAGGTGACGATCCTGTTTTCAGATCGGGGAATTCCCAAAACCCATCGACACATGGATGGCTTTGGTAGCCACACTTTTAGTTTAATTAATGCTGAAGGCGATCGCGTTTGGTGTAAATTTCACTTTAAGACTCTGCAAGGGCATCAAACTTTGACAGAGGAAGAATCGGCTAAGATTAAGGGCGAAGATCCCGATCATGCAACTCACGATTTGTTTGAAGCGATCGCTAACAAAGACTATCCTAAGTGGCGGATGTGTATTCAGGTGATGACTGAAGAGCAAGCGGAAAAACATCCTGATAATCCTTTTGACTTGACCAAAGTTTGGAAACAAGGAGAATATCCTTTAATTGAAGTCGGGATATTAGAGTTAAATCGTAACCCTGAGAATTATTTCGCTGAAGTAGAGCAAGCCGCTTTTAGCCCTAGTGCGGTGGTTCCTGGCATTAGTTTCTCTCCAGACAAAATGCTGCAAGCTCGAATTTTTTCTTACCCAGATGCTCAACGGTATCGCTTGGGTGGTAACTATCAGCAACTACCCGTTAACCAGCCCAAATGTCCAGTGATGCATTATCAGCGAGATGGCTTTATGGCACCGGGGAACAACGGCGGTAGCGTTCCTAACTATGAGCCGAATAGTGCTGAGGGTACGCCCAAAGAAAATCCAGCTTATGCAGAACCACCTAGTCATTTGGGCGATGTCACAGTCGATCGTTACAGTCATCGTGAAGGAAACGACGATTATACCCAAGCAGGTAATCTGTATCGGTTACTAACTCCTGAACAGCAAGAGCGTCTTGCTAAAAATATTGTCGGTAGTCTCTCTCAAGCAAGGGAAGACATCCAAATGCGCCAACTTTGCCACTTCTTCCGGGCAGATATTTCTTATGGTCGTCGTGTAGCTGAAGGATTGGGCATTTCAATCGATCCATCAATGTTTTCTCATGATGCTCAACCTGTAGGTAACTGGTAGGCCTTATCCAATTTTGTGGGGTGGGCATCTTGCCTGCCCTAAAGCAAATTCATTTGATTAACTTACAAAATAAATGGAGCTAATTAAACATGAAATTAACAGCAACAGAAAAAGGCTTATTAATCCCTAAAGAACTCTTAGGAGAAAACCAAGAGTTTGAGATTATTCAAAAAAATGGAAAAATTATTATTACTAGCATCAAACAAACATCTTCTATTTGGGATTTAGGTTCAAATCCTGTGGAATGTGATGTAACAGATGGTGCAATTAACCACGATCGCTATCTCTATAACCCGTGAGAAATATCTACTTTTTAGATACCAGCTATATTTTAGCTCTGGAAATCAAAAATGAAGATGCTCATCAAAAAGTATTACAAAATTGGGCTAATTTAATAAAATCAAAACTTTTTTAATCACAACAACATACGTTTTTGATAAAGTTGTTACTTTTTTTTAATAGTCGAAACCTTCATTATAAAGCAGTTGAAGTTGGTAATAGTTTATTAGAAAGTCCTGATATAGAATTAATCGAAATCGATCGAACTCTATTTAATCAGGGATGGGAATATTTTCAAAAGCATAAAGACAAATCTTATTCTCTCACTGATTGTTTATCATTCATCGTTATGCAACAACGAGAGATTGTTACAGCTTTAACCTTAGATAATCATTTTTATCAAGCTGGATTTCAAATTTTACCATCATAAATTAAGTATAAAAAACAAAGATATATTTACTATTTTATTCTGAATTTAATAATCTCTGACAAAGTAGAGTCAAAACTACTTGTAGTTAGATCGCTGATTTTTCAAAGAAATCAAGGATCTGGAATTGCTGTAGGTGAATAGTGGAAAGGAGTTCAGAGACTCATTAATGGAGCTAAAAGACTCATTAATGGAGTTCAAAGACTCATTAATCGAGTTCAAAGACTCTTTAATGGAGTTCAAAGGCTCATTAATGGAGTTCAAAGGCTCATTAATGGAGTTCAAAGGCTCATTAATGGAGTTCAAAGACTCTTTAATGGGGTTCAGAGGCTCATTAATGGAGCTAAAAGACTCATTAATGGAGCTAAAAGACTCTTTAATGAGGTTCAGAGGCTCATTAAATAGATAAACAATAATATTTACAGTAATTGCGATCGCACCCTTCGCAAAGCATATCGTAGAGAAGTAGTTTTAGGTTGTGCGATCGCATTATTTTGCTTGACTACATTTGCAATGACATTGTGTAATTAATTATCTTGCCTACTTATTAGACTGGGATGTGAATCCCAAGCGGGTAATGCAACCGATGCAGATTACCTAAATTACTGAAACCAACGCCAGACAAAAGCAACCATTCTCCTGAATCAAGGCTGACGATTCCGCCGCAAGTATTCCAGATTTTCACGAATGTTTATTGTATTGGGATGATTTGCCCCCAACAGTTTTTCAGCGATATCCAAAGCTTGGATATACAAAGGTTCGGCATCGTTGTACCTTCCCTGAGAATCGTAGAGTAATGCCAAATTGTTCAGGTTTTGTGCCACATCTGGGTGTTCATGCCCTAGCAGACGTTTCATCATCTCTAAAGCTTGGATGTACAAAGGTTCGGCTTCACTGTCCCTTCTCTGGAAATAGTAGAGTTCTGCCAAATTGTTCAGGCTATTTGCCACATCTGGGTGTTCATCCCCCAGCAGGCGTTTTTTCATCGCCAAAGATTGGATGTACAAAGGTTCAGCATCGCTGTACTTTCCCTGTGAACGGTAGAGTGCCGCCAAATTGTTCAGGGTTTGTGCCACATCTGGGTGTTCATCCCCCAGCAGGCGTTTTTTCATCGCCAAAGATTGGATGTACAAAGGTTCGGCATCACTGAACCTTCCCTGTGATTTGTAGAGTAATGCCAAATTGTTCAGGTCAATTGCCACATCTGGGTGTTCATCTCCCAGTAGGCGTTTGTCTATCTCCAAAGCTTGGATGTACAAAGGTTCGGCATCGCTGTACCTTCCTTGTGAATAGTAGAGTAATGCCAAATTGTTCAGGCTAGTTGCCACATCTGGGTGTTCATCCCCCGGCAGGCGTTTATACATATCTAAAGCTTCGATATACAAAGGTTCAGCATCGCTGTACTTTCCCTGTGAACGGTAGAGTGCTGCCAAATTGTTCAGGGTTTGTGCCACATCTGGGTGTTCATCCCCCAGCAGGCGTTTTTTCATCGCCAAAGATTGGATGTACAAAGGTTCGGCATCGCTGTACCTTCCCTGTGAATAGTAGAGTAATGCCAAATTGTTCAGGCTAGTTGCAACATCTAGGTGTTCATCCCCAAAACGTTTTCTTGTAGAAGATAAACATTGTTCGCGCCACGGTAAAGCTTGCACGTAGGCTCCTTGACCTTGGTAAAATCTACCCAAGCCCAAAAAAGGCCAGATTAAATCATCATCACTTAACCACGCTTGGTAAACTGTGGCAGCTTCCCCAAGGTGAGGGATGGCAAGAGTTACTTTAGCAATTTCTATCAATGTGGGTGTGTTAGGAATATCTTTTGCTAAGGCTACCATTGCTTGACAATAGCCACGCTTGAGTTCATCTGCTTCCGCCAAATATTCTAACTTCTGCTGCAATAATTCCCGAATGCGCTCATGGATTTGGTAGGTATCCTCTGCTAATTCTTGCAGCAAATAACGCTCAACTAAAATAGTGCGGTTAGCTTTTAAGTCAAATTCCAAATCGCTAGAACTTGCTGCTGATTCTACCAAAGACCAAGGGATAGGAGCCAAAGCAAACAAACTCAACAGACAAGCCAATTTTTGCGCTTCTGGTTCCAAGCTTTGCCAATTCAACTCAAAAGCTGCTGCTACACCAGACTCGCCTGCTGATGCTTGCTTTTGTAGCTGTGCGAGAATGTCTGCTAGCATGATTCGCTCCCTGGCTCTTGCCGCAGTCCTGCTATTAGGTAAAGTCCAACAGGTACATAATTCACAAATTGGGTGCGACACGATGGCGCACGAAGGGTTGGAAGCCCCTATATACAAAGCTTCCAAAAGATGAGTGAGGAACCGATTCCTCCAGTCCAGTGTCCAGGACTGTTCCTAACCTTCCCATGCACCACTGGTAACGGTGGTGTGTGAAGCGGAAAGTAAAGCCCAAGGGAGCATTTAGCCTAAAAATGTAACCGGGCAAAGGAAAGATTGGATGGGTGAATGTAAATGAATCCTTGTTGAGGCATCGTAAGAATTGATCATCGAAAAGGCTGACACGGTGATACGAGTGAATGTACTGAATACCTCAGAAATACTCAGTCAAGGTTCAACTCCCCAATTTAGTTGAACTGGGACACCAAACACTCCGGTGTAGAGAGGACACCCTACCCAATTAAATCTCATCCGTGCGTAACGTAGTAACCCCAATGAAGTCTGGGATTTACCCAGTAAGCAATCCGTAAGGAAAGCCGAATTCTTCAGTGGGTCAAGGATGCTTCCAAAAGCGAATGCCACCAGCCGAAAGGCAAGGGAAATCCATAACCCGGTGGATAGGGCAGATATCCAACCTGAAAAGGTGCTGACGGGAAGCAGGTGAGTCAACCAATATCCGTTGTAATGATTTCAAACCGAGGTGTAAGTTAGATGCAGGCAACTGTAAACCGAACCAAGGGACAGACTGATTGGAATTGTGTCAACTGGCGCAAAGCCAATCGGATTGTTCGGAATTTGAGACAGCGAATCTTTAGGGCAAAAACTGAGGGCAAACTGAAAAAGGTACGCTCTCTCCAGAAACTGATGCTACGCAGCTATTCTAATCGCCTAGTTAGCGTTAGAAAAGTGACGCAGTATAACAGAGGTCGAAACACACCAGGAATAGATAAAATAGTAATTAAAACTGCCACAGCCAGGGGTCAGTTAGTAGATAAATTAACTGAGTACTCTCCCTGGAAATCATCACCAGCACGACGAATTTACATCCCAAAAGCTAATGGGAAGAAACGACCTTTAGGAATCCCAGTAATACAAGATCGTACCATCCAGGCAATGGTTAAAAATGCCTTAGAACCCGAATGGGAAGCAATTTTTGAAAGGTCTAGTTACGGCTTTCGACCAGGACGTAGCCCCCATGATGCTATTGCCAGTATCTATAACCTAGCCCGACCGAATAAACGGAAGAAATGGGTGGTAGATGCAGACATTCAAGGATGTTTTGACAACATATCACATAATTTTCTGTTAGAGCTTTTAACAGGCTTTCCAGCCCGTGAATTAATTAAACAGTGGCTACTAGCAGGATATATGGAAGCAGGTTCATGGCATCCAACAGATGCTGGTACACCGCAAGGGTCTGTTGTCAGTCCGTTGTTAGCAAATATAGCTTTGCACGGTATGGAATCCGCCTTGGGAGTTAAATATAATAAAGACGGAGAACTCCGTGCATCTAGAGCTTTGGTGAGATTCGCCGATGATTTTGTGGTGTTCTGTGAAACACTTGAAGATGCAAAAACTGTTCTTCAAATCCTGAATAACTGGATGCAAGCTAGAGGGCTTACCCTCTCTCAGGAGAAAACCAAAATATCGCATCTCACAGAAGGGTTTGACTTTTTGGGTTTCAATATCAGGCACTACAAAGACCAAACTACTAAAACTGGATGGAAGCTGTTAATCAAACCTAGTAAAAAGTCTGTGCTAAATATTCGGAGTAAACTGCGTTCTGAATGGCTTAACTGTAAAGGTAAGTCAGCAGATGCAGTCATTAAAAAGCTCAATCCGATTATTCGGGGACAAGCGAATTACTTCCGAGTTGGGGTAGCCTCAAAAATTTTCAATTCTCTTGACCATTGGTTATATGAGAAACAGAAAATGTATGCCAAACGCACTCATCGAAATAAGTCTGATAGCTGGCGTAAGGCTAAATACTGGGGAAATCTAAATCTTGATAGACCATTTGACCGATGGGTATTTGGTAATAAACAAACCGGAGCCTATATGGTGAAATTTGCCTGGTTTAAGATTGAAAGGCACATTCTTATTAAAGGTAAATCATCACCCGATGACCCCAAATTAAGGGACTACTGGATTAAACGGCAAGAAGCTAAAACTAAATCCGAATTAATCAAAAGTAGGCAGAAGATAGCCCAAAAGCAACAATATGTCTGTCCTGTATGCGGGGAATCTCTATTAAATGATGAGGAGTTACATCTTCATCATAAAAAGCCAAAATCTCAGGGTGGTGGTGACAATTACGGCAACCTACAACTCGTACATCTGTACTGCCATCAGCAAATACATTCTGGAACAATTTGTAGTTTATGACTTGCTTGAGCCGGATGCGTTGCAAGGCGCAAGTCCGGTTCTGAGGGGGCGGGATTATAGCGATATAGTCCTGCTACCCGACCAAAGTCCCTTAGCAAATTCTAATTCCTTCTCAACCCTATCTTTTCCTAGCAGGGTTGTTAATAATTCTAAGGCTGCATCTGCTGACAATTTACCTAACGGCAGTGATGGATATGCTAACCCTGTGTTTTGACGAGTGGTAATTAACACCTTAAACCGAGAACCTTGAGGTGGTAGATAAGGTTGAATTTGCTTCCAGTCTTTAACATCATCAAATATTAATAAAACTTTGCCAGCTTGCCAATTCTTCCAGCAATAATTAACTTGACCTGCTAGGCTTAAACCATCCGGCGGATTAAAGTTAGGTAAATTCACAACTCCAAACTCTACTAACTGGGTTCCCAAATCAATACCTTGGGGATTTAACCAACAACACCCGCCAGAATAATCTTCTAAATATTGCCATGAGTATTGAATAGCTAACTCTGTTTTACCCACGCCACCTTGCCCAGTCACATCGCTAATAGCCACAACATCATTTGCTTGTAATAGCTGATGCAATTGTTCTATTTGCTCATCCCTGCCAACAAACTTACGAGCTTGACTCTGTGGAATATCATGCGGGATATCAAACGGGTTGAAATGAAGTTTTTCGATATCTCCATCCGAACTGCGGGAATAAAAATAAGTCGGCAGTTGTTTGTTATCTAAACCCTTAAATCGCTGCTTAACTGCCTCAGTAACTTCCCTCATATTCGGGGGAAAAGTCCCATTAGCTGCGGCAAAAGCCTCCCGCACCGCTTGAGAAAAGTATCCTGTTTTATTTTCAGAATTTACCTGAGCTTTTTCTCCTTCTCGCGTAGCCAGTAACACAAATTGTTGACTATCTTGCTTTGGCTGTCCACTCAAAAAAGCTTTGCCACCTAAATTAGTTGGTCTTCCCTTCGACTCTAAAACATAATTGGCACAGGCATCAATAATACAAATATGATTACGAATCTGAAAATTATCGGAACCCAACAAAACTAATAAAGAATTCAAATCTAAATTCTGCCAATTCTGTTTATTTGCATCAGCACAAAGCAACCGACGCTCTCGTTCTGAGGTAATCAAACCATGTCCTGCCCAAAAAATGTAGAGTAAATCCCCCGACTTTGGGGATAAAAAGTTAGTCACAATGTCGGAGATATTTTGCTCTGTTGCTAACTCTACAGTTAACCCACATTCCCCAATTAACTGCTGATTGTCTTCCAGTGCTGATAAACATAACCGGATATTCTCTTTCGGTACACCGTGCTGATGCAGCCAATGAGCAAATTTCAGCGCATCATCGGCTGACCCTCCACCTGGCACGTTCCAAGCAGATTCGTGGTACTTTTCAATACCCACAATTAAGCCAAATGTCCGCTCAGGTTTAGCCATCAACTGCATGATGTTGCACCAAGCCCCAGCGAATGGAATTCGCGGCTACACAAACAAAGTCCGCCTTTCCTTCGGAACGCTACGCGAACGCGGACTAATGGAAAATCAAGGCTTTCAAACCCGCGTAGGCGGGTTTCGTCTGTGTAGACGCGGTTTCTAACCGCCGATTTCTGCCTTTTAGCAGAGGGGTTTTCTAGATTCCGTAAAAAGTAAACCATTAGGGCAACCTCGAAATAATCGCCTCCCAGGTTTTAGCATTTGTCCAGTAAGCACCGTGGGAACGGGGAAATGGTTGTCTGCTATCCACTACCACATCCTGCACGCGATCGGGGAAAATTTTATTACCCACGTAACTGAGAAAATCCCGTAAATCGTAGATATTCAACCATTGCGGGAAATGCTCTGGCAATAACTGCCCATATTCTAAGCTGTAGAGGGCGTTAATCTCATATAAAAATGGTGCTTGGGAACCAACTGTTACCAATAATTCCACCTGAGACAACTGCTGCTGCACTAGCAAATCTACACAAGCGATACCTCCCAAGCTATGGGCGATTAAAACCACTGGCGGTTCTGCTTGGGCAATTTGTTGCTGGATAAACGCCCTGATTTTTTCACCCCGCGTCTGATACAACAAAATATCACCAGGCATAGGCGAAATTTTATCAGTTAACTCAAGGCGGTTTCCTCTGACATAATTTGTTCCGCCGTACTGCGCTAGTTCAATAAATGGCTTTAATAACCAGCCAACTAATCCTAACTCCGCCTCTCCCAAAGCCAGAGTCAGCAATTCCACAACATCATCCCGCAATTGGGCATCGGTGAGTATGGGGGGAAATTTTTCTTGCTGTTCGCTAATAAACATTGCTTGAGCCACAACTGCTCTAGCTATTGGTGCATAATATTCACTCAAATCAGATTCAGAAACTGTGAGCAATGCCTGATGATACGGTTCACTGTGGATAACCGCCTCTCGTGCTGGCTCAAATACCTCTGCAATTCCCGCCTCTTGCAACTTAGCTTGCAGTTCCAATGCCGGAGTGAGACTCGCTACACGAGATTGTAAAACATCCCCTGGTTCTTCCCCAAAGGGATTTCCTGCCTCAATCGGTTTCAAAGACAACAGCCGCAATTCATACAGAGGATCGCGGTATAATTGCCCCCACAGTACAATCTCTGCGTCTTCTTCTCCTGGAGATAAAGCCAGTGTCGCATTCTCCAAGGGTACTGATGCCCGATTATCATTGAACGTTGCACCTAATGCACCCCAAAGGCAGGGAGAAACTTTGATATCAGGACGTTGGGCATGAATTTTTTGCTCAATTATCTGAAAGGTTTCGTTGTATTCTCGTTCCCTAATGCCTGTGCCATGTACAAATATTACGGTGGTCAAGTCGCTTCGCTCCAATTAAAAATTAAAAATTATTAATTAAAAATTGCAAGATGCTCTCTACAAGATGCTGCGCGAATATGGGAGAGGTTTCCTCCTACCCCCTTCATTCACTTGGCTTATTAAAAACTTCTAAAATCTGTCGGCAAATCTGTTTGAGCTTATCCTCGATTTCATCAGAAGGCGAAGATGTGCCGACAACATTCCAGTTTTCTACTGTAGAAAGTCGCCACGCTTCACCGCGATGATCGAATCCAGCTACCTCCACGCCGATCGCACGCCGGGAATTATTGATGGGATCTTGATAAAATCGGATTTGAATCAAAATACTGCGACTTCGCCAAGATTTGCTGATACCAGGAAAGTGAAAGCCAATATCTATAGAATCTGGATCGACTAACTCCCTAGTTTCCGGGTCATTTTTCCAGGGTTTGAGATCAGATTTGGCATCAGGAAACTCAAATTTGAACAAGTTAACCACCGTAGCAATGTTGCTGGCGAGTTCAAGGTTCGTTGCCTGTTCAGCTGCATTCACTAAAAAACACTCCTATAATTGCGTCGGCATCTTCGGGGATGTGAAGATAGAAAAACCGCCAGAAGGCTTATATTATTGGTGTTTCAGCTTATCAAGACCTTTGAGATTTAGCAACTCTAAATCAGACTTCCCTAACAATCGTTGTTACTAACAAATGTGAAAAATAGCTTCTCGTTGGGACTGTCTAACACCTCTTAAGTAATTGTACTTAAAAAGTCCTCAAAAGCAGATGAAACTCTGCCCTTTATAAAAAATATTCGGATTGTCTGCAAAATCCTTGGCAGACAAGAACGATAAATTGCACTAGCGACGATCTAAAATGACACTGTGAATCGGTAAACAAAAAGCAATTAAGTTCATTGTCATGGCGCGTCAACGCTCGATTTTTTCATTTGTTTTAGTATTATTGGCCACATTCCTCATGAGTTGTGGCGGCCCTAGTGCTTCAGTAACACCTCCAACTTACACAGCGACTCAACTTGAAAGAATTCAGGCTTATGTTCCTGAAATTCAGGCTGTGCGCGATCGCTCAGATGAGTTGAAAACCTTAATCCAAAAAGGTGATTGGATCAATGTGCGTAACTTTATACATGGGCCCATAACAGAAGCAAGGCTGCACCTGACTTATGTCACTTCCAACCTTCTGCCCAAAGACCAACCCACAGCCCGTCAGATAACGCGAGATTTGTTTAACGACCTAGTTAAACTTGATAAAGCTACTAGTGCTGGCAATCCTCTAGTTGCCTTGAATCAATCCCAAGCTGCTTTCACAGACATTGACAAATTCCTCGACCTGCTTCCTAAAAAAGAAGAAGGTTAAAAGTTAGAGACGCGATTAATCGTGTCTGTACAAGAGTTAGGAGTTAGAGACGCAAAAAATTTGTGTCTGTACAGGAGTTAGGAATTTTAAATTTTTAACTCCTAACTCCTAACTTCTCACTTCAAGCACAAGTCATGAATGTAGTTATTATCGGTTGTGGTGTAGTTGGGGCTGCGATCGCTTACGAACTGAGTCTAGTAAAAGGGCTGAAAATTACAGTTTGCGATCGCCAACCACCAGCACAAGCTTCCACGGGCGCTGCACTTGGCGTTTTGATGGGCGCAATCAGCCAAAAAATCAAGGGTAAAGCTTGGCAGATGCGACAAACCAGCATCCAACGCTATGAAACTTTGATTCCAGAACTAGAGGCTTTAACAGGTCGCACAATCCCTTTTAATCGTCAGGGAATTCTCAGTCTTGGTTTAGAAGAGGAGAATTTAGCAGCATGGGAAAAACTTGTAGAAATTCGCCACTCTCAAGGCTGGCATTTAGAAATATGGGATACGGCTAAACTCCAAAATATCTGTCCTCAAGTCGATTGCGAAAAAATTACTGGCGCTGTCTATTCTCCCCAAGATCGTCAACTCGATCCAACTGCTCTCACATTAGCTTTAGTTGAGGCCGCCCAGCAAAACGGTGTAACTTTCAAATTTGGCGTGACTGTTTTGGATGCCCCAACCTCAACATCTGAATTTTGCCATCAACTTGAGACTACAGAAGGAAAAATAACTGCTGATTGGTTTGTAATTGCAGCAGGGCTAGGTTCAACACCACTGACGGCAAAACTAAATCAGACAATTGATATCCGCCCCGTACTTGGGCAAGCGTTGCAAATGCGTGTAGGGCATCCATTAGGCAATCCCGACTTCCAGCCAGCGATAACGGGTAATGATGTGCATATTGTTCCTGTAGGCTGTGGAGATTATTGGATAGGCGCAACAGTAGAATTTCCCAGCAATGGCGATGATATACCGCCAAATCAAGAATTGTTGGAATCTGTTAGAAAACAAGCGATCGCATTTTGCCCAGAATTAGCCACAGCAAAAATTATCCGCACTTGGTCAGGGTTACGTCCCCGTCCTGAAGGTCGTCCAGCCCCAGTTATTGGTAAGTTGCCAGGGTTTAGTAACATCCTCCTAGCTACCGGACACTATCGCAACGGCGTTTTACTAGCGCCCGCTACAGCTTATGCGATTCGTGAGATGATTATTTCTCAGGGAATGGGGGGATGAGGGAGCAGCGGAAGCAGGGGAGCAGGGGGAGCAGGGGAGCAGGGGAAGCAGAAGAGAATAATAATTCCTGACCAATGACAAATGACAAATGACAAATGACCAATGACAAATGACAAATGACAAATGACCAATATAGGAAAATAACGTGTCAATAACAGAACATAAAATCAATGTAGATTCACTGGAATGGTTTTATCGAGAATCTTTACCAATCGGCAGAACAGACTTAGCGCCTGTGTTGTTGTTACACGGCTTAGTTTCACAAAGTTATAGTTGGCGTAATATTATACCGGCTCTAGCGAATCAAGGTACAAGAGCGATCGCACCAGATTGGATTGGTTACGGCTTTTCTGCAAAACCAGAAAAACGAGATTTTGCTTATACTCCCGATGCTTTTATTACAGCTTTAGAAGGATTTGTCAAAGCCCTAGAACTTGAACATTTTTCTTTAGTTGTCCAAGGCTTTTTAGGTTCTGTAGGATTGCAATATGCTTTGCGTCATCCAGAACAAATTGCCAACTTAGCTATTTTAAATACACCAATATCAACTGCCGCCAAATTACCCTGGAAAATTAAACAAATGGGTTTACCTTTGGTAGGTGAAGTAATGACTCAAGACCCCTTATTAGTTGACCGAACCTTAGAAGGTGGTAGCCGTTATCGCATAGGAGATAAGGAATTAGATATTTATCGAAAACCATTTTTGAAAAGTTCTTCATCTGGGCGGAGTCTGTTATCAAGTATTCGCAATTTACAGCTTGATTCAGCAATGACAGAAATAGAATCTGGTTTTAAAGAATGGCAACAGCCAATTCTGATTCAATGGGGGATGCTTGACCCTTGGTTATCTGTAGACGTTGCCCAAAAATTTACAGATTTAGCACCAAATACTGAATTAATAAAACTTAATAATGTTGGACATTATCCTCAAGAACATTACCACGAGGTGATTTTGGAAGACCTTTTACCCTTTGTGCGTCGTAAAGATGCTCATTGACAATATACCTTTGGCAAAAATCGATATTATAAAAATGAATGTCAAAATTCAGAATTCAGGAGTCAGAATTCAGGAGTCAGAATCAATTTAGTAGAGGGTGCAAAATTATCACTTTAGTCCACTAAATGGAAGATTAAGTGGCAGTATTCAAATGTTATTTCTTGTGAAAACTCATCCTTTAATGGGTGGAATATTCTGAATTCAGAATTCTGGCTCCTGACTACTTTTTATTACCATTACAAGTAAAGGAGATGATGATTCATGGCTTATTCTTGGTTTAAAGCATTTCATATTGTCGGATTTGTAGTTTGGTTCGCTGGTTTGTTCTACTTAGTACGCCTTTTTATCTATCACGTTGAAGCGAATCTTGAACCTGAGCCAGCGCAAACGATATTGAAAAATCAATATCAAATTATGGAAAAGCGTCTCTACTATATCATCACGAATCCAGGAATGTACGTGACGATCGCAATGGCCATCGGTTTAGTAACCACTGAACCAGACGTTTTAAAAGAGGGCTGGTTACATATAAAACTGCTGTTTGTTGCTATTTTAATTGGTTATCATCATTACTGCGCTCGGCTGATGAAGAAGTTAGCAGTAGGTGAATGTGGCTGGAGTGGTCAGCAATTACGGGCTTTAAATGAAGCACCTACAGTTATGTTAGTAGCGATCGTTCTGCTGGCTGTATTTAAGAATAATCTCCCTACAGATATCGCTGCTTGGGCTATTTTTGCCATGATTATTTTGATGGCAGTCACTATTCAACTTTACGCCAAAAAACGCAGACAAGATAAAGAGAAGCTGACAGCACAGATAGGGCAACCACAAGAACAAAGTTAGAAAAATTGGGGTAGCATATCTGTGCTATCCTACCTTATCCTGGAAACGTTTTCAGTAAATCATCACCAGGAATCACGGTAGTGTAAAAAGTATATTTGCGATTAGCGACATAACGGCGGTCTTGTTTAACAATCGCCATAAACTCTTTATGTCCCTCACGAGTACGTCCCACTAAACAACCTGCACTAGCAAGGCGAATATCATTCCGGGGAAAATCAAAGCCGTAGTGTTGATTAACGTAAAAATTATCACCTGTATCAAG